>JAHWJY010000056.1 GCA_019348135.1 Actinomycetota bacterium
GCCGTCGCCGAGGTCCTGCGTCGCGGCCGCCGGCTCACGACCGTCCGTGTGGACGTCACGAGCGCGAGATCGTCTTCGACGCTGCTCGACCATTCGTCCGGGGGGACAGCCGTCGCCTCCGGTCTCGTCACCTACCAGCTCGGTTGAGAGGAGCCCGCATGTCCCGCATCACCCTGCCCCCCGTCCTGCCGATCGTCCTGCGCGTCGACGCCGTCGCGAACATCGCCGGCGGCGTCGCGCTCGCCGTCCTGTCCGGCTGGCTCGCGCCCCTGGCCGGCCTCACCGGCATCGGACCCGTGCTGCTGCTCGCGGCCGTCCTCGTGGCCAACGGCATCGCCAACGCCGTGGTCGACCGCCGGCCCACGCCGGCGGGCGTCCGCGGTCTCGTGGCCGTCGATCTCGCGTTCGCCGTGGCGGCGGTCGGCGTGGCGCTCGCCGACCCCACCGCCGCCGAGCCCGCCGTCCGCTGGGCCGTGGCCGTCGTGGGCGACCTGTCGGCCGTGGTGGGGCTCGCCAAGCTGTGGACCCTCCGGGCGGCCCGACGCGGCTCGCAGGGCGACGCGCTCACCTTCTAGGGTCGGTGGGGCCGGGTCCGCCGCCCGGCCCCAGCGACGTCGGAGGCTCCCGTGCGAGAAGGCGACCAGGTCCCGGACTTCACCGCCACGCTCGACGACGGACGCGAGGTCCGGTTCTCCGAGCTCCTCGCCGAGGGTCCGGTGGCGGTGTTCTTCTACCCCAAGGCCTTCACGGCCGGATGCACGGCCCAGGCGTGCCACTTCCGCGATCTCGCCGCGGAGTTCGCCGAGCTCGGGGCGAGCCGCCTCGGCGTCAGCCGCGACGACGTCGCGACCCAGCGGAGGTTCCGCGAGGAGCACGACTACGACTTCCCGCTGGCGGCCGATCCCGACGGGACGATCTCGGACATCTTCGGCGCCAAGCGCATCGGCCCCTTGTGGAGCAAGCGGATGACGGTCGTGGTCGACCGCGACGCCACCGTCCTGCGCGTCATCTCCTCCGAGACCGACATGCAGGTCCACGCCGACCAGGCCCTCGAGGCGCTGCGGTCGGTCGGCTCCGCGGGGTGATCCCTCAGGGGGCCGCGGGGACCGTCGCGGTGGTGTCCGTCGCCGCCGGCTCGCCGGCCGCCACGACGTCGACGAACGTCTCGTTGTAGGCCGGCTGCCCGCCCGGCGACCAGGCCGCCGGGGCGAGGCCGTTGACGCCGGCGCCGCCCACGTCGGCGCTCCACCACTTGCCGACGAGCACGGCCACGCCCGACGAGGTGTCGTCGCTGACACGCACGCGGGCCTGGACGGCCGCGCCGGCGTTGCGCACCTCGACGCGGTCGCCGTCGGCGAGACCCCGGGCCGCGGCGTCGTCCGGGTGGAGCTCCACGGTGGGCTCCTGCATCGCGGCCCGGTGCCGGGGCATGTTCGCGAAGCTCGAGTTCATCAGGTGGTGCGCCTTCGGGGTCAGCAGCTGCAGCATCCCCGGCGGCGTCCGCGTCAGGTGCGGGGTCTCGTGCACCAGCCGGACCGGGCGGACGGGCCCCGGTGCCGGTGAGCGCTTGACCCAGCCGGTGGCCTGCACCTCCGCGAGCGTGAGCCCGTCGGGCAGCGCCGAGGTCGCGATCTCCTCGTCGGTCTCCCGCAGGGCGGGATCGTCGAGCCCGAGCGCCGCGGCGAGCGCGCGCATGATGTCGCCGTGGGTCCGGGCCTCGCCGAGCGGCGCGATCGCGGGCAGGTTGGCGCTGATGTAGTGGTGCCCCCAGGCGCCCTGGACGTCGAGGTGCTCGAGCTGGGTCGTCGAGGGCAGCACGACGTCGGCGTAGCGGGCGGTGTCGGTGAGGAAGTGCTCGACGACGACCGTGAACAGGTCCTCGCGCGCCAGCCCGGCGCGCACCCTCGCGCCATCGGTCTGCACCGTGGCGGGGTTCGCCCCCCACACCATCAGGCCCCGGACGGGCGGGTCCAGCTGCGGGTCGGTGAGCAGGTCGCCGAGCCGGGCCATGTCGAGGGGCCGGGGCGCGCCGGCGACCAGGTCCGGGCGCGCGGCCCGGGCGTCCGGGAGGTCCGGGTAGGACTCGATGAACAGGCCGCCCCCGCGGTGGCGCCAGTGGCCGGCCACGATGGTCAGCGCCGACAGGGCACGCACGAGCGCGTCCCCTCCGACGCTCTGCTGGACGCCGATGCCGGCGCGCAGCAGCGCCGGCCGCGCCTCGCCGTACTCGCGGGCCAGCCGGACGACGGTCGCGGCCTCCACCCCGCACGCCTCGGAGACGCGATCGGGGGTCCAGGGCTCGACCTGGGCCGCGTAGGCGTCCAGGTCGAGCGCCCGCGCCTCGGCGTCGGCGCGGTCGCCGAGCCCCTCGGCGAGGACGATCCGGCCGATCCCGGCGGCGAGGGCCCAGTCCGTGCCGGGACGGATGACGACGTGCTCGTCCGCCGCCCGGGCCGTCCGCGTCCGCAGCGGATCGATGCAGACGATGCGCGCGCCGTGCCGCCGCCGCGCCTCGGTGATGAAGTGCCAGTTGTGGTGGCAGGTGGTGAGCGGGTTGGCACCCCAGACGAGCGCGAACCGCGCCTCGGCCATGTCCTCCGGATCGAAGCCGAGGTCGTGGCCGTCGGCGGCGATCACGTTGCCGGCGTTCCCGCACACGCTCCCGACCGGCCGGGACGCGCCGAGGGCGTGGAAGAGCCGCATCAGCGACCGCCGCTGCACGGCGCCCATGGACCCGAGGAACGAGTGCGGCAGCAACGCCTCGGGGCCGTCGCTGGCGATGATGGCCTCGAAGCGCTCGGCGATGAGCGCGATGGCCTCGTCCCAGCCGACCCGGCGGAACGTCCCGCTCCCCTTGGGACCGACGCGCCGGAGCGGATGGAGCAGCCGGTCCGGCGCGTAGGTGCGGGTCTCGTAGTCCTTGACCTTGGCGCACAACGAGCCGCGGGTGACCGGATGGTCGCGGTCGCCGGTCACCCGGACCACCCGGCCGTCCTCCACGTGCGCGATCCAGGCGCACGAGTCCTGGCAGTCGAGGGGACAGACCCCACGGACCTGATGCGCCTCGCCCATGCCCGGACCCTCCCGCGCCCCCGCGGGGACGCTACTCCCGCCGGGGCTCGCTGTCGCGCCTTCCGGCGGATCCCGCGTCCGTTCGGGTCGCGGACGGGATCAGGTGGCGAGGGCGGCGCGCAGGACCTCGAGGCGCTCGGGGACGACGCGGAAGTAGGCCCACTTGCCGCGCTGCTCGCGGGTGAGCAGGCCCGCCTCGGTCAGGACCGACAGGTGGTGGCTGACCGTCGGCTGGCTGCGCCCGAGCGGCTCGACGAGGTCGCAGCTGCAGGCCTCGCCGGCACCGGCGGTCGCGATGAGGCTCAGCAGCCGCAGGCGGATGGGGTCGGCCAGCACCTTGAACGCGGCGGCGAGGTCGATCGCCTGGGCCTCGCCCAGCGCCACGTCGACGACGGGCTCGCAGCAGACGTCGATGGTCTTGACCTCCACGGCGGCTCCGATCAGCAGGTGGGGCAGGGGGCGGCGGGGGTGGACGCAGTGTCGCGGACGCGGCGGACGAGCGCGGCGATCGCGACGCCGGCGATGGTGGCGCGGCGCGGACCGTCGGCGCGCAGCGAGGCGGCGAGACGCTCGGTGGCGGCGGTGGCCTGCATCTCGGAGGTGCGGGCCTGGGCGATGGAGATCGCGACGATGGGGTGCATGGCGGGTCCTCTCTGGTGCCGTGGCGGCGGGGGAGGGGGTGGGGTCAGGCGGGGGTGCAGCAGACGGAGGTCTCGTCGGAGGAGCAGCAGCCCCCCGCCGTCGCGCCGGCCATCGGCAGCACGGCGGCATCGGCCGGCGCGTCGTCGAGGATCGTGTAGACCTCCCACGGCGCCCCGTCGGGGTCGGCGACCCAGACCTTGTCCTGGACGGCGTGGCAGCACAGCTCGGCGTCGCGGACGTCCGTGGCGAGCCCGGCGACGGAGAGCCGGCTGACGGCGGCGGCGACCTCCTCGGTCGAGCCGACCTCGATGCCGAGGTGGTTGAGCGTGCCGCCCGCGGCCTCGGCCGACTCGATCAGCACGAGCTTCAGCGGCGGCTCCTCGACGGCGAAGTTGGCGTAGCCGTCGCGACGCTTGTGCGGCGCCGTCCCGAACAGGTCGGAGTAGAACGCGACCGCGGCGTCGAGGTCGGTGACGTTGAGAGCGAGCTGTACGCGGGACATCTGGCTACCTCGGGGTCGGAGTCGCATCGACAAGCGTCGATGCGATGACCGTACGCATCACATCGACACCTGTCGATACTTGCGTCCGACCCGTGCGCCGGTCGCGCGGTCGGTCCTCGCACGAGCCGCGCGTCGGTCCTGCGCGGTGCGGTCGGACCGACGGGTCAGGCGGGCGGCCGCAGCGGCACGACGGGAGCCGACGGGGCCGCGGCCTCCGCCGCGGCGGCGACGAGGTCGGGGCGGTCGTCCACGAGCGTGACGGAGAAGGTCGCGCCGCCACCGGGCCGGTCGCGTACCTCGATGTCCCCGCCGTGCAGCTGGGCGAAGCGTCGGACGAGGCTGAGGCCGATGCCCGTGCCGGGGGAGGGGTGGTCGGCGTCGAGCCGGACGAAGGGCTCGAGGATCGAGGTCTTCGCGATGTCCGGCACGCCGGGCCCGCGGTCCTCGACGAGGATGCAGACCCGGTCCGGCAGGCGCTGGAGCGAGATCTCGATCGGGGTGCCCGCCGGCGTGTACTTCACGGCGTTGCGCACCAGGTTCTCGATGATGCGCTCGACCTGCGGCCCGTCGATGTCCGCGCGGACGCCGCTGCCGTAGAGCTTGACCGGGTGGGTCGTGACCTCGAGCGCGTCGACCAGCCGGCTCGCCATGAGGCTCAGGTCGACCTCGCGCCGGCGTGGCTCGATCACCCCGCGGGCGAGCCGGTCGATGTCGAGCAGGTCGGTCAGCAGCCGGTCGAGGCGGTGCGCGTGCGCCTCGAGCCGTTCCGTCAGGAGCTGGGTCTGGTCGGCACGCAGCTGGCCGCCACGGTGCCGCAGCGTCGTGGCCGTGCCCATCACGACCGCGAGCGGGGTCCGCAGCTCGTGGCTGACGGCCGACAGGAACGCGGTCTTCATCTCCTCGAGGTCGGCACGCTCGACGACCGTCGCCGCGAGGTTGGCGACCGACTCGACCAGGTTCACCCCGACCTCGTCGAAGCCGTCCGCGCCGGCGACGCCGCTCTCGACGTTGACGACGAGGCGGGCGTGGCCACCCAGGTTGGCGACGGCGGCCATGCGGCGACCGGGGTCGAGCACCGAGCCGCTGAGGTCGGTGAGATCGCTGCGGTCGCCCACCTCGGACGTCTCGACCAGCACCTCGCCGTCCCCCGTGACGACGAAGGTGGTGATCCGCGGCGCCCCGCCGGCCCCGACGGCGAGCTCGACGCGCGCCGCGGAGAGGTGCCGCTGGAGCTCCTGGAGCATCGGGGTCAGGCTCGCGGTGGCGTCGGCGCCGCCGTGCACGTTGCGGGCGATGTCGTAGAGGAACCCGAGGGTGTCGCGGTGGCGCCGCTCGGAGCCGTAGGCCCGGTAGGCGACGAGCATCACGAGGAAGGGGATGGCCGGCGCCCACGCGAGCGTCGGCGCGACCGTCAGCATCGCGACCACGGACAGCGTCGCCGCGGCGTTGGCGCCGGCGAAGGGCAGGGCGACCGCGAGGCTCTCCCGGAGGTCCCCGACGTCCGGCCGGCGCTGCTGTGCCAGCCCGATGACCGTCCAGACCAGCGAGGACCCGACGAGCTGGGTCGCGACCAGCGCGACGATCGTCGTCAGGATCCCGAGCGCCGACAGCGGTGCCTCGGCCCCGCCGAGCAGGTACCACACCGACGCGGCCACGAGCCCGTCGAGCAGCGCCAGGCCGGTGTTGAACGCGATCTTGGCCGGCTTGGTCTGGTGGCCGTCCAGCACGCTCAGGAGCAGGATCCCGAGCAGCCGTCCCAGCACGAACTCGACGGGGGCGGCGAAGTACAACCCCAGGATCAGGGGCAGCTCGCCGAGCGTCAGCGTGTGGTTGTCACCACGGAAGTGCAGGTTGACCGTGTACCGCTCCACGAGGAACGCGCCCACGGCGAAGACGAACCACGGCAGCCGGATCGGTGCCGAGCTGGGGACCGGCGTCCCCCACAGGTACGCGAGGAGCACCGCGCTCACCGCCAGCATGGCCAGCGTGAGCAGGACGACGGGGTTGAGCCGTCGCCTGGCGGCCGGTTCGGTACCGGACGCGGTCATCCCCATCGGGCGCCGTGCCAGGCCACGGTGGTCCACCGCGCCGTCCCCCACCAGTCACCGGTCCAGCGGGCGGTGTCCCAGGTGTCGCCGGTCCACCGCGCCGTGCTCCAGCCCATGAGCGTCTCCGCGCCCCAGCCCTCCGGGGTGGTCCAGCGGGCCGTCGTCCACGAGTCGCCGGTCCAGCGCGCCGTGGTCCAGGTGCTGCCGGTCCAGCGGGCGGTGGTCCAGCGCGCGGTGGTCCAGCGCGCGGTCGTCCAGCGGGCGGTGTCCCAGTCGGTGCCGGTCCACCGGGCGGTGTTCCAGTCGCCCTCGTCGGACCAGCTGGTCTCGTTCCAGGACTCGGTCGTGCGCACCGCCGGGTCCCAGGGCTGGCCGAAGATGTCCTGCTCGCCCTCGAGCACGAGGTCGTAGGGCTCGGTGCCGTCCTCCGGCGTCACACGCTCCACCACGTGGTAGGCGCCCCGGGAGGCCTCGAGCGATCCCACGCCGGTGCTGAAGGACGCGCCGTTCGTGACGCCCGGGAGGCGCACGCCGTTGGTGCTGGCGAGCTTCAGCTGGCCGGCACCCTGGCAGCGCGGCTCCACGGACCGGATGGGCTTGGCGGAGCCGGTGAGCACGGTCTTGACGTCGGCCGGGGTCAGGTGCGGCCGCTGCTGCAGCAGCAGGGCGGCGGCGCCCGAGACGATGGCGGTCGACTGTGAGCTGCCGCTGCCCCGGAAGAGGAGGTCGGACTTGCGTGCCGCCGGGTAGGCCTCGTCGAGGTAGGTGCCGGGGGCACGCAGCCCCACGATGCCGGTGCCGGGCGCCACGAGGTCCGGGTTGCGGGTGCCGTCCCCGCAGCTCGACCAGGCGGGGACCTCGTCGTCGCCGAAGCCGTCGGTGCCCATGCCGTCGGCGGCGCCGACCGCGATGACGTGCGGCGAGTAGGCGGGGTTGTCGAGGGCCGCGGAGCCGTTGCCGGAGTTGCCGGCGGCCGCGACGACGACGATGCCCTTGCGCCACGCCACCTCGGCGGCGTAGGCGAGGGGGTCGATGCCGTAGTCCTGGTCACCGTCGGTGCCGTAGGAGAGGTTCAGGACGCGGATGTTGAGGCCGTCGGTGTTGCGGTGCTGGACGACCCAGTCGATGGCGGCGATGACCTGCGAGACGTCGGTCGCGCCGGTGCGGTCGCCGACCTTCACGCTCACGATCCGGGCGTCGGGGGCGACGCCGAGGAAGTCGCTGGGACTCGCGTCGGCGACGGGCGTGGCCGCCGCGGTGTCGCGCCCGGCGATGAGACCCGCCATCGCGGTCCCGTGGCCGTACGTGTCGATGTGGCTGGTCGTGTCGTCCTGCGACTCGAAGGAGAGGTCGGGCCCGTGGAGGACCTTGCCCGGGGCGTCGAGGCCCGGCACCTCGGCGACGCCGGTGTCGATCACGGCGACGTCCACGCCGGCGCCCGAGTACCCGGCCTTCCACAGCTCGTCGGCCTCGATCACGTTGGCCGTGATGCGGTGCATCGACCCGCCGTACGCGGCGTGGTCGAACCCGTCGTAGATCCCCCTGGGCTCGAGCGTCCGGTCATCCGTGACGGCGACGATGCCCGGCGAGCCCTCGAGCAGGTCGAGGCGATCGGCCGGGACCTCGGCGGCGACGCCCCCGATGATGCCGAGCACGCGACCGACCTCGCCACCCACCGACTCGACGGCCTCGGCGACGGCTGCCGCGCCGGCGTCGCCGACGACGATCACCGAACGCAGGTCCGTCCGGCCGGACTGCGCCACCGGCCCGCTGGCGGCCACCATCGCCAAGACCGCCGCGATGGCGGCGAACAGGACCGCCGGGGTGCGGTGCGCGGTTCGCGAGACAGGGCGCATCGGCGCGGCTCCAGCAGGGTGGGGAACGTCCATCCTCCACGACGGAGCCAACCGGGGGCACCCCCCGGAATGACCGGGGGTGATGACACGTCGGGACTAGTCCGCCCGTGCGTCCGGACGCCCCGCGGGCGGCCGAACGGTCGGTCCGTGCCCGGGCGCCGGCGCCCTGCGCCCGCTGCGCTGTCGGTCGGCAGGTCCGCCGGACCCGCGCGCACGAAGGAGCGATGATGGACCAGGCACTCCAGGACGATCTCCGACGACGGCTCGAGGCGGAGCGCGAGACCGAGCGGGAACGCCTCGAAGCCGCGGAGCCGATCGAGCAGGACAAGGACCTGCACGACATCGCACGCGGGGAGGCGGGGCAGAGCCAGGCGGCCGAGAACACCCGTCAGCGCAGCGAACGCCTAGGGACCATCGACCACACCGAGAGCCGTCTGTCGAAGGTCGAGCACGCGCTCGAGCGCATGGACGAGGGCAGCTACGGCATCTGTGAGGTCTGTGGGGACGCCATCGGAGAGGACCGCCTCCGTGCCTACCCGCTCGCCACGCGCTGCGTCGAGGACGCCGAGGACGACGCGCAGCCGGGCGGCACGGCCTGAGCCGAGGCGCGACCGGGCCTAGGCCTCCGCTGCGGGTCCGTCCACCGGCACGCGCACGACCGGACGGGTGACCAGTTCGTCGGGGTCCGTGATGTGGTGCACCCGCACGTAGCCCTCGTCGTCGAGCTGCCCGCGGGTGCGCACCAGGTCGCGGAACTGCCGGTCCTGCACCTCGGGGCCGACGGGGTGCGGCCGGGCGATGTCGCGCTCGCGGCAGACGTCGAGCGGCAGGTCGAGCACGACCGCGACCGCGGGGACCCCGTGCGCCTCCGCGATGCCGATGACCCGCCGGCGGTCACGACGCTTGACGTTGGTCGCATCCACGACGGTCAGCCGGCGGTGGCGGAGCCGGCGGTCGATGAGCGTGCGCAGCAGCGAGAACGCGTCGGCCGTGACGCTCTGGTCACCCGGGTCGTCGCAGATCAGCGCGCGGCAGCGATCCGAGGAGACGACCTCGGTCTCGACGAACCAGCGCGCGGCGAAGGTCGACTTGCCGCACCCGGCCACACCGACGAGGAGCACGAGCGACGGGCTCGGAACATCGAGCGGGGCGGTCGACACGCGTCAGCCGTCCATCAGCCGTACACCAGGTACAGCACCTCGCCGACGAGGGCGGGGCGGTCCTCGCCGTCGACCTCGACCTCGACGGCGACCTTGTAGAGGACGCCACCGCCCTTGTCCTGGGCCTCGACGAGCCGGCCGCGGGCGCGCACGCGCGAGCCGACCTTGACCGGGGCGGTGAGGCGCAGCTTGTCGATGCCGTAGTTCACGCCCATCTGCACGCCGGCGACCTTGACGATGCTCGTGACCATCACGGGCAGGAGCGAGATGGTCAGGTAGCCGTGGGCGATGGTCGTGCCGAACGGGCCGTCCTTCGCCCGGTCCGGGTCGACGTGGATCCACTGGTGGTCGTCGGTGGCGTCCGCGAAGCCGTCGATGCGTTCCTGGCTGATCTCGATCCAGTCGGACGCGCCGAGGTCGACGTCCCTCGCCTCCCGGAGCTCCTCGATGGTCAGCTCGACGGCCACGCGCGCCTCCTCGTCGTCCGGGTGGGTCGGGTGCCCGGCGGGGACACGCTAGGCGTTCCCCGCGGGTGGGGACACCTGACTACGGTGTCCCGCGGTCGACCGCCACGCCACCTCGGCGGGGCGATGGAGGAGACGCGCCGTGGACGTCCGGGATCGCATCGTCGTCGTCACGGGTGGTGCCAGCGGGATCGGCGCCGCGCTGGCCCGACGCTTCGCCGAGGAGGGCGCGGCCCACGTCGTCGTCGCGGACCTCGACGAGGGCAACGCGGAGGCGGTCGCCTCGGAGATCGGCGGCTCGTCGGCGCGGGTGGACGTCTCGGACGGGGGGCAGGTCGCGGCCTTCGTCGACCACGTCCTGGCCCGCCACGGCGGCATCGACCTGTACTGCTCCAACGCCGGCGTCGCGGTCGGCGGTGGACCCGAGGCGCCCGACGACGGCTGGCAGCGGTCGTGGGACGTCAACGTGATGGGCCACGTCCACGCCGCCCGCGCCCTCCTGCCGCACTGGCTCGAACGGGGCGAGGGCTACCTCCTCGGCACCGTCTCGGCGGCCGGGCTGCTCAACCACATCTACGCCATGCCCTACGGCGCGACGAAGGCGGCGGCGCTGTCGGCGATGGAGTGGCTCGCGATGGCGTACGGCGACCGGGGCGTGAAGGTGAGCGCGTTGTGCCCCATGGGCGTCCGCACGCCGATGCTCGCGGGTGACCCGACCGGGATGCTCGACCCGGAGGCCATCTCGCCCGAGGAGGTCGCGGACGCGGTCGTCGCGGGCCTGGGCGACGAGTCGTTCCTGATCCTGCCCCACCCGAAGGTCGCGACGTACAGCGAGCGCCGGGGCGCGGACCACGACCGGTGGCTGCACGGCATGCGCCGCCTGCGACGGCAGATCGACGAGGCGCTCGCGGCCGCCGGCGAGGGCGCCTGACTCACCGCCCCTCGAACCGCGGCGTCCGCTTGGCGAGGAAGGCGGCCGCCGCCTCGGCGGCGTCGGCCGTGAACGCGCACCGGACGTGGCGCTCCGCCTCGCGGTCGAGCGCCTCGGCGAACGGCAGCCGGTCGGCGTCGTTGAGGTTGGCCTTCACGGCCCGCAGCGCCAGCGGGGCCTTGGCCGCCAGCCGCGACGCGACGTCGGTGATACCGGCGTCGAAGCCCTCCGCCGGCAGGACCGCCGTCACGAGGCCGATCCCGAGCGCCGTGTCGGCGCCGAAGCGGTCGCTCAGCAGGTAGAGCTCGCGGGCCCGCGCCGGCCCGACGATGTGCGGGAGCGTCCAGGTGCCACCGAAGTCGCCCGAGACGCCGGCGTCCACGAACGCCGTCGCGAACCGCGCCCGCTCCGAGGCGTAGCGGAGGTCGCAGGCGCACGCCCACGACAGACCGGCGCCGGCGCAGGCCCCGTCGATCGCGGCGACCGTGACCTGCGGCACCTCCCGCAGGAGCTCGGACGTCCGCATGACGGCGCGCAGCCCCGCGACGATCTCGTCCGGGTCGCCCGTGTCGACCCCGCCCCCCGCCCCGGCGGCGAGATCGCCGCCGACCGAGAAGGCGCCGCCCGCACCCCGCAGCACGATGACCGACACGTCGTCGTCGTCGGCGAGCCGCTCGAGCGCGGCGAGGAGCGCCTCGGCGAGGGACCGGTCGATGGCGTTGCGCCGCTCCGGCCGGTGCAGCGTCAGGGTCGCGACGCGGCCCTCGGTCGCTCGCAGCAGCACCTCGTCCACGGCGTTTCCTTTTCATCCGTCCGGTGGGCGCACGCTACGCGGGGGTACGGGCCGACCGCGGGGAGGTGAACCGGGCGCGGGCAGCGAAGTGCCCCCGGGAACCCCCGCGGAGCCAGCCAGAGGAGCCCTCGATGAAGCCCCGGGTCACGAAGACCACCCTGCTCGCCGCCGTCGCGTTGCTCGTGCCGCTCGCCTTCGCGCCACTGCTGCAGCCGGCCGACGAGCGGGTCGAGGACGCCAAGGCCGACCTCATCCACGAGATGCTCGACGCGCAGAAGGCGGAGCGTCTCGCCGGCGCGACGCCGGCCACCCCCGTCGAGGTCCCCGCCCCGGCCGCGTGCACCTCGGGCTTCGCCGGTCCGTACCCGTGCGAGAACGTCGACCTCGCGGCCGTCGTGCCGCTCGCCGAGCTGGGTGGCGTCGCCGGCAACGACTCCTGGGGCTGGACCGACCCCGTCGACGGCAACGAGATCGCGATCGTGGGTACCGGCACGGGCGTCGCCTTCGTCGACGTGACCGTCCCGGACCGCCCGGTCGTGCTCGGCCGGGTGAACAGCGTCGGGGGCACGCGGGGCACCGGCGTGAGCTTCGGCTCCGTCTGGCGCGACGTGAAGGTCGACGACGACCACGCCTACATCGTCTCCGAGGTCGCCGGCCACGGCATGCAGGTGTTCGACCTGACCCAGCTGCGCGAGCACTACGGCTCGGTCCCCAACCCGACGCGCGCCTTCGAGACCGTCGGGCACAACACCGCCTTCGGCAGCGCCCACAACATCGCGATCAACGAGGACACCGACACCGCGTACGTCGTCGGGGCCGACGTCTGCGGCGGCGGCCTGTTCATGGTCGACATCTCCGACCCGACCAACCCCGTCGCCCACCAGGGCGAGGACGGCATGGGCTGCTTCGCGTCCGACGGCTACACCCACGACGCCCAGTGCGTCGTCTACGAGGGGCCGGACCCGGACTACAACGGCGCGAACGGCTACCAGGCCGAGATCTGCTTCAACTACAACGAGGACACGGTCACGATCGTCGACGTCACCGACAAGGCCGCGCCGGCGATGCTGACCCGCATCGGCTACGACACGGCGGCGTACACCCACCAGGGCTGGCTGACGCCGGACCAGAGCTGGGTCATCTTCAACGACGAGGTCGACGAGCAGGCCGGCACCGTGTCGAACACCACGACCTACATGGTGGACGTCACCGACCTCGACCTGGGCTTCTCCGACGCCGACCGAGGTGCCGTCGTCACCGACGCCGCAGGGGCGCCGCTCGTGAAGTCGTACACCCACGAGTCGGTCTCGACGGACCACAACCTCTACATCACCGACGATGGGCTCATCTGGCAGGCCAACTACAACCGGGGTCTGCGCATCCTGCGCGAGGGCCCCGACGGCTTCGAGAACGGTGACCTCGACGAGATCGGCTACTTCGAGGTCGACTCGCTGGCCGACGCGCCGCACTACGGCGACTCGTGGAACGTCTACCCGTACTTCGGGTCGGGCACCGTGATCGTGTCGAACATCGGTCAGGGCCTCGTCGTGCTCCGGCCGGACTACGAGGCGCTGCGCGCCGGCTGAACCACCCGCAACGATGTCGAGGGCCGGCGCGTGCGCCGGCCCTCGGCGTTGCCCGCGGAGGAACGGACCCCGTACCCTCCGCTCCGCACCACGGAGGGTTCGCCTAGTCCGGCCTATGGCGCACGGTTGGAATCCGTGTTGACCCGCAAGGGTCTCGGGGGTTCGAATCCCCCACCCTCCGCCAACGGAAACACCCGCTGACCAGCGGAAACACACGACGAAGCCCCCGACCACAGTGGTCGGGGGCTTCGTCGTGGAGACGCGTGAGAGGGCGATTGGTCACAGATTGGTCACAGGATCCCGGGCAGCGGGCGGCTGAGGACGTCACACGCGGGCACCACACGGAAGTGTCCGGCCGAGCACCGAGCGACCATCGTCCTAGAGCTCTCCTCGGACTCGACCCCGAAGAGCGACTCGGCGTGCTCGTCGACGGCTGCGCGATCTCGACCACCGGTGCGGCGTCAGCCCCGGCCGGGAGTCGGGCCGCGACCGCCTGGACCACGTCCCGCAGCCCGAAGCTCGACGAGCCTTGCGTCAGCGCCTCGTCCACGACGAGCTCGCGGTAGAGCTGCGCGACGTCGACCGGCTCGGGTGTGCGACGTCCGAGGAGCTGGCGCCACCAGGCCGGGTCGACGCCGAGCTCCCGAGCCCGGGCAGCCCAGCGGCGCGGGAGGTGCGGTGCCGGAACGCGGCCGCCACGAACCCCTCGACCCTGAC
>JAHWJY010000185.1 GCA_019348135.1 Actinomycetota bacterium
CCTCGTACACGGGCAGCGACCGGCTGCGGCGTCAGCTGGCGCTGCGGCTCTCCGCGGCGCCGGCGCTCGACGAGCACGTGGCGCGGCACCTGGCGCTGTCGCACGCCTGCCGGACCCACGACGCCTCCGGCGTCCTGCCGGCGATCACCGCACCGACGCTGGTGCTGGCCGGTGCCGAGGACCCGCTCGCACGGCCCGCACGTGCGGAGGAGCTCGCCGGCGCCATCCCGGACGCCCGCCTGCTCGTGCTGCCCGGCCTCGCGCACGGCTTCCCGGAGCAGGCCGGCCGGCGCTACGCCCGACACATCGCCCGCTTCCTGGACCCTCAGCAGAGGAGCGCCGCGTGACGACCGACGGATCCCGCCAGCGCTCGTGGTGGGGCTGGGGCTGGGAGGAACAGCAGCTCGACGCGGCCGCGCTCGGTGGCCTCGGCTCGATGGTCGTCGAGCGCTTCGGCGTGACCCCGCGCGACCCGGTGCGGCCCGACCTCGCCGGCGTCGACGTCCCGGAGCCACGGCTGGAGGTCCCCGACGCACTGGCCGCTCTCGTGACCGCCGACGGGGAGGACCGAGTCCGCCACTCGCGGGGCAACGCGTTCCGGGACGTGGCCCGCACCCTCTCCGGCACGCTGCCGCGGATCGTGGACGCGGTCGTACGGCCCGCGGACGCCGACGACGTCGAGCGGCTGCTCGACTGGTGCGGCGACGCCGGCGTCGTCTGCATCCCCTTCGGTGGCGGCACGTCGGTCGTGGGCGGGGTGAACCCGCCAGCGGACCCTCGTCCGGTGGTGAGCCTCGACCTCGAGCGCCTCGACGCGGTCACCGACGTCGACCCGGTCTCCCTCGCCGCGCGCATCGAGGGTGGCGCGCTCGGCCCCACCATCGAGGACCAGCTCCGCCCGCACGGGTTGACCCTCCGGCACTTCCCGCAGTCGTGGGAGTTCTCGACCCTCGGGGGATGGCTCGCCACCCGCGCCGGCGGGCACTACGCGACCCTCGCCACCCACATCGACGACCTCACCGAGTCCATCGAGGCGGTCACCCCGTCGGGGCGCTGGACCTCGAACCGGCTCCCCGGCTCGGGCGCGGGTCCGTCACCCGACCGGATGCTCCTCGGAAGCGAAGGTGCGCTCGGGGTCGTCACCGCCGCGTGGATGCGGGTCCAGCGCCGGCCCGTGTTCCGGTCGCAGGCCACCGTCGCGTTCGGCTCCTTCAGCCGGGGGCTCGGCGCGGTCCGGGAGCTCGCGCAGTCGGGCCTGTACCCGGCCAACTGCCGGCTCCTCGACCCCCACGAGGCGATGCTGTCGGGCGCCGCCGCCGGTGACGCCTCGGTGCTCGTGCTGGGGTTCGAGTCCGCCGACCATCCGCTGGAGCCGGCGATGGCACGGGCGCTCGAGCTCACCGCCGACCACGGCGGCCGTTGCCCCGACGGCCCGAAGCACCGCACCGGTGACCGTCCGAGCGCGAGGTCGGCTTCGCCGCTGCTCGACACGGGCACCAGCGAGGGCGGCTCGGCCGCGTGGCGCCGGACGTTCCTGTCGGCGCCGTACCTCCGCGACGGGCTGGTCCGGCTCGGCATGGTCGTCGAGACGTTCGAGACCGCCACGACCTGGGACCGCGTCGACGAGCTGATCGCGACCCTGCGCGAGACCGCGTCCGCGACGGCGACGCGCCTCGCCGGCAGCGCGGTCGTCTCCACGCGCATCACCCACGCCTACCCGGACGGTGCCGCGCCCTACCTCACCGTCATCGCGCCGGCGGGGGAGCGCGACCCGGTCGCGCTCTGGGACGAGGTGAAGGCCGCGGTCTCGGACGAGATCGTCACCGCCGGCGCCACCATCACCCACCACCACGCCGTCGGCCGCGACCACCTGCCGTGGTACCTGCGCCAGCGCCCCGACCCGTTCGGCGCGGCCCTCGCCGCCGCGAAGCGCGAGCTCGACCCCGCCGGCGTCCTCAACCCCGGCGTGCTCGTCCCCACGACCTAGGGTCCGATCCATGACCGACACGCTCCTCGTCGTGACCGGCGGCTCCGCCGGCATCGGCCGCGCGCTCGCCGCCGCGGCGCCGGCCGGCGCCCGGATCGTCGACATCAGCCGCAGCGGCGCGGACCTCGCCGACCGCCACGTCGCCGCCGACCTCGCCGATCCGGCGTCCTGGGGCGCCGTCGCGGACGCCGTCGACGAGGAGGTGGCGCGCTCCGACGCCCGACGTGTCACGTTCGTCCACGCCGCCGGCGTGCTCGACCCGATGGGCTTCGCCGGCGAGGTCGACACGGAGGCGTACGTCGCCAACGTGCTGCTGAACAGCGCCGCCGGCCAGGTGCTCGGACACCGGTTCCTGGCCGCCGTCGCGGACCGTGCCGAGCTCCGCCGTGAGCTCGTCCTGATCTCGTCCGGCGCCGCGTCCACCCCGTACCCGGGGTGGGCGGCGTACGGCGCCGGCAAGGCCGCGCTCGACCAGTGGGTCCGGTCGGTCGGTCTCGAGCAGCGGGAGCGCGGTGGCGTGGTCGTCTGCGCCATCGCTCCCGGCGTGGTCGCCACCGGGATGCAGGAACGCATCCGCGAGATGGACCCGCACGACTTCCCCCGGGTCGAGCGCTTCCGCGAGCTCCACGCCGAGGGCGGGCTCCGCGACGTCGACACGGTCGCCCGTCAGCTGTGGGACGTCCTCGACCGTGGCGTCGAGACCGGCAGCGTCCTCGACCTCCGCCAGCTCTAGTTCCCCCCACCACCCGACCGAACCTCTGGAGGCCTCCGTGCCCGGACCCCTCGACGGCATCCGCGTGATCGAGCTCGCGGCCATCGGCCCCGCCCCGTTCGGGGTCATGCTGCTCGGCGACCTCGGTGCCGACGTCATCCGCGTCGACCGCGCCAGCGCGGTCATCCACGGCCCGGGCATGGAGGCCACCATGCGTGGGATGTCCCGCAACCGGCGCTCGATCGGTGTGGACCTCAAGTCGGAGGCCGGGCGCGACGTCGTCCGTCGGCTCGTGGCGGACGCGGACGTGCTGGTCGAGGGGTGGCGCCCCGGCGTCGCCGAGCGGCTCGGCATCGGTCCCGCCGACTGCGCCGCCGTCAACGAGCGGCTGGTCTACGCGCGGATGACCGGCTGGGGCCAGGACGGACCGCTCGCCCAGACCGCCGGGCACGACATCGACTACGCCGCCGTCGCGGGCGCGCTGCACCCCACCGGCCGCGCCGGCGAGCCCCCCGCGCCGCCCCTGAACTACATCGCGGACTTCGGCGGCGGCGGGACCTACCTCGTGATCGGGATCCTGGCGGCGCTCGTCGAACGGGAGCGCTCCGGCCAGGGCCAGGTCGTGGACGCGGCGATGGTCGACGGCGCGATCTCGCTCACCGCCATGTTCCACGGGATGCTCGCGATGGGCGCGTGGACGACCGAGCGGCAGAGCAACCTGCTCGACGGCGGCGCACCGTTCTACGACACGTACGCGACCGCCGACGGTGGCTTCGTGGCCGTCGGCGCGCTGGAGCCGCAGTTCTACGCCGAGCTGCTGGCGCGCCTCGAGCTCGACCCCGAGGACTGGCCGCAGTTCGACCAGCGCCGCTGGCCCGCCTTCCGCACCGAGCTGACGCGCATCTTCGCCGCCGAGCCGCGGTCCCACTGGGACGAGGTGTTCGCGGGCTCCGACGCGTGCGTCGCCTCGTTGCTGTCGCTGACCGAGGCGCCGGCGCACCCCCACAACATCGCCCGGGCGGCGTTCGTCGAGGTCGACGGAGCCGTGCAGCCCGCGCCGGCCCCGCGCTTCTCCCGGACCCCGGGCGAGGTCCGCTCCGGCGCACCCGAGTACGGCGGCCACACCGACGAGGTCCTCGCGGAGCTCGGCTTCGACGCCGACGCGATCACGCGTCTGCGCGACGCCGGCGCCGTGGCCTGACGCTCAGCTCGTCGGCGACGGCTCCGGTTCGACGGGCGCCGTCGGCTCCGTGGTCGGCTCCGTCGTCGGCTCCTCGGTCGTCTCCTCCTCGGTCGGGCTCGGCTCCGCCGTCGTCTCCTCCTCGGTCGGCGACGGCGACGGGCACGGCTCGCCCGGCAGCACCACGATCTCCTCACCCCCCGGGTCGACCGGCGGACACGTCACCTCGGAGGGGCTGGGCGTCGGGCTCGGCGACGGGCTCGGACTGGGCGAGGGGCTCGGCGACGGACGGGCGTTGATGGCGTCCTTGCCCGACAGGTCCGGTGACGGGAAGTCCTCGACCTCGACCTTCTCGAGCGCCGCCGCCATGTAGCGGCCCCAGATCTCGGCCGGGACGCTCCCGCCGGTGATGTCGCCCTCGAGCGGGGTGTTGTCGAGGTTGCCGATCCACACCGACGTCAC
>JAHWJY010000057.1 GCA_019348135.1 Actinomycetota bacterium
AGCGCGCCCTTCTTGGCGCCGTAGTTGGACCACAGCAGCAGGTAGACGCTGCCCATGAAGATGACGACGCCGAGCGGCACCGCGAGCTTGGCTGCGATGTGGTCGGGCGAGACGTGGCCCGCCTCGGCGGCGAGCAGGTAGGTGAGCTCGATCACGCGTCGCCCCCATCGTCGTCGCTGGTGTCGTCCTCGGTGGCGGCACCACCGGCGTCGGGCTCGCTGCCGGGATCGCCGCCGATCTGGCCGTAGCGGGGCCCACCCGTGCGCTGGAGCGACTCGATGTAGTCGATCAGCTCCTGGATGGCCTCGTCGGACAGCACGCCCTCGAACGGCGGCATCGGGGTGGTGCCCGGCACGTTGCGGCCGTTGAGGATCGTGTAGCGGATGTGCTCGCGGACCTCCTCGACAGCGGCCTCGTCCCCGTCCGCGGCGCCGTAGCGCTCGAAGATGTTGAGGAGCTGGGGGCCGACGTAGCCCTGGGCCCGGTCGCCGTGGCAGCGGGCG
Organism: Actinomycetota bacterium; assembly: GCA_019348135.1. GTDB lineage: Bacteria > Actinomycetota > Nitriliruptoria > Nitriliruptorales > Nitriliruptoraceae > JAHWJY01. Next base: position 504 of record JAHWJY010000057.1, read on the forward strand.
CAGTTGTCGCCGAACAGGTCCTCACCGGAGGCGCCGACGAACGCCTGCGCCTCGGGGAGCTCGCCGGTCTGGATCGACAGGATGTAGTTCGTCAGCGCGTCGATCTGCTGATCGTTCATCGGACCGTTGTACGCCGAGCCCCACGCCGGCATCGGCGTCCCCGGACGGCCGTGCGCGATCGTCATCTCGATGAACTCGCGGATGTCCGGGATGATCGCGGACTTGTCCTCGTACCGCGCGACGATGTTGTCGAGCGCCGGCGCCGGCCACGGGGCGTCGACCTCGGGGTCCGGGTGCGGCGCGGAGCCGCCCTTGGCGTCCGGACCGTGGCAGGTGACGCAGTTCTCGGCGTAGAGACCGCGCCCGAACGCGACGTCGCGGAGGTAGAACTCGTCGATCTTCTCGTCGATGCGCTCGGGCTCGATCAGCCAGTAGAGCGGGACGAACAGCGCGGAGAAGACGGCCAGGGCGACGCCCCACGACATCGCCCGCTCGAGACCCGTGGTCTCGAGCTCCTCGTCGGAGTGGTAGGGGCGCATGGCGAGCGGGATGTCGCCGCGCACCTTCGGGCCGCGCCGCCGGCCCGGGCCGACGACGACGTAGGCGACCGCGAACGCCGCCAGCGCCAGCAGCAGGACCACCACCGCGATGGTCGCGCCGGGGCTCCCGCCGCCCTCGGCGGTGGCCTCCGTCGCCAGGAGGAGAAGGCTGGACATCGGTTCCTCTTCCAAGAAGTGGGCCGGGCGGGTGCCGCCCGGGGTCGCTCGGGGCTACAGGTCGACGCAGGCCGGGCCCTCGGGCTCCTGCTGGAGCACGCGCTCGGTGCGGGCCGGCCCGGTGAGGACCGTGCCGGTGCTGACGATGAGGTTGCCGTCGTCGCCGATGCGGGACGGGAAGCGGTCGAGCCCGCGCGGCGCCGGCCCGCCCATCCACTCACCCCACTTGTTGTACTTCGAGCCGTGGCAGGGGCACTCGAACCACTGCGAGCTCTGGCACCACGGCACCCGGCAACCGAGGTGGACGCACTTCTGGAACAGCGCCATCAGCCCGACGCCGTCGGCGGTGACCGGGTGGTCCTCGCCGTACTGCTCCTCGGCACCCGGCGTGTTCGGGTCCCAGGTCACGATGTACATGCGACCGGCGGGGAAGGCGAACGGGGCGCGCTCCTCACGGATCGTGGCGGCGAGCTCGGCCGCGGACACGGGCAGCGTGATGTCCGCGCCGAAGCCGCCCGACAGGTTCGGCCACAGGAACCCGAGCACCGACGCGCCGAAGCCGGCGAGCCCCGCGCTCGTGGCGCCGATGAGGCTGTAGCGCAGGAACGTCCGGCGCTCGACGGGCTTGAGCTCGGGGAGCCGGCGGGATGGGTTCTCGGACATGACAGGCGTCCCTTACAGCTCGAAGAAGAGGCCGTCGACCCACGGCCAGACCCAGTTGAACCCGGGGCCGCGGAAGAACGAGCCGGCGAAGACGAACACGGTCCACATGACGAGGAAGAACGTCATCGCCATGTTGGCGAACTTGCGGTTCTCGGGCTTCGCCGAGGGGTTCTTGTCGACGTAGGCGGCGGCACCCAGCACGATCAGCCCGACGCCGGGGATCGTCACACCGGCGACCATCGGGTGGAAGTAGCGCAGGAGCTCCTGGAGCCCGAGGAAGTACCACGGGGCCTTCGACGGGTTCGGCGTGAGGTTGGGGTTCGCCAGCGCACCGAGCGGGGCGTCGAGGAAGAACGAGGTCACGAGCACGACCGCGGTCATCGCGAGCAGCGCCACGAACTCGACGATCAGCAGGTGCGGCCAGGTGTAGACCTTGTCCTGCTGCTTCGACTGGACCTGCTGGATGCCGGCGGGCGGCACGAGCGCGAGGAGGCGGTGGGTGTGGGCCGACGAGGCCGGCACGCCGATGGAGCCCCCGTTGCCGTTGCCGCCGAGCGAGGCGGAGACGCGTGCCGCGCGCTCCTCGGGGGACAGGCGGCTGGCGGGGACCTCCTTGGTCGCCGTCGCTGCGCCACCGCCCGCGCCGGCGGTCGCGGCACCGCCGCCGCTCCTCTCCCGGAAGGCGGCGAGGGCCTGCTGGTTCTCCTCGGGGGACTTCGGGCCGAGCTCCTGGCCGGCGGCGACCTTGCCCTTGCGCACCGAGGCCGCCTTGGCCTTGGCACGGGCGATGCGCTCGCTCTTGCCCTCGGCGATCAGGCGGTCGTAGACCTCCTGATCGATCTGGACCTCTTCCGACATCGTTCTCTCCTCGCCGCTGGTGGCGGACGCAGCGGATGCTCTAGAGCGGACCGGAGATGCCACCGTCCTTGCGGATCCGCCAGAAGTGGACCGCGAGGAAGATGACGGTGACGAACGGCACGAACAGCACGTGCAGGACGTACCAGCGGAGCAGGGTGTTGGGACCGATCTCGACCCCGCCGAGGAGCACGAACTGGACCTGCTTGCCGAAGACGGGCGTGAAGCCCATCATCTCGGTGCCGACGGTGACGGCCCAGATCGCGAGCTGGTCCCAGGGCAGCAGGTAGCCGGTGAAGGACAGCAGCAGGGTGAGCGTCAGCAGGATCACGCCCACGACCCAGTTGAACTCACGCGGCGGCTTGTAGGCCCCGTGGTAGAAGACGCGCGCCATGTGCAGGAACACGGTGAACACCATGAGGTGGGCGCCCCACCGGTGCATGTTGCGCACGAGGTGGCCGAACGTCACCGACGCCGACAGGTTGCGCATGTCGAGGTAGGCGAGCTCGGACCCCGCCCCGGCCGTGGGGCGGTAGAAGAACATCAGGAAGATGCCCGTGATCGTGAGCAGGATGAACAGGAAGAACGACAGGCCGCCGAGGCAGTAGGTGTAGGTCAGCTTCAGGCCGTGCCGCTTCACCTTCACGGGGTGGAGGTGGTAGAGGACGTTGTTCATCGCGGCGAGCGCGCGGTCACGGGACGTGTCCCGGTAGCCCTTCCGGTAGATGGACCCGGGCCGGAAGATCGACTTCCAGATCACGTTGTCCTGGACGGACGTCTTCACGTCGCCGAAGGAGCTGGGGCGCTTGGCCTTCAGCTCCTCGCGACGCTTCTTCACGTCGCTGAGGAAGTCGGACATCCTCGACACGCGTGCTCTCCTCGGCTGCTGACGATCACGAACGGGACGTTCGCGGCTCGGGACGGCGGTGGGTGGGTCCTACTGGTCGGTGCGGCCGAGCCACAGGGCGTCGGACGGGCACCGTTCGACGCAGATGGCGCAGCGCGTGCACTCGTTGTCGTCGATGATGAACACGGCGTGGGACTGCTCGGCCAGGGTCATCACGTTGGGGTTGTCGGCGTTCTGGATGACGTTGGGCGACATCATGAAGATGCACTCCCACGGGCAGACGTCCTCGCACGCGCGGCACAGGATGCACAGCTCGGGCGTGAGACCGATGTGCCGCTTGGGCTTGACCCGCTCCTGCAGCCACTGGGCGTCGACCTGCTGGACGGTGTAGTCGTCGAACATGAGGGGGTGCTCGCCCCGGTCCGTCTTCCCCACGTCGTCCTCCTCGGTCGTTGCCCCGCGGTGTCCCGGCGGGCGGTCGCGGCTACTTGTAGCCGCCGGCCTCGGGCTTGACCTCGCCGGCGGCGAGGGTGCGGGGGTACTTCTGCTGGATCTTCAGTGCCGCCCAGAACGTGATGACGAAGGCCACGAGGTGCTCGACGACAACCACGGTGTCGCGGATCACGTCGTAGAGGTTCGAGGCGATGTCGAGCCGGTAGGCGCCCTCACCGGAGCCGAAGGTCAGGCCCGCCGTCGCCGGGATGATCGGCCCCGCCAGGACCTCCTTGTTGGAGTCGAGGTAGTAGATCCACGCGGACGGGAGGATGCCGTAGACCCACCAGAAGATCGACAGGCCGGCGACGACGCCCATGGTCGCCGAGACCCACTCGTGCGTCCCGTAGGTCCGCTTCGCGATCACGAGCGGGAGGGCGATCAGCAGCACGCCCCAGATGAGCAGGATGACGAGGCCCCACCAGCCGCGCCCGAGACCGCTCGGATCGCCGAACTGGTAGAGGCCACGCGCCGCGTCAGGGAGAGCTCCGAAGAACTCTCCGAACCAGTCGAGTCGCACGCCCGCTTCCTGTCTTCCCGGGGCACCAGCAGAGGCGGCAGGAGCCTACCAGCGGCGCGCGGCGTCCCGGAAGCCGGCGACCTCAGGCACGGACCCCCAGGTGCTCCTCGACGAGCTCGAGGAGCTGATCGCGCGTGAGCGGCCCCGCGTGCCGGTAGCGGATGACCCCGTCGGCGTCGACGAAGACGGTGGTCGGCATCCCCCGGGCCTTCACGGCGCGGAAGAAGGAGCCGTCGGGGTCGGCGACGAGGTCGTAGGTCACGCCGGTCTCCGAGGCCAGCGCGAGGGCCGCCTCGACGTTGGGGTCCTCGCGGTCGATCCCGACGAAGCGGACGTCGTCGCCGACGGCCTGGTGGGCCTCCTCGAGGTCCGGCATCTCCTCGACGCAGAAGGCGCACCAGGTCGCCCAGAAGTTGAGCACCGCGGGTCCCCCGAGCTCGTCCATCGCGACGGAGCCCTCCCCGTCGAGGCGGGCGAGCTCGACGTCGGGCAACGGGTCGCCGCCGGTCAGCGTCCCCAGCGGCGCGGGCGTCGACCCGGCCGCGGGCTCGGTGCCGGAGACCTCCGGACCACCGCCGCAGCCCACCGCGAGCACGCCGGCGAGGACGGCGGCGAGGACGGGACGGCGCATGCGGGACCTTCGGGGAGCGCGGGAGAGGCAGGGTAGACCTCAGCCCACCGCCGCGGCAGCGGCCCGCGCGGCCCCCGTGACGGTCGCGACGGTCTCGTCGTCGAGCGCCGTGGAGGTGAACAGCACCTCGTAGCCGGACGGCGCGAGCGCCACCCCGCGGTCGAGCATGGCGTGGAAGAACCGCGCGTAGCGGTCGTGGTCGGCCCGCTGGACCCCTTCGAGGTCCACCGGATCGTCCCCCGTGAACAGGATCCCGGCGAGCGTGCCGTGCTGCCGCACCCGGGCCTCGACCCCGGCGTCGGCGAACGCCGTCCGCAGGCCGTCGACGAGCGCGGTCGTGATGCGCTCGAGGTCCGCGAAGACGGCGTCGGTGAGGAGCTCGAGCTGCGCCCGCCCGGCGGCCACCGCGACGGGGTTCCCCGAGAGGGTGCCCGCCTGGTAGACGCCCCCGAGGGGCGCGAGGTGGCGCATGTGCTCCTCGCGACCCCCGAAGGCGGCCAGCGGGAAGCCGCCGCCGATCGCCTTGCCCAGCACGGTCAGGTCGGGGGTGACGCCCTCCCGGCCCTGGGCTCCGGCGCGGCCGAGGCGGAAGCCCGTGATGACCTCGTCGAAGATCAGCAGCGCGCCGGAGCGGTCGGCCGCGTCACGCAGGAAGGCGAGGAAGCCGTCCGACGGTGGCACGAGGTTCATGTTGGCGGCGACCGGCTCGCACAGGATCGCGGCGAGCTCGTCGCCGTGCCGGCTCACGGCCGCGGACACGGCGTCGCGATCGTTCCACGGCACGGTCACCGTGTCGGCGACCGCACCCGTGGTGACGCCGAGGGAGCCGGGGATGCCGAGGGTGGCGACCCCGGAGCCCGCGTCGACGAGCAGCGCGTCGCTGTGGCCGTGGTAGTGGCCGGCGAACTTGAGGATGCGCGACCTGCCGGTGGCACCGCGGGCGAGCCGGATCGCCGACATCGCCGCCTCCGTCCCGCTGCTCACGAGCCGGACCTGCTCGATCGACGGGACCGCGTCCCGGATGGCCTCGGCGAGCTCGACCTCGCCGGCCGTCGGAGCGCCGAAGGTGGCGCCCCGACCGACCGCGTCGCGGGCGGCCGCGACGACCTCCGCGCGGACGTGACCGAGCGGGAGCGGGCCCCAGGACTGGACGAGGTCGATGTAGCGGTTGCCGTCGGCGTCGACGACGGTCGCGCCCTCGCCCTGCGAGAGGAACCGCGGGGTGCCGCCGACGCTGCCGAAGGCCCGCACGGGCGAGTTGACTCCCCCCGGGATGACCCGGGCGGCACGCGCGAAGAGGGCTTCGGAGGTCGAGATGTCCATCGCCGGCACCCTACCGCCGTATGGTTCGGCCGTGACCTCACGAACACGCAGGGCGTGGTCCGCGGCGGGCATCTCCGGCACCGCGGCACTGCTCGCCGCCGCGGGCGGGGCGACGTGGTACTACGCCAACCGGCTGACCGAGCCGCCCGCGCTCACGTGGCCCCCGGCACCCAAGGCCGACGACCGGGTCGAGGTCGTGGCGCTGCGGGACGGCGAGGTCACCCTGACCGGACGAGGGGCCGCCCGGCCCGGGGTCTGGGGGCTCGTCTGGGTCGGCGGGTACGGCCGCGTCGGCGAGGTGTCGACCTCGGGTGAGGACGGCAGCGTCCGGCCGTTCGCGCTGCTCGCCGGCGAACCACCCGAGGTGGCGACGTCCGGGACGCTCGACGCCTACGCCTACCCCGCCGACCCGTCGGTGCTCGGGGTCCCGTGGGAGGACGTCACCTTCGACAGCCCCGTGGGGGCCTGCCCCGCCTGGTGGTTCCCCGGCGAGCGCGACACCTGCGTCGTGCTGGTCCACGGCCGCAGCGCCCGCCGGCACGAGGCCTTCCGGATGCTCCCGACCATCCTGGCCGCGGGGCTGCCGGCGCTCGTGATCTCCTACCGCAACGACCCCGACGCGCCGCGGTCCGACGACGGACGCTCGCACCTCGGGGCCACCGAGTGGGAGGACGTCGAGGCCGCCGTGCGGTGGGCCCTCGAGCACGGGGCGAGCGACGTCATCCTCGTCGGCTTCTCGATGGGCGGGGCGTGCGTGGTGAACTTCGCGGCGCTGTCGAGCCTCGCCGACCGGGTCCGCGCCATGATCCTCGAGGCACCGGTGCTCGACTGGGGACCCGTCATCCGCGCCGCGGCCATCGACCGCGGACTGCCGCCCCAGGTCCTGTCGCTGCTCCTGCCCGCCACGATGCGGCTCGCGAGCGTCCGCGTCGGCATCGACTGGGCCGAGATGCGCCACGACCCGGCCACCTTCCGCCACCCGAAGCTGCTCATCCACGGGACCGCCGACGTGACCGTGCCGGTCGAGCTCGCCGACGCCGTGGCCGAGGCCCGACCCGACATCGTGACCTACCTGCGGGTCGAGGGCGCGGGTCACGTCCGCAGCTGGAACGCCGACCCCGACCGCTACGCCGCCACCGTCGCCGACTTCCTGGACGTCGTGCTCTGACCCGGCCGGGGCGTCACGGTTCGACGTGCTCGAAGATGTGGGTGTCGGCCACGGTCCGGGCCCTGGTGAGGTCGTCGCCGGTGCGCACCGTCCACGTCACGAGCGCCCCCCCGGCGGCGCGCCACCGGTCGCACCAGCGGTTGGGCAGGGCCGAGAGCTCGTAGCTCACGAAGTGCGGGCGGGTCCACCGGTTGGCGGCCATCGAGGCGAGCACCCGGCGGGCGAGGTACGGGGCGTCGACGCCGGCGAACGACGACGCCGTCTGGCCGCGCACGACCGTGGGGTGGTGCTTCGCGAACCACCCCACCGTCCGGGGGTTGAAGGAGGCCACGCAGACGGGACCATCGACCGCACGGACCGCGCCGGCGACCGCGGCCTCGAGCGGGCCGGCCTGCCGGCGGACGTTCTTGATCTCGACCATCACGGGTACCCGGCCGGCGACGAGGTCGAGCACGTCGTCGAGGGTCGGGATGCCCTCGTCGGTCCCACCGAGACGCAGGCCCGCGAGGGCCGCGAGGGTGCTCGCCGCCACCGACACGGTCCGTCCGGTCACGCGGGCCAGGTCGTCGTCGTGCGTCACGACCACCCGGCCGTCGGAGGTGAGGTGGACGTCGAGCTCGATGCCGTACCCGGCCGCGATCGCGGCCTCGAACGCCGGCAGCGAGTTCTCCGGCACGGTGCCCGCCACGTCGTGCAGCCCACGGTGGGCGTACGCGACCTCCGTGAGCCAGCTCGGCGCCGTCGCGGTCACGCGCCGAGGCGCTCGGCGAGGTCGACGGCGGCGTAGGTCAGGATCGTGCCGGCACCCGCGCGCTTGATCGCGGTGAGCGCCTCGGCCATGACCCGGTCACCGTCGATCCAGCCCCGGTCGGCCGCCGCCTTGATCATCGCGTACTCCCCGGAGACGTGGTACGCGGCCACGGGGAGGTCGAACCGGTCGCGCACGTCGGAGATGACGTCGAGGTAGGCGAGGGCCGGCTTGACCATCAGCGCGTCGGCGCCCTCCGCCACGTCGAGCGACACCTCGCGCCGCGCCTCGCGCCGGTTGCCGGGGTCCATCTGGTAGGTCGCCCGGTCGCCGAACGACATCGTCGACTCGGCCGCCTCACGGAACGGGCCGTAGTAGCCCGACGCGTACTTGGCCGCGTAGGCGACGATGCCCGCCGCCCCGAGGCCGGCGTCGTCCAGGCCGGCGCGGATCGCCGCGACCTGGCCGTCCATCATCCCGCTGGGGGCCACCAGGTCGCACCCGGCCTCGGCGTAGACGACCGCCTCCCGGACGTAGCCGGCGACGGCGTCGTCGTTGCGGACCGTCCCCTCGGCGTCGAGCGGGCCGCAGTGCCCGTGGTCGGTGTACTCGCACGAGCACACGTCGGCCCACAGCACGACGTCGTCCCCGAGGTCGTCTCGGATCGCGCGCGCCGCGGTGGGGACGGGGCCGTCCGGGTCCCACCCGCTCGAGCCCTCCGCGTCCTTGGCCGCCGGGATGCCGAAGAGGATGAAGCTCGACACGCCCACGGCGTGGGCGCGCTTGGCCTCGTCGCGCGCGGACGCGACCGTGTGCTGCAGCACGCCGGGCATGGACCCGACCGGGTGGGGCTCGTCGATGCCCTCCTTGACGAACAGCGGCAGCACGAGATCGGCCGCGGCGAGACGCGTCTCGGCGAAAGCGCGCCGCAGGGCCGGGGTGCGGCGGAGCCGGCGCAGGCGGGCGGCGGGGAACGAGCTCACAGGGGTCCTCGGGCTTCCTCGAGCGGGCCTCGGACGGGTGGCGGCGAGTCTACGACCGCGACCGACGCTACGACCGGTGGGACCCGACGTCCCACGGCTTGAGGAACCGCACCAGGCCGCCCACGACCCCGAGCGCGAGCACGAAGGCCAGCGCCCCGCGGACGTCGGCGCGGTGGTCGCCGCGCGCGTCGTCGGCCGCCGCGACGCGGGCGGCCGTCTCGGGGCTCACCCGCAGCTCGGGGGCGGGGGGCGGGTCCCGGGGCTCGTCCGGCGCCTCCGGCCCGGTGCCCTGCGCGATGTTGCCGGCGGAGTCACCCACGTAGACCACCTCGTCGTCACGGTCGGCGAGATCACGACCGGGGTCGTACAGGAGCGCGGACAGCTCGGCACCGTAGAGGTAGATGCGCCCGGCGAGGTAGAAGAGCAGCAGGAGGCCGATCACGCCACCGAGGGTGCCGTAGAGATCGTTCGCCTTCGCGACCTGTCCGCTCACGTAGGTGGCGCCGAACGCCTTCAGCCCGGTCCAGGCGACGGCCGCCAGGAGCGCCCCGGGCCACACGCGCGGGAACCGCGGTCCCCGACCGACCGCGAGCAACCGGTACGCGAGCAGGAACAGCACGAAGTCGAGCCCCACCGACAGCGCCACGCTCGCGAGGCTCAGGAGCACGCTGCCGACCGTCGCGACCTCCACGCGGACGGCGACGCCCAGGGCCGCGGTCGCGAGCGCGCCGGCGAGCGCGATCGTCCCGAGCGCGACCAGTGCGCCGAGCTGGCGGAGCTTCATCTTGGCCCCGCTCATCTCCACGTCGACGTGGAAGACCTTCAGCGTGGCCACCATGCCGGCGTTCACCACCCGCAGGCCGGAGAGCAGCAGCAGGACGGCGCCCCAGGCCCCGATGGTCCCGGCGTTGTCGACCATCGCGTCGATGATGGTGTCGAGCTGGGAGGCACCGTCACCGCCGCCGAGCGCCGCGCTTATCCCCGGGATCGCGTCGAACGCGGTCTGGATGAACTCGCGCTGCAGCGCCGGGTCGCCGCGCAGCACGAACCCCGCGACCGAGGCGGCGATCAGGAGCAGCGGGAAGACGCTCAGGAAGCCGAAGAACCCGATCGACGCGGCGAACTGGTCGGCGGAGTCCTGCTTGTAGCGCTCCTGCATGCGCAACGCCGTGCCGAGCACCGGGACGTCGGCGAGGCGGTCCTTGATCGCCATCGCCGCGGCTCCTCGGGTCGGTCGACGGTGGCCCGAAGGTAGGCACCGTCCGCCGCGGATCCCCCGCCCATCCGGCCGGAGGCGCCGGCGTCACGTGCCGGTCACGACCCGGCAGAGGGCGTCCACGAGCCCGTCGAGGTCGTGCGGGTCCGCCTCCGCGGCGACCTCGACCCCGAGCTCCCGGCACGTGGCGCTCGTGACGGGACCGATCGACACGACGGCCGCGCGGCACGGGCGCCGGCCCACGAGGGCGACGAAGTTGCGGACGGTCGAGGACGACGTGAACGCGACGAGGTCCACGGTGTCGTCCGCGAGACGCGCCAGGACGTCGGCGGGGAGCGCGTCGGGCCGACCCGTGCGGTACGCGACGACCTCCACCGGGTCGTAGCCCTTCGCCAGCAGCCCGTCGGGGAGCGCGCGCCCGGCGAGATCGGCGCGTGGCAGGAGGACCGTGCCGGTGCCCTCCGGGAAGGCCGCGGCCAGCGCCGCGCCCGTGGCCGTGTCGGGCGCGAGGTCGGGCGGCCGGCCGAGGCGCAGCCGCACCCCCTCGGTGGTACCCGTCCCCACCGCCGCCACCAGGGGCACCGCCGCGAGCGGCTCGTCGATCCCCGCCGCCGCCGCCGCGTCGGCGACCACGTCGACGGCGGTGGGCGAGGTCAGGCACACGGCGACGTGACGCCCCTCGGCGAGGTCGCGCAGCGCTGCCGTGAGCGCCCCCGCGTCGCCGGGCTCGACCGTGATCGTGGGCGCCTCGAGCGGTTCGCCGCCGAGCGCCAGGATCCGTGCGGACAGCCGGCTCGCCTGACGCCGCGACCGTGGCACGAGGACGGTCACGCCCGCGAGCGGGTGCTCCTCAGCGCGCACCGTGGCCGTGCCCGGTCGATCCCGCGGGCTGCTGTGCCGCGATGAGGGAGGCCGCGAGCGTCCGCCCCAAGAGCTCCGGCTCGGAGACCGCGGCCTGGTGGCTCGCCCGGAACAGCCGGGTGCCGTTGGGGTCGGACACCATCCCGAGGAGCTCGATGCGGCGGGCGTCCGGGGTCTCCCCGGGGATGAGCTCCGCGTGCGCCCCGATGGGGGACGTGCAGCCCCCGCCGAGGTGGGCCAGGAGCTCCCGCTCCGCGGTCACGCACACACGGGTGTCGGCGTGGTCGAGACGACGCAGCGCCTTGCGCGTCGTCGCGTCGTCGCTGCGGCACTCGATCGCGAGCGCGCCCTGAGCCGCCGCGTGCAGCATCTCGCCGTGCTCGAGCGGCACGACCCGGAGGTCGAGGTCGCTCCCCCCGAGACGCAGCAGCCCCGCCATGGCGACGACCACGGCGTCGAGCTCACCGTTGACGACCTTGCCGAGGCGCGTGTCGATGTTGCCACGGATCGGCTGGACGAGGAGGTCCCGGCGACTGCGCTGCAGCTGCGCCTTCCGCCGGGCCGAGGACGTCCCGACGACGACGGGGCGGTCCCGCGGCAACGTCGCCAACCGGTGCCCTTCGCGCGTGATGAGCGCGTCACGGGGATCGACGCGGCGGGGCACCGCGGCGATCGCGAGCCCGGGCGCGGGCTCGTTCGGCAGGTCCTTGTAGGAGTGAACGACGAAGTGGCAGTCCCCGGAGAGGACCGCGCCGCGGGTGTTGTCGACGAACAGCCCCTTGGTGTCGAACGCCTCGAACGCCCGGTCGGGGTGCTCGTCGCCCGTGGTCGACATCGGCACCAGCTCGACGGCCCGGCCCGTCAGCTCGGCGAGGGCGTCGCCGACCTGCTGCGCCTGGGCGCGTGCGAGCGCGGACCGACGCGTCGCGACCCGCCACGGTCCGGTCTCCGGAGCGAGCGCGGAGGCCACCCCTACTGGTCGAGGTCGAAGAGCTCACGCAGCGCGTGGGCGTGGTGCTCGGCACCGCCGGCGTCGGCGAGCGCCTTCAGCCGCACGGTCGGATCGTGCAGGAGCGTGTTGATGATCCCGCGGGTCAGTGCCTCGACGACGTCCCGTTGCCGATCGTCGAGACCCGCGAGCTTGCCACCGAGGCGGTCGAGCTCGTCCTGCCGGACGCGCTCGGCGCGCTCGCGCAGGGACCGGATGGTCGGCTCGACCTTGACCGCGAGGGACCAGGCGAGGAAGCGCTCGGCCTCCTCGTCGACGATGCGCTCGGCCGCGGCCACGACCTCGCCCGTGAGGGTGCGGTGGGCCTCGTCCCGGACGTCGGCGATGTCGAGGACCGTCACCCCGGGCAGGTCGGCGCACGCGGCGTCGACGTTGCGCGGCATGGCGAGGTCGAGGAGCACGAGCGGACCGGCGCTGGTCCGCCCGGCCGTGGCCTCGCGGACGAGCTCGACGTCGAGCACGGGCATGGCGGCCCCGGTCGTGCACACGACGAGGTCCGACACCGCGATCGCCCGGCCGAGCTCCCCGTCGTCCACGATCTCGCCGCCGACGCGCGCCGACAGGCGCGAGGCCTTGTCGATGCTGCGGTTCCACACGAGCGTGCGCTCGACCCCGGCCTCGAGGAGCCGGTCGGCGGTCAGGGCCCCCATCTTGCCGGCGCCGACGATCAGCGCGGTCCGGCCCGTGAGGTCCTCGCCGAGGCGGTGCCGGGCGGCCGCGAGACCGACGTCGACCATCGACGACGCACCGCGGCCGATCTCGGTCTCGCGACGGACGCGCCGCCCGACCCGGACGGCCTGGCGGAACAGCCGCTGGAGGGTGCCGCGGGCGGCGCCCTCGGCGCGGGCCGTCTCCATCGCCTGCTTGACCTGCAGCGCGATCTGCTGCTCGCCGACGACCATCGAGTCGATGCCGGCGGCCACCGCGAAGAGGTGCGCGGCCGCGCGGTCGTCGTGGAAGCTGTACTGGAGCGCGTCGAGGTCCTGGGGATGGACGTCGCCGCGCTGGGCGAGCCAGGTCCGGACCTCCTGCATGCCGGGGTGGAAGCGCGTCACGGACGCGTACACCTCGACGCGGTTGCAGGTCGAGAGCACCACCGCCTCGAGCACGTGGTCGAGCTCGAGCAGGGACCGCAGCACCTTGCCGGTCTCGTCGGACGGGACGGCGAGCCGCTCCAGCAGCGCCAGGTCGGCGCTGCGGTGGCTGAGTCCC
>JAHWJY010000186.1 GCA_019348135.1 Actinomycetota bacterium
TCGAACACGGCGGAGTGGTAGTAGGCGATGGAGCTGGAGTAGGGCGCGAACCCGCCGGTGTCGAAGGCCGCCATGAAGATGTTGACGCCGTGGAAGAGGGCGCGACCAGGCGTGAGTCCGGCGTGCATCCCGGCCAGCGTGAGCGCGACCGTCCCGACCCCGAGGTAGGCGAACGCGACGAGGTAGATGAAGCGCGCGGTCCGGATGACGTTCGGGACGATGCGGTCGTCGCGTCCCTCGCCCACGTAGAGCGTGCCCACCTGTGCCGCGGAGCTCGCGAACACGGTGAGGACGACGATGATGATCCCCTGCCCGCCGGCGAAGTGGGTCAGGTGACGCAGGACCTGCATCGCCGGGCTGAGGTGGTCGAGGTCCTGGATGAGGGCCAGGCCGGACGTCGTGAGCCCGCTCATGGCGTCGAAGAACGCGTCCGAGAAGCCGGCGAAGTGGTCCGTCAGGTACAGCGGGATGGCCAGGAAGAGCGGTCCCAGGAACCACGCGAGCGCCACCGTCACCATGCCGTGGGACCAGTCGAGCACCTCGGTGGTGTAGAGCCGTATCTCCGTGAGCCGGCCGACCATGATCGCGAGCGAGGCGCCGACCGCCAGCGCCGAGACGTCGTTCCAGTCGCGTGCCACCAGGGCGTACGCCAGGGGGACGAGCTGGAGCAGCCCGATCCCGAAGATCACCTTGCCCAGGTAGAAGGCGATGAGGGTGAGGTCCCGCCGCTCCGGCCGGATCAGCACGGGCCGGCTCCCCGCTCCGGGCGGGCCCGGTGTCGTCGCAGGTGCGTCATCGCCGGCGCGCCGCGGCGCGTTCGAACACGACCAGCGCGACGGCCGCGGCCGAAAGGAGCCCCGCGGCGATGGCCTGCGGCCGGTTCACGGGGTGGGACAGGGGCACCGCCTCGGCCAGGACCTGGGCGTCCGTGGCACGGATCGTGAGCCCGCCGCCGTCCCGCGGATCGACCCGGTGGATGATGCCCTCCACCTGCAGGACGTCGCCACGCCAGTCCGGGCCGCCGGGGTGGGTGACGAGGTCCGGGAGGTCGCCGTCCAGCCACACCGAGAGGCCGGAGTTGTAGCCGCGGAACTCGCCGTGACTCGCCAGCGGGCCGACCTCGAGGGCGTAGTCGTCGTCGTTCATCAGCACCCAGGCGCCGTCGTCGCGGTGGAGGACGTCGCCGATGACCTCGCCGATGTAGGTGACGAGGTGGCCGTCGAAGGCCTCCGGGCACTCGAGCACCCGGCTGGACGTCACCCGGCCGAGCAGCGTCGGCTCGGCGGAGCCGTCACCGGATGCGTCCTCGTCGGCGCCCGGGAGGGTCCGCTCGCACGACACGATCTCGGCTCCGGGATCGTCGGCGTCCTCGGCGCCCTCCACCAGGAAGGCGGGGGTCTCGTGGGGTTTCGCGGCACGGAGCTGTGCGATCAGTGCCGCGGTGACGAGCACGACGCCGAAGGCGACGATCACCTGGACGAACGTGCGCGGATGGATCGGCGACCTCGACGTCACGTGCGTCCCCTCACGAAGGCGAAGGCGTAGCCCAGCAGGGCGAACACCGCCATGAACTCGAGCCGACCGAACCACATCTGGAGCGCGTAGACGACCTTCAGCACCGCCGGCGCCGACGGCTCGAGGATCCCGACGGACATGCCGGTGTTCGAGGCTGCGGCGGTGGACTCGAACAACGCCTCGGTGAAGTCGACGTCGGGGATGGTGAACAGGGTGATGAGCCCACCGACCAGGAACGTGAAGAGGAACAGCAGGAGCACCGTGGCCGCACCGCGGATGTGGACGTCGCGGAGCACCTGCCGGCGGTGCTGGTGGTAGGTGGCCAGCACGACGGCGGACTCCGGTAGCAGGACCCGGCGGACCTCCTGGAAGATGCCCTTCAGCATGAGCCCCACGCGGATCGCCTTGATCCCGCCGGCCGACGAGGACGCCATCCCTCCCACCGACATCGCCGCCACCATCGCGGCGGGGGCGAGCAGGCCCCAGTCGGTCACGATCAGCCGGGGGTCCGACAGCGTCAGGCCCGACGTGGTGTGCGCCGAGACGAGCGTGAACAGCCCCTGACGGAACATCGGGCCGACGTCCGTGAAGGCGCCGGAGCGACCGAGCCCCACGAAGGTGACGGTCAGCAGCGCGAGGAACGTCAGCCCCATCGTGCGGGTCTCGATGTTGCGCAGCAGCTCCCGGCGGTTCCCGCGCCACAGCTCGAAGTGGATGCCGTAGGACAGCGCGCCGGCGATCATGAGCACGATCACGATCGCCTCCACCGCCCCCGAGTGGTAGTAGCTGGCCGACGTCGACTGCAGCGAGAACCCGCCCGTGTCGTACGCCGTGAGGAACAGGGCGCCGGCGTGGGTCAGCGCCCGTCCGGGTCCCAGGCCGGCCGCGATCCCCGCGATCGTCAGCGCCGTGACCCCGGTCGCGGCGAACGCCGCGGCGACGGTGAGGATGAACCGCCCGGTCCGGCTGACGTTCGGCGTGATGCGGTTGTCGCGGATGTCGCCCAGGGAGAGCGAGCCACCGTGCCCGCTGGTGGTCGTGAACATGGTCAGGATCACGATGACGATGGACTGACCACCCACGAACTGGAGCAGATGACGCCACAGGTTGAGCGAGACCGCGAGGTGGTCGAGGTCCTGGACGAGCGTGAGTCCGGTCGTCGTGAGCCCGCTCAGCGCCTCGAAGTAGCCGTCGAGGAACCCGTCGGCGTGACCGGCGAGGAACAGCGGGAGGCCGGCGAAGACCGGCGCCACCAGCCACGACAGGCCGATCGTGACCATCCCGTGCGTCCAGGTCGCTGGTCGCCGCGACGGCAGCAGCAGCGTCGCCAGTCGCCCCGTCAGCACCGCGAGCGCCCCGGACAGCAAGAGCGCCGACATCGCGTCCCACTCGTGGTGTCCCGCCGCGACCGCGGCGGGCAGGACCATGAGCGCGCCCACGCCCGCGACGACGCGTCCGAGCGAGGACGCGATCACCCGCAGGTCGCGGACGTCGGGGCGGAGGATCACCGGTTCAGTACACCGAGGCGATCAGCAGCGCGAGGAGCCATCCGACGCCCGCGGCGCCGAGGGCCAGGCCGGCCACGAACCCGATGCCGACCACACCCTGCCGGAGGTTGGTCGCGTCCCGGCCCCGGGTGTCCTGTGCGGGGGTGGGGCGGCGGGTCACCGCTCACCCACCAGGATGGCGCGGAGCGCATCCTCGAGGTCGGGCGTCGTGAGGGCGACCACCTCGTCGCCCGGGTGGACCTCGGTCTCACCCCGCGGGATGATCGTCTCGTCACCGCGGAACAGCGCCACGATCACGGACTCCGTGGGGAGCTCGAGCTCCATGATCCGCCGCGCCGACGGTGCGTCCGGATCGTCGACGTCGGGGATGCGCACCTCGACCAGGGACACCTTCCCGCCCTTGAGCGAGTGCAGGTGGATGAGCTCGCCGACCGAGAACTCGTTCTCGATGAGCTCGGAGATCAGGCGTGTCGAGGAGACCGCCTCGATCCCGAGCTTCTCGAAGATCTCGACGTTCTTCGGGGTGTTGACCCGGGCGATGGCGCGCTTGACCCCGAACTCGATCTTCGCGAGCTGGCTCGACACGAGGTTGTCGTCGTCGTCGTGGGTCGTCGCCACGAACACGTCGGCCCGGTCGAGGTGGGCCTGCTCGAGGTAGCGGACGTCACCGGCGTCCCCTTCGATGACGAGCACGCTGGTCTCGGCGACCAGCTGCTCGCAGCGTCCGGGCTCGCGTTCGATGACGGTGACCTCGTGCCGTTTCGACTCGAGGTCCTTGGCGATGTAGCGGCCGATCTTCCCGCCGCCGGCGATCACGATGTACATGCGGTCCTCAGATCGCTTCGTCGTCGGCGCTCGCGCGCTCGTACGGCCGCTGCAGGAGCGAGGCGACCTTGCGGTAGACCCCGCGTCTCGCGGCTGCGGTGACCTTGTCCCCGCGCTCCAGACGATCCTCCACCCGTGGGATGAAGACGCGGGCCCCACGCTCGATCGCCGAGATGCGCAGCTTGCCGTCGAGCTCGAAGTCCTGGACGGTCATGCCGTGCCCGCCGGGTCCGATCTCCATGTCGACGACCGCCACGTCGCTCGACGAGAAGTGCAGGTGGTGCGGGAAGGTCTCGTCCCGGAACTCGTTCAGGAACAGCTTCGCGAGGATGCCGGTGCCGGACACGTACTGGACACCCAGCTTCCGGTAGACCTGCTCCCGCTCGGGGTTGAACAGCCGAGCGACCGTGCGCGGCACCCCGTAGAGGTGGCTCGCGATCTCGACGGCCATGAGGTTGGCGTTGTCGAAGCGGGTGACGGCGATCAG
>JAHWJY010000187.1 GCA_019348135.1 Actinomycetota bacterium
ACGGCGACAGGCCGGGCGAGCTCTGGAAGCCGGCGCGGGCGGCGTTGCCCGTCGACCGCGCGCCGCCACCCGCACGCCGCGCGGTCCACGTGGTGTGGAGGTAGCTCGCCAGGGCGCCGTCCTCGATGAGCACCGTCCGCTCCTGCGGCACGCCTTCGCCGTCCCACGGTGCAGTCCCGGGGGCGCCGGGACGGAGGCCGTCGTCGAGGAGGGTGAGGTCGTCGGCGCCGACCTCGTCACCGATGCGGTCGGCGAACAGCGACCGCCCCTTCAGGACCGCGTCGGCGGACAGGGCGGTGCCGAGCACCCCGAGGAACTGCGCCGTCACCCACGGATCGAACACGACCGCGCGCCGGCGGCTCGTCGGCTTCCGCGCACCCAGCAGCCGCGTCGCCCGCAGCGCCCCCTCGGAGCCGGCAGCCTCCACGTCGAGCTCCGCCGGGCCGCGCCCGAGCGTCAGCCCGATCCCGGTCTGGCTCTCGTCGCCATCGCCGGCCAGGACGTTCACGTAGGCCCAGGCGTCGGTCCGCTCCTGCGTCAGCGACAGGCCGCGCGTGGACACGAGCGCGACCCGACGGTGCGCGTCCTGGTACTGCGCCGTCTCGAGACCCCGTACCCGTCCGTCGGCGGCGCGGGCGGCCTCCTCCATGGCGAGGGCGAGGTCGATGCGCTCCTCCACCGGGACGTCGGCGAACACGTCGGCGACGAGACCCTCGAGGACCGGCGCCCCCGCGGGATCGGGCAGACCGTTGGCCTCGTCCGGCGTCGCGACGTCGGCGTTCGCCCGGGCCGACCGCAGGGCGTCGACGAGGGCGTCCTCGCTCACGTCGGAGGTGTAGGCGTAGCCCTGGCGACCGTCCCGGACCACGCGGACGCCCACCCCGCGGGTCGCGGCCGAGGCGAGCGTGTCGACGTCGCCGTCCCGAACGTCGATGCGGGTCGTCACCTCGGACGCCGCGTAGGCCTCGACGTCCTCGCCCGCCTGCGCGCGGTCGAGGACGTGGTTCGCGAGCTGCAGGAGGTCGTCGGTCATCAGGCCGTCCCTCCGATGGTGATGCGCCCGATCCGCAGCGTCGGCGCCCCGATGCCGGCGGCGACGCTCTGGCCGTCCTTGCCGCACATGCCCTGGAGGAAGGCGACGTCGTTGCAGACGATGTCGACGTCGGCCAGGATCTGCAGGCCGTTGCCGACGAGGTTCGCCCCGCGGACGGGGTGGACGATCTCGCCGTCCTCGACGAGGTAGGCCTCGGTCATGCCGAACACGAAGTCGCCCGTGGCGGGGTTGACCTGACCACCGCCGATGCCCTTGCAGAGGATCCCGCGATCGAGGCTCGCGACCGCGTCGTCCGGGAGCGACGCGCCGGCGGTGATGTAGGTGTTGGTCATGCGCGGGACCGGGAGGTGGGCGTAGGACTCCCGGCGCCCGTTGCCCGTCGCCGGCGCCGACAGACGGTGCGAGCTGCGGCGGTCGGTGAGGTAGTCGCTGAGCACCCCCTCCTGGAACATCACCGTGCGCTGCGCCGGCGTGCCCTCGTCGTCGAACGCGAACGAGCCCCAGCCGTTCTGGACGGTCGCGTCGTCGACGCCGTTCAGCAGCTCGGAGCCGACGCGCTGTCCCTGCCGGCCGGCGAAGACGGTGGCGTCCTTGCCGACGAAGTCCGCCTCCATGCCGTGGCCGCACGCCTCGTGGAACAGCACGCCGCCGTGTCCGCGCCACATCACGACCGGCATCTCGCCGCTCGGTGCCGGTCGGCTGTCCAGCATGGTGACGGCCTGTCGGCCCGCGGCGGCCCCGACGGTCTCGGGCGGGTTGTTGTCGAGGACCTCGTGGCCGGCGCTGGCGCCGGCGCTCTCGTAGCCGGTCTGGATGAGCCCGTCGCGGGTGGCGACCGCCTGGGTCACGAGCCGGGTGCGGACCCGCCGGTCGTCGACCGCCCGGCCGTCGCTGTTGACGACCACGACCTCCTGCTCGACGTCGCCGTAGACGACCACGACCTGCGCGATCTCGGGCGAGACGTCGCGGGCCGCGGTCTCGGCACGCTGCGCCAGCTCGACCAGGCCGGCGGCGTCGGTGTCGTGGGGGGGCTTGCGCACGGGGTGCTCGACGCGGCGGTCGGGTCGGGTGAGATCGGCCGGCTCCCGCGAGCCCTCCCCCTGTGCCGCTGCGGCGGCGACCTTCGCCGCGTCCGTCAGCGCCCCGCGGTCCAGCAGGTTCGTGTACGCGTAGCCCACGCGGGATCCCCGCACGACGCGGATGCCGGCGCCGACGTCCCTTCCCGTCGACAGCTCCTCGACCCGCCGGTCCTCGAGCCGGAGCGAGCGCGTGCGGCGGCCTTCGGCGTAGAGCTCGGCGAAGTCGGCGCCCGCGGACAGGGCGGTGGCGAGGACGTGCCGGACGAGTGCGTCCTCGAGGCGGTCGCGCAGGTCCGGCACTCGGGTCCCCCGGGGTCGTCGGTCGGCGGTCGTCGGGCACGGGCTGACGGAGTCTAGGAGACGCGTGCGTCGCCACCCTGGCCGGGCGACGGGTCAGGCGTCGAGGACGTCGTGCAGGAACGCGGCCACCCGCGGGTAGGCGTCGATGCGGTTGGCCAGCTTGGCGAGGCCGTGACCCTCGTCGTCGTAGACCAGCAGCTCGGAGCGCACGCCGTTGCGACGCACGACCTCGTGCACCTGCTCGGCCTCGGACAGCGGGACGCGGGGATCGTTGGCGCCGTGGATGATGAACAGCGGGGCGCGCACCTGATCGATGTGGGTGATCGGGGAGGCGGCGACGAGCAGGTCGCGGTCGTGCTCGAGCGAGCCGTACTCCCGCTCCCGGAAGCGCCGGCGGTAGGGCGAGGTGTTCTCGAGGAACGTGACCAGGCTCGAGATCCCGACGATGTCGACGCCAGCCGCCCAACGGTCGGGCTGGAGCGCGAGCCCGGCGAGCACCATGTAGCCGCCGTACGAGCCGCCGTAGAGCGCGCACCGGTCCGGGTCGAGGTCGTCGGTCGAGGCGACCCAGTCGTGCAGCGCCGCGAGGTCCGCCACCGAGTCGAGCCGCCGGTCGACGTCGTCGAGGTGCTCGTAGCGCTTGCCGTAGCCGGTCGACCCGCGGACGTTCGGGGCGACCACCGCGAACCCCTGCGCGAGGAGGTACTGCGTCAGCGGGGCGAACGACGGTCGGTACTGGCTCTCGGGGCCGCCGTGGATGACGACGACCACGGGCGCACGGCGGCTCGTGGGCCGGCTGGGCCGGTACACGAACGCCGGGATCGACTCGCCGTCGAACGAGTGGAAGCGCACGAGCTCGGGAGCGACGAAGCCGGCGGGGTCGACGTCGTTGGGGCTGCGGGTGAGGCGCAGCAGCTCGCCCGTCCGCGTGTCGTAGCGCCAGGCGTCGCCGGGCACGAGCGCCGACGAGAACGCGTAGGTGAGGTAGCGACCGTCGCGGGAGAAGCGCCACCCGCCGGCGACGCCGGCGCCAGGGAGCGGGACCTCGGTGCGGACCTCGTACGTGTCCGGGTCGAGCAGCCGGGCCCGGCTGTAGCCGTCCTCGTTCCACACGACGAGGAGGGTGCTGCCGGTCCAGTCGAGCGCGGCGCCGGCGTCCCAGCCCGGGTCGAACACGACCTCCGTCGCGTCGGAGCCCACCTCGCCCCGGTGGACGGCCGCGAACTCCGCAGCGACGCCGTGCGAGAAGAGGTAGCGGCGGGCGTCGGGGTACCAGCTCGGGGACCCGACCGACGCCGGCGCGTCCGGGTGCGGGGCGAGCTCGGTGCGCTCGCCGGTCGTGCGGTCGAGGAGGTGGACGCGGTTGTCGCCGGGACGCTCCGTCAGCTCGCTGATGGCGAGGATGCGTCCGTCGGGCGAGAACCCGGCGGCGCCGGCCCAGCCGCCGCGGTCGTGGACGGTCTCCTCGTCGCCGGACGCGAGGTCGCGGACGACGACGTCGAAGTCGGTGCCGTTGCGGCGGTTGGTGCTGTAGGCGAGGAGCCGCCCGTCGCGGGTGACTCCCCCCGGGCGGTGGATGTGGTCGGGGTCGACGACCACCGGCTCGAGGCCGTCCTCGCCGGCGACGGGCTGGGCCACGTCGTCGGCGATCAGGTAGAGCTGGTGGCGTTCGTTCCCACCCACGTCCGTGGCGACCAGGAGCCGGTCGTCGGTCGGGAGGTAGCCGCCGCCCACGGGCTCGGGCATCGCGGTCAGCTGCGCGAGCCCCTCCGGGCTCACCGGTGCCGCGGCGAGCTGCTCCTCGTCCAGCCGGTAGAGCTGCGAGGTGCCGGAGAGGTCGGAGGAGACGAGGATCCGGGTGCCGTCCGGGGAGAACCCGGTCGGGGCGGCGGTG
>JAHWJY010000188.1 GCA_019348135.1 Actinomycetota bacterium
TGGCCGCGACCATCAGCACCATGGTCGTGCAGTTCGGGTTCGCGATGATGCCCTTGGGCCGGCGGCGGGCGTCCTCGGGGTTGACCTCGGAGACCACCAGCGGGACGTCGGGGTCCATGCGGAACGCCGACGAGTTGTCGACCACGGTCGCGCCGGCCTCGACGGCGACCGGGCCCCACTCCTTCGAGGTCGAGCCGCCGGCGCTGAAGAGCGCGACGTCGACGCCCTCGAACACCTCGGGCGCGAGCGCCCGGACCGTGACCTCCCGGTCCTTCCACGGCAGCTTCCGCCCGGCGGAGCGCTCGGACGCGACGTAGACCGGATCACCGGCGACGGGGAAGCCACGGGCGTCGAGGAGGCGTCGCAGCTCCTCGCCGACGGCGCCGGTGGCACCGACGACCGCGACGCGGAGGCCGTCGGGGGTGGTGTCGGAGGTCGTCATGCGCCCTGCTCCTTGCCGACCATCCCGTCGGAGAGGTCGAACGCGTCGTGGATCGCCCGCACGGCGGTCTCGACGTCGTCGCCGTCGACCACGACCGAGATCCGGATCGTGGAGGTGGAGATCATCTCGATGTTCACGCCGGCGTCGGACAGCGCCGCGAACATCCTCGCGGCGATGCCCGGGTGGGTCTTCATGCCGGCGCCGACGAGCGAGACCTTGGCGATGGAGTCGTCGATGTCGACGCCGGTCGCCCCGATCTCGTCCGACAACGTCGACAGCACCTCGTCGGCGTGCTTGGTCTCGCCGCGCGGGAGCGTGAAGGAGATGTCGGTCACGCCCTCGGCCGAGACGTTCTGGACGATCATGTCGATGTTGACGTTGGCCTCGGCGAGCGCGGTGAACACGCGCGCGGCGACACCCGGCTTGTCGGGCACGCCCTTCAGCGTGAGCTTGGCCTCCGAGGTGTCGTGGGCGACGCCCGAGATGATCGCGTCTTCCATCTTCTTCTCCTCCGGGCCGACCCAGGTCCCCTGCGAGTAGCTGAACGACGAGCGGACGTGGATCTCCACGCCGTAGTTGCGGCCGAACTCGACCGAGCGGACCTGGAGCACCTTGGCCCCCTGCGCCGCGAGCTCGAGCATCTCCTCGAAGCTGACACGGTCGAGCTTGCGGGCGTCGGGGACGATGCGGGGGTCGGCGGTGAAGACCCCGTCGACGTCGGTGTAGATCTCGCACACGTCGGCGTCGAGCGCCGCCGCGAGCGCGACCGCGGTGGTGTCGGAGCCGCCCCGTCCGAGCGTGGTGACGTCCTTGGTGTCCTGCGACACGCCCTGGAAACCCGCGACGATGACCACGTCGCCGTCGTCGAGCGCCTCCTTCACGCGGCCGGGGGTGATGTCGACGATGCGCGCCTTGCCGTGGCGGGCGTCGGTGATGATGCCGGCCTGCGAGCCCGTGAACGAGCGGGCCGGCACGCCCAGCTCGTGCAGCGCCATCGCCACGACGGCCATCGAGATCCGCTCGCCGGCGGTGAGGAGCATGTCGAGCTCGCGGCCCGGCGGGTCGTCCGAGATCTCCTCGGCCATCTTGATGAGCTCGTTGGTGGTCTTGCCCATCGCCGAGACGACGACCACGACCTGGTTGCCGGCTCGACGCGTCCGCGCGATGCGGTCGGCGACGCGCTTGACCCGGTCGACGTCACCCACGGAGGTGCCGCCGTACTTCTGGACGACGATCACGGCGCTCACTTCCTGACGGACGGTCTGCCCCGGCGCTCGAGCGCCGATGGTACGGCCACTGCCGGCAGCGACGACAACCCCGCCACGGCCGTCCACCCGGGGCGGGGCCGCGTGCACGGGGGCGGCGTAGGCTCGCGCGCGATGAGCCTGCCGACCGCCCCGTCCCCCGTGCCTCCGGTGTCGACGCCGCCGTTCGCGTCCGGCCCGCCCCTGCGGCGCGCCGGCACGGTGCTGACCCTCCTCGCCTCGGCCCTGCAGGTGCTGTCGGCGTTCCACCGCTGGGACCCGGAGCTCGGCCACGTCGGACTCGACATCGGGCTCCGCGGAGGGCCCGCGCCCGCCGAGCCGGGACTCGTCACGATCGGGGCGGTGCTGCTCGTGCTGGCGGCCCTGCCGGCGCTCGCCGCGCTGGTGACCGTGCGCGGGTGGCCGCGGGCGATGTCCGCGGTCGCCACGGCGGCGCTCGTCCTCGCGTGGATCTCGCTCGGCCCGGTCGGGTCCGTCCCCCCGGGGGTGTGGCTGGCGGCCGCCGGCGCGTGCGGCCACCTCGTCGCCGCCGCGCTCGCCCGTCCCTGACCGCGGTCAGGCCGTCGGGGTCCGGGCGAGCCGGAAGACGGGGCGGGCGGTGTCGTCGAGGTGGAGGAAGTCCACGTGGACGGTGCTGCCGAGCCGCCACGGGCCCGACGTCGTCGTGAGGCCGTGCTCGTCCACCTCGAGCCGGCCGCGCTCGCCCTTCGGCAGGTCGAGCAGCCGCTCCGCGGTGATGAAACCGGTGAGCCCGAGCCGCGGGATGCGGATGCGCAGCCCGTTGGCGGTGAGCCCCGTCACGACCGCCGGCTCCGGCGCGTCCAGGTACCCGCGGTCGAGCAGGCGGGCCCAGAGGTCGCCGCGCTCACGCGCGGAGGCGTGGTTCACCGCGCCGGCACGGGCGTCGAGCCACTCGGCCAGCGACGACAGCGTCGCCGGGTCGTGCAGCGGCGCCTCACCGGCCAGGGCGGCACGGATCTGGCGGTGCACCACGAGGTCGGCGTAACGGCGGATGGGTGAGGTGAAGTGGGTGTAGGCCGAGGCGCCCAGCCCGCGGTGGTGCGAGGGGTCCGGGTCGTAGGTGGCACGGGCCGTGGAGGTCGTCGCCGCCGAGATGAGCAGCTCGCGGTCCGCGTCGCGGCCCTCGCCGGCGAGGCGTTCGATCTCGGCCAGGACCTCGGCCACGACCTGGTCGCCCTCGGCGTCGGGGTCGTCCAGCGACGGGACGTCCGCGCCGGCGGCCTCCACCGCGGCACGCAGCCGTTCGGCCCGGTCCGCGGCCAGCCCCACGTGCGCCCGGTAGAGCGCAGGCACGTCGTGCTCCACGGCCCAGCCGGCGACCGCCTCGTTGGCGGCGACCATGAGCCGCTCGATCAGGCGGTACGCGTCGGCGTGCGGCTCGGCCGGCACGGCGGAGAGCTTGCCGTCGACGATCGCGGGCTCGACCTCGGCGGAGGTGAACAGGTCCTCGAAGGTCTGGCGCGCGTCGCGTTCCACCCCGAGCCGACGGGCCGCCTCCATCACGTTCGTCAGCACCTCGTCGGCCAGAGGTGCGGTGGTGTCGCCCGCCTCGGCGTGGATCGCGCTGCGGTCGCCCGCCATCCACGCCTCGAGCGCCTCGTAGCTCAGCTTGGCGTCCGAGCGGATGTAGTTGTTCTCGACCGTGACGTCGGAGATGGCACCGTCCGGCGCGACCTGGAAGTGCACGGACAGCACCCGGCGGTCCTGGCCGGGGAGCAGCGACAGCTCCCCCTCGGACAGCACCGGGTCGAGCATCGGGGCGTTGTCACCGACCCGCAGGTAGGCGGTCGTCGCCGCGACCCGCGCGTAGCGGTCCGCGTCGGAGTCGTAGCCGACGGCGGCGGCGACGTCGGCGATGTGGACGATCACCTCGACCGCGCCCTCCGGCTCGCCGTCCCAGATGGCCTCGATGGCGTCGTCGACGTCGCGCGTCTTGGCGTCGTCGATCGTGACCGTCGCCGCGGCGCGCCGGTCCCACAGCTCGTGCTCCGCACCGGGGATGTAGCCCTCGACCGACAACCCCGCGGCCCCGCCGCGACCGCCGCCGGCGAGCATGCCGACGAGCCGCATGTGCGTGGTGGCGGCCGCCACCGGGTCGAGGCCGGCGCCGGCGGCGCCGCCGGGGACGAGGCTGGGTGCCGCGCGTCCGAGCGCCACCACGACGGCGGTGGCACGGACCGCCTGGGGCGAGCCCACGACGTGCGGCCCCGCGACGAGCGCCCGCCCGACCGGCTTGCCGCCCTCACCGTCCGCGATCAGCACGACGACCTGGCGGCCCACCGACGTGGGGAGCCGGTCCGCGACCGCCGGCTCGAGGTCGATCCAGCCCGAGCCGAGCGAGTGGTCGGGCTCGAGCACCAGCTTGGCCGGCCCGGTCCGCACCACGCCGACCACCATCTTGCGCGGCCGGTCGACGAGGCGTGCCTCCGCCGCGGTCGCGCCCTTGTCGTCGAGCGACACCTCGACGTCCACCAGGTCGTCGGCGAGCAGCGTGGCCGCGAGCGGCGGCGGCACGAACGCGGAGTCGACCTCGCGCGGCGCGCCGTCCGCGTCGGTCAGGGTCGTGGGCGTCTCGGTGACGCCGTCGGCGGCGACGA
>JAHWJY010000017.1 GCA_019348135.1 Actinomycetota bacterium
GCGAGGTCGCCTCCGGCGCTGCTCGACCCGCCGGCGAGGTCGCCTCCGGCGCTGCTCGACCCGCCGGCGAGGTCGCCTCCGGCGCTGCTCGACCCGCCGGCGAGGTGGTGCTCGACGCCGGCTGCGGGGAGGGCTACGGGCTGCGCATGCTCGCCGACGCCGGCGCGCGTCGCGTCGTGGGCGTCGACCTCGAGGCCTCGATCGTCGCCCACGCCGAGGCCACCTACGCCGCCGGGTCCGGCTCGATCGAGGTGCACGCCGCGGAGCTCATGTCGCTCCCCCTGGACGACGACGAGGTCGACGTCACGGTCTCGTTCCAGGTGATCGAGCACCTCCACGACATCCCGGGCTACCTCGCCTCGCTCCGCCGGGTGACCCGCCCCCGCGGCGAGATCGTGATCGCCACGCCGAACCGGCTCACCTTCACCCCGGACAGCGACGTGCCGGTGAACCCGTTCCACACGCGCGAGTTCACCGCGGCGGAGCTGACCGCCGAGCTCGAGGCCGCGGGGCTGACCGTGGCGACCGTCCTCGGGGTGCACCACGGCCGACGGCTACGGGCGGTCGAGGCGGCCACCCGGCGTCCGTTCCCGGACCTGCTGACGGCGAGCCCGCCGGACGCGTGGCCGGCGTGGCTGCAACGGCTCGTGCCGCGCGTCCGCGCGAGCTGGTTCGAGCTGCGCACCGACGACCTCGACGCCTCGCTCGACCTCGTCGCGGTGTGCCGCGTGCCAGGGTGAGCGCAGCCGCCCCCGGCGAGGTCGCGTTCGTCCTCCACACGCACCTGCCGTACCTCAAGCACCACGGGGTCTGGCCCGTCGGTGAGGAGTGGCTGTTCCAGGCCTGGGCCGGGTCGTGGCTGCCGGTGACGCGGCTGCTGCTGCGCCTCGCCGACGACGGCCACCGCGACGTGCTGACGCTGGGCGTGACCCCGATGGTCGCCGCGCAGGTCGCCGACGACCGACTGGCCGACGAGCTCGGGACGTGGGTGGGCGGGCAGATGTGGCGCGCCGAGGAGCAGCGCTGGCAGGGCTGGCACGCCGGCGAGGAGGTCGCGGCACTCGCGACCTTCTACTGGCGTTCCTACGCCGAGGTGCTCGCGACCCACGAGGAGGTGCAGGCGGCGGGCGGCCTGCTCGCCGTGTGGCGCGACCTCGCCCGGCGCGGGGTCATCGAGCTCCTCGGCGGCCCCGCGACGCACCCGTACCTGCCCCTGCAGACCGACCCCGCCCTGATCGACGCGCAGCTCGCCTGCGGGCTGGACGCCCACGCGGCCTGGGCCGGCGAGCGGCCCCGCGGGATGTGGGCGCCGGAGTGCGGCTACCGGCCGGCCGGACCCGTGGCGGACGCCACGGCGGAGCCGCTGCGGGTCGACCGTCACGGCACGCCCTCCCTGCCGCGCACCGGACCGTCGCTGCCCGGGTTGGAGGAGGCCTACGCCCGGGCGGGCGTGGGTCACTTCCTGGTGGACGCCGCCACGCTGGTGCAGGCGGCGGGTGGCGCCGAACGGGACTGGACGCAGAGGCCGGCCGTGCCCGACCCCGCGGCCGGCGACCCGTACGAGGTCGTGCACGACGGTGTGCTGGTCGGCGACTCCGACGTGGTCGCGTTCGCCCGGGACCTCTCCGTCGCCTACCGGGTGTGGTCGCCGACGACCGGGTACCCCGGCGACCCCTGGTACCGGGACTACTTCGCCCGGGGCGACTGGGGCCTGCACCCGTCGTGGCGTGTCACGGACCACGAGCTCGGCCCGATGGACAAGGCGGTCTACGAGCCCGCGCGGGCGGCGGCCCGCGTCGACGAGCACGTCGACGACCTCCTGGGCGTGCTCCACGAGGTCCTCGGTCCGCGCCCCGGCGACCTCGTCGTCGCCGCCTACGACACCGAGCTCTTCGGGCACTGGTGGTTCGAGGGCGTGGCCTGGCTCGAGGCGCTCCTCCGTCGCGTCGCCGCGGACCCGCAGCTGCGCACGACCACGCTCGCGTCGCGGGTCGACCGTCGCCCGCCGACGCGCCGGCTGGACCTGCCCGAGTCGTCGTGGGGGTACGCGAAGGGACACGCCAGCTGGGTCACGCCCGAGACGCGCCCGATGTGGGTCGACCTCCGGCGGGCCGAGGACCGCGCCCGGGAGGCGCTGTCCGCCACCGCGGCCGGCGGCCCGCGGCTCGCGCCGGCGCGGGAGCAGCTGGCGCGCGAGCTGGCGCTGCTCACCGCGAGCGACTGGCCGTTCATGGTCACCCGCGGCAACTCGTCCGGCTACGCCTTCGAGCGCTTCGCGGGCCATCTCGACGCGGTCGAGCGGCTCGCCGGCGCGCTGCTGACGGACGATCCGGTGCGCGACGCCCTCGTGGCCGAGCTCGGCGTCCGCGACGACGCACCGGCCGACCCCGGCGCCTTCGTCGCCGCCCTGTCGGGGGCGACGCCGGGGAGGTCCCACGCTCAGTCCTCGATGCGGACCTGACGCGCGGAGCCTCCGGCGAACGGCGCCACGGTGAGCGAGCTCGCCGGGATGGTCACCGTCCCCCCGCCCTTGAGGTGCCGAACCGCGGCACCGTCCGGCCGGAACGACACCGGGTGGACCTCGATGTCCCCGCCGGAGGGGTGGCGCAGCCGGAGCGACGCCGGCAGCTCGTCCTGCACGACCGCGAACCCGCGCGACACGAGCAACCGCAGCACGGAGTCGGCGCCGTCGGCCTCGGCCATGAGCGCGAAGGCGTCCGGCTGGTCGGGGTAGGTGACCCACGCCACGACCCCTCGCGCCTCGAGCAGCCCGAGGAGGTCGAGCACATCGGCTTCGGTCAAGACTCGCTCCCTTCGGTCCCCGCAGCGTAGAGCGGACGGCGGGGCATCCGGCGGCACCGGCGCGCCCTACCCTCCCCGCATGCGATCGTTCCTGAAGCGCGTCGTGGTGGTCGGCACGTCCGCGGTGTTGTCGGTGACCGCCCTCGTCGCCCTCTTCGCCTGGCTGGCGCTCACCATCGAGTGGCGCGTGCCCGATCCCGGCGCGCTCTCGGGCCCGACCGAGCTCCAGGCACGGGACGGGACCGTCATCGCCCGCTTCACCTCCGAGGTCGACCGCCGCATCATCCCGTTCGACGCGATGAGCGAGCACGTCGTCGCGGCCGTCGTCGCCAACGAGGACCAGCGCTTCTACGAGCACGACGGGGTGGACCCGCTGTCGCTCCTCCGCGCGATCGTGATGAACGTCCGCACCGGCGGCATCGCCCAGGGCGGGTCCACGCTCACCCAGCAGTACGTCAAGAACGCCTTCGTGGGAGCGGACCGCACCTTCCTCCGGAAGATGCGGGAGGCCGTGATCTCGATCCAGCTCGAGCGTGACCTCGCGAAGGAGGAGATCCTCGAGCGCTACCTCAACACGGTCTACTTCGGCGAGGGCGCCTACGGGGTCGAGGCGGCGGCGCTGACGTTCTTCGGGACGCCCGCGGCGGAGCTCGACCTCGCCCGGGGTGCCCTGCTGGCCCAGGCCCTGCCGGCTCCCTCCGCCCGCAACCCCCGGGTCGACCCCTCCGGCGCGGACGCCCGTGCCGATGCGGTGATCCGGAAGATGCAGGCGCTCGGCACCGTGAGTGCGGACGAGGCCGCCGCGGCCATGGCGCAGGACGTCGAGATCCTCCCGCGCCAACGCGAGGTCTTCGAGGCGCCGTACTTCGTCGAGTACGTCCGCAAGCAGCTCGAGCAGGCGTACGGCCGGCAGGCCGTCATGACCGGAGCGCTGACGGTGCGGACCACGATCAGCCTGCCGGCGCAGCGGCACCTCGACGAGGCGGTGGCGAACCAGCTCCTGTCGAAGGATCCCGGCGACATCCGCGCGGGCGGCGTCGCGATCGACCCCCGCACGGGCGACATCCTCGCCATCCACGGCGGACCGGACTTCGCCACGCAGCCGCTGGACCTCGCGACCCAGACCCGGCGCCAGAACGGCTCGACCTTCAAGCCGATCGCGTTCGTCGCGGCGCTGGAGGAGGGCGTCGACCCGGACACGACCTACCCGTCGCCGGGGCGGACGACCGTCACCGCGGAGAACTGCGAGGCCTACGACGGCGAGCCGTACGACGTGGGGGGCGGACCCGGTGGTCGGTTGCCGCTCCGCGAGGGCCTGACGCGGTCGGTGAACACGGTGTTCATCCGGGTGGGCTGCGAGCTCGGCCCGCAGCGGATCATCGACCAGGGCCTCCGGATGGGTATCCGCAACCGCATCGACCCGTTCGTCTCCGTCGCCCTCGGGGGCTCGAGCAACGGAGGCTCGGTCCTGGACATGGCCTCCGCGTTCGGGACCCTGGCGAACGACGGCGTCTACTGCGCCGCGCGGTCGATCATCTCGGTCACCGGCCCCGACGGTGGGGCCATGCCGACGCCGCGCGAGGTGACGATCGTGCCCCGGATGGAGCCGCGCCCCCGGTCGCTCACGCAGGTCGAGCTCGACGCCCGGCCCGAGGGGCTGGCGGAGCGCGACGGCGACGGCTGCGTCGGTGCCGTGGACGCCGACATCGCCCGGACGACGACCCTGGCGCTGGAGCAGGTCGTCGCGCGCACCACGGGACAGCGGGCCCAGATCGGCCGCCCGCAGGCCGGCAAGACGGGGACGACGAACGAGGAGCGGGACGCCTGGTTCGTGGGCTACACGCCGGAGCTGTCGATGGCCGTGTGGGTCGGCGACCCCGGGACCCCGGTGCCGATGCGCGACGTCGCCGGCTTCGCGCGCGTGCAGGGCGGCACGATCCCGGCCCTGATCTGGAAGGACGCCGCCGAGGACATCCTCGCCGACGTCCCACCGACCGACTTCCTCGCCCCCGGCGAGCTGGACCCGTCCGACGACGTCGCCCGCCCCGCTCCGGCGCGGGACCGCGAGCGCGAGGCGACACCGACGGAGGAACCCACCGACATCCCCTCCGAGGACACCGGCGGGAGCACCGAGCCCGACGACGAACCCACCGACGGCGACGACCCGGGCGGCGGGGACGACCCCGGCGGCGGGGACGACCCCGGCGGCGGGGACGACCCCGGCGGTGGGGACGATGACGACGACGGCTGCATCATCGTGATCGGCGACTGCTAGAGCCCGCCGGGAGGTCGACCGTGGGCACCGACCCGTCCGTGGCGATGCCGCGGCAGCGGTCACTCCTCGGTGGACGCCTCGTCGGGGTCGGCCTCGAGGGCGTCGCAGTTGCGCAGCATCCGTTCGCACAGGAGGTGGACGGGTGCGGCGCCCTGGCCGTCGCCGGCCGGCGCCCCGAACGGTCGGTACGCGGTGGTGTAGACGGCGACGACCCGACCCTGCGGGTCCACGATGGGTGCGCCGCGCAGGAAGTCGATGGTCGGCAGGTCCGTGACCAGGAGCGTGACGTCGGTGTAGGCGACCTGGCCGCTGACCTGCACGGTGTTGAGCGTCGGCGTCACGCCGGCGGTGATGAGCCGCTCGCCCACGACGAGGCCCTCCTCGTCGGGTCGCCACGGCAGCAGCTCGACCTCGCCGATGTCGGCCCGGATGAGCGCGAGGTCACGACCGGCGTCCCACGAGTGCACGATGCCGCGGGCGGTCCCGCGGGGGGTGATGACCTCGACCTCGCCGACGACGCCGCCGGGAGCTCCCGGGTCGGCGATCAGCGAGTGGACGGTCGCGATGAACGTCGTGCCCCCGTCGAAGGCGACCGCGAAGCCGGTCGCCACGCGCTCCTCCGTCGGTCGGCTGGGACGCGACGTCCGGGTCGGCTCCGGCGACGGTGAGGCCGTCGGCTCCCCGGTCGGCTCCCCCGTGGGCGACGGCTCCTGCGTCGGCTCGCCCGTCTGCTCCTCCTGGGCCAGCACCGCCCCGGACGCCTCGCCGTCGCCGGCCGGCGCGCCCTGCGCCCCGGACCCGGTGCTACCGGTCACGGCACGCAGCGCCACGACGCCGCTGACCGTCACGTCCTCGAAGGGGAACTCGCGCGTCAGCGCCTCCCGGACGGCGTCGACCTCGGCCTCGATCGAGCCGAGCGCCTCCTCGCGTGCCCGCTCGACGTCCTCGACCGCCCCGCGCAGCTCGGCGCGGCTCGATGCGGTCTCCTGCTCGAGCGCGTTCACCTGCTGGCCGTAGTAGACGGCCGCGAGCGAGCCCGCGAGCACGGCGCCGGCGAGCCCCACCAGCAGGAACATCGGCAGCGTCCACCAGCCGAGCTGCGTCCGCGCGCCCGGGAGACGCTCGCGCCACGAGGCGTCGTCGTCGGACACCTCACGCCTCCCGGTCTGCCGTCTGCGGTGGCCGGAGTCTAGGGCCACCGGGCCGGTCCCCCGCCGGACCACCGCCCGCTGGCCGCTGGGTAGGCTCCGCAGCCATGCGTGTCCTGATGCTGTCCTGGGAGTACCCGCCGCGGGTCGTAGGTGGGCTCGGTCGGCACGTGGCCGCGCTCTCCCGGACGCTCGCCGCCGAGGGCCACGAGGTCCACGTCATCACCCGTGGGATGGCGGACAGCGACGCCCCGGCGGACGAGTGGCTCGAGGGGGTCCACGTCGTCCGGGTGCCCGAGGCGCCCCCCGTCATCCCGTTCGACGACCTCATCCCCTGGGTCCTCGCGTTCAACAACCGGGTGCAGGCGGCGGCCGCGAGGCTCGTGCAGGAGCACGACATCGACGTCGTGCACGCCCACGACTGGCTGGTGGCGTACGCCGCCGCCGGCATCAAGGACGCGTTCGGCATCCCGCTGGTGGCCACGATCCACGCCACCGAGTACGGCCGTCACCAGGGCTACCTCCCGGGTCCGATGAACAAGCTCATCCACCAGGTCGAGTGGTGGCTGACCTACGAGGCCCGACGCGTCATCACCTGCTCGAAGTACATGCGCCAGCAGTGCCGCGACATCTTCCTGCTCCCCAGCGACAAGGTCGACGTCGTGCCCAACGCGGTGGCGGTGCGCGACTTCGCGCTCCCGGCGGACGAGGTGGCGGCCTTCCGGCGCACGCTCGTCGGGCCGCGGACCAAGATGGTGCTGTTCGCCGGCCGGCTGGAGTACGAGAAGGGCATCCAGACCGTCCTCGAGGCGCTCGAGCAGGTCCGCGCCGAGGTCGGTCCGGTGAAGTTCTTCATCGCCGGCACCGGCACCTACAGCGACGAGCTGCGCCGCAAGGTCCGGGAGCTGAAGCTCCGCAACCACGTGCGCTTCACGGGCTTCCTCGAGGACCACGACCTCCGGCTGCTCTACGCGGCGGCGGACGTCGCGGTCGCCCCGAGCATCTACGAGCCGTTCGGCCTCGTGGCCGTCGAGGCCATGGCCTGTGGCACCCCCGTCGTCGTGGGCGACACCGGTGGCCTGCGCGAGATCGTGTCCGGCGGGCACGGGATGGCCTTCCGGCCGCAGGACGCCGAGCACCTCGCCGAGGTGCTGGTCGAGGTGCTCCGGGACGACGTGCTCGCGGCGGAGCTGGTGGCCCGGGGCCGGCGACGGATCGCGCAGCGCTACGACTGGGCGACCGTCGCGGTCGACACCGTCGACGTCTACGAGCGCGCCATCGTCGAGGAGGCGGAGCTGGCCGGCCGTGACGACCGGCCGCCGCTGCGCGCCATCCTCCACGAGGCGCCGATCCTCGAGCTCGGCTCCTCCCGCCCCGCCTGAGCCGGTCCCACCGCGGTCGGGCTAGCGGGGCCGGGCGCGGCTGAGGGCGGAGGCGACGGCCGCGACCGTGGGGTGCTCCTCGAGCTCCTCGAGCAGCACCGGCAGGGCGAGGGACCAGTTGGCGCGCACGTCCCGGGTCGTCCCGGGGACGTTGGGGCGGTCGTGCAGCCCGAGCGCGTCCTCGAGCTGGGTCACGACCAGGCGGTCCGGCGCGCGGGCGAGGCGCTCGTGCAGCGCCACGACCACGTCCCGCACCGCGGCGTCGCGCGGCACGCCGGCGGCGCGGCGGATGCGGGTGCGCAGCTCGTCGTGCCACGCGAGGTCGGGATCGAGCCCGACGCCCCGCTGCATGCGTGCGTCCTCCCCCGTCCACACGCCCGCGACGGTCGGGAGGTCGTGGGTCGTCACCGACGCGAGCGCGTCGCGGGCCCACTCGTCGATGGGGTCCTCCTCGAACCACCACACCTGGTAGCGGAGGATCCGACGGGCGGCGAGCTCCTCCCGGACCCCCGCCTCGACCGTGCCGAGGTCCTCGCCGACGACGAAGGCGCCGGCGCGGTGCGACTCCAGGGCGAGGATGTCCAGCAGCTCGCGCGTGTGCTGGCGGACGTAGGCACCGTCCGCCGCGGTGCCGCCGGGTGGGATCCAGAACATCCGGAAGAGCCCGAGCACGTGGTCGATGCGCAACCCACCGACGTGCCGGAAGGCGCTGCGGAGCGTGTCGACGAACGGCTGGTACCGCGCGGCCCGCAGCTTCCAGGGCACGAACGCCGGCAGGGACCAGTCCTGGCCCTGCGGTCCCAGCATGTCCGGCGGCGCCCCGACCGTGACCCCCTCGGCGAGCACGTCCTGCCACATCCAGGCGTCGGCGCCGTCGGGGTCGGAGCCGATCGGGAGGTCGCCCAGCAACGCGAGCGGCTCGCCGGCACGACGGAGCTGGTCGTCCAGCACGAACTGGACCCAGCGGTGGAAGCGGACGCGGTCGACGCGGTCCGCGGCGACCCGGTGGACCCCGGGTGACGACGGCGCCTGCAGCCCCTCCGGCCAGCTGCGCCAGCGGTCCCCGTGCAGCTCGGTCAGGGTCTGGTGGATGGCGAAGCGGTCGAGGTCGGGCCCGCGCTCGTCGAGGAACCGACGGTAGCCGGCGTCCGCGTCGAGCCCGCCGGACACCTCGGCGTAGCAGCGTTCGAGCGCCGCGAGCTTGATGGCGGCCACCTCGTCGCGGTCGATCTCGCGCACCTCGTTGAGCTCCGCCGCCCTGGCCGGCAGGTCGCCGAGGTCGGCGTGGGCGGCCCCGGGCACCTCCGCGATGCGGGCGTAGACCGGGTCGAGGAACCGCCGGCTCGTCGGGTAGTAGGGGCTCGTCTCGCGTGGCGTCAGCGGGTCGACGGCCGCGAGCGGGTTGATGAGCAGGGTGCCGGCGCCGAGGCGCGCCGACCACGCCGCCAGCCGTCGCAGATCCCCGAGGTCGCCGATCCCCCAGCTGTCGTCGGACCGGACCGCGTAGAGCTGGGCGGCCCAGCCCCACGTCCGCAGGTCGTCCGGGAGGTGGCACGTGCCGGGGCTCACGATCAGCCGACGCGGGTCGTCCTCTCCGCGGACCTCGAGGTCGTGGTAGCCGAGCGGCAGGTCACCGGGCACGTGGCCGTCGAGGTCCCGTCCGCCGCCCTCCTCGAGCTCCACCCGGACCGCGCCGGCGACGTCGACGGGCTCGCCGGCGCGGACGACGTGGACCGCGTCCGAGGCCGGCGGTCCGTCCGCGGCGGGATCCCCGCCCATCGCGGCCACCAGGGCGTCGCGCGTCTCGACGGGGACGTCCGTCCACTCCCCGAAGGCGTCCTCGTAGCCGGAGACGATGCCCCACGCGTCGGGCGCCGCGGCCGCGCCCCCGCTCACGCGTGCTCCTCGGCGACGAGCAGCGCCGCGGGGAAGGTCGCCAGGAGCTCCGCGAGCCGGTGCTCACCGCCGGTCCACCGCGCGCCGGAGAGCTGGTCGTACCACGTCGCGTCGGGCAGCTCGAGGGTGGTGCCGCGCCAGTCCCAGTCGGCGAAGGCCCCACCGAGCCCCACGACGAGCCGCGGCGCGATCGTGATCACCTGCCCCGCTCGGAGGAAGGCCACGACGTGGTCCTCGCGCGGACCGGCCGCGTACAGCGGGTCGTAGCTGGCGTCCGGACCGAACGCCTCGGGCCGCTCGCGTCGGGTGGCGAGCGCCTGCCGCGTCACCCACAGCTTCGGCACGCCGCGGTCGAGCTCGCCCCAGACCTCGTCGGGCCGGGGCTCGCCCTCGAGCTCGGCGAGCAGGCGCCGACGCCGGTCGTGGTCCACGGGCCGGCGGTTGTCGGGATCGACCAGGCTGAGGTCCCACAGCTCGGTGCCCTGGTAGATGTCCGGCACACCCGGGCTCGTGAGCTTCAGCAGCGTCTGCGACACCGAGGTGATGCGGCCGGGCTCGACGACCGTGTCGAGCAGCCGTTCGACGCTGGCGACGAACTCCTCGTCGGCGAGGAGCCCGCGCGCGAAGGCCTCCAGGTCCGCCTCGTACGCCTCGTCGATGTCGAGCCACGACGTCGACCGCTTCTCCTCGCGGGCCGCCTTGACGAGGTAGGCGGTGAGGCGCTCGGGATCGATCGGCCACGCGCCGACGATCGTGTGGTAGGCGAGGTGCTCGTGGTTGCCGGACGGACCGTGCTCGCCCCGGTGCCGGGCGGCGAGCTGCTGCCACTCGTCGACCGCCCGCACCCACAGGTCGGGGAGCTCGGTCAGCACGGCGAGCCGCGCCCGCACGTCCTCGCTGCGCTTCGTGTCGTGTGTCGAGGTGGTCAGCATCGTCGCCGGCCAGTCCCGCTGGCGGAGACGGTTGCGCTGGTGGAACTCGCCGAGACCGACCGACAGCCGGTGCGGGTGGCCGCCGACCTCGTTGGCGGCCGGGAAGCGGAGGTAGCGGTAGAAGACCGTGTCCTCGACGCCCTTGGCCATGACCGGTCCGGTCAGCTGCTGGAACGCCATCACGAAGCGGTGCACCGGCTCGACGTCGTGCCGGAGCGCCAGCGTCTCGGCGATGACGTCGAGCGCCTCGCCGAGCTCCCCGTGACGGGCCCGGACCCTCGCGACCGCCTCGTCGATGTAGAGCCGGTCCTCGTCGGTGAGCTCCCCTTCCGCCGCCCGCACGTAGGTGCGGTAGACGGGGAAGTCGATCAGGACCTCGGTGAGCGCCGTGCCGAGGTCGTCCTCGGAGCAGTCGGCCCCGACGGCGGTGCAGACCTCGACGAGCGAGCGCAGGAGCCGACGACGTTCGGCCGGGAACAGCGTGGCGAGGACCTCGCGCTTCGCCTCCTCGACCGTGGCCTCCCAGTCGGGCCGGTCGCCGTCGAGGAACCGCGTGTAGACGTCGGTCAGCACCCCCTCGCTGTGCGGGTCGAGGAACAGGTGGAGGACGAGGTTCGTGAACTCGTAGCCCACCGTGCCGTCGACGGGCCACTCGCTGCGCTTGCGCTCGTCCGGCTCGAGGATCTTCTCGATCACGATCCACGTGTCGTCCCCGGCCGCGTCACGGAGCCGGCGGTAGTACGCCGCGGGGTCGTGGAGCCCGTCGGGGTGGTCGATGCGCAGCCCCTGCACGGTCCCGTCGGCGACCAGCGCGAGGACGCGGCGATGGGTGTCCTCGAACACCTGCGGATCCTCGACGCGCAGCCCACCGAGCGTCGTGATGTCGAAGAACCGGCGGTAGTTCAGCTCCTCGTTGGCGCGCCGCCAGTGGACCAGCCGGTAGTGCTGCTGCAGGAGGAGCGAGAAGAGCCGGCCACGGTCGCCGGCCACCGCGGCGACGGCCGCCGCCGGGTCGTCCTCGTCGAGCCCGATGGCCGCGACCGAGCCGGGCCGGACCGGCCAGGCGTGCTCGTGGTAGACGATGCGGAACCCGTCCGTGCCGTCGTCGGCGACGTCGCGGTGCTCCAGGCGGAGGTCGTCCCCGTCGGCGATCTCGTCCTCGAGCTCGCGACCGAGCTGCGCCACGACGACCTGCGGTGGTCCGTCGCCGCGCTGCTCCCAGTCGATGTCGAAGTGGCGGGCCCAGCGGCTGTCGGGACCGTGCTGCAGCACGTCCCACCACCACGGGTTGCCGGGGCTCACCAGGCCGAGATGGTTCGGGACGATGTCGAGCACGATGCCCAGGCCGGCGTGGTCCACGGCCTTGGCGAGCTCGGCGAAGCCGTCGTCACCTCCGAGCTCGGCGTTCAGCCGGCCCGGGTCCACGACGTCGTAGCCGTGCGTGCTGCCGATCGCCGACTGCAGGGACGGCGACAGGTAGACGTGGCTCACCCCGAGGTCCGCGAGGTGGTCGACGACCGCCGCCGCGTCCCGGAACGTGAAGTTGGGGTGCAGCTGGAGCCGGTAGGTCGCGCGGGGCGTCGTCACGCCGGGACCTCCTGCAGGACGACGACCGAACGGTCCGGGAGCTTGCGGGTCGCCCCCGCGGCCAGCAGCTCGCGCTCGTCCCCCGAGGGCAGCGTCACCAGCGCGGTGTCGAGGACGACCACCCACTGCGGCGCCATCGAGTCGTCCGGCAACGTGAACTCGAGCACGTCGTGGTGGCCGTTGAACAGGATCAGGAAGGAGTCGTCGGTCACCCGCTCGCCACGCTCGTCGGGGCTCGCGATGCCGTGGCCGTTGAGGAACACCTGCAGCGAGCGGGCGAAGTTCTCCTGCCAGTTCTCGTCGGACATGACCTCCCCCTCGGGCGTCAGCCACGCGATGTCGTGGGCGTCGTCGCCCTTGATGGGACGGCCCTCGAACCAGCGCCGGCGCCGGAAGACGGGGTGGTCGCGGCGCAGCGAGATGAGTTGGCGCGTGAAGGTCTGCAGCTCCTCGTCGGCCTCGTCCCAGCGGAACCAGGACAGCTCGTTGTCCTGGCAGTACGCGTTGTTGTTGCCGTGCTGCGTGCGGCTGAACTCGTCGCCGCCGAGCAGCATCGGCACCCCCTGGCTGAGGAACAGCGTCGTCAGGATGTTGCGCTGCTGTCGAGCCCGCCGCGCGAGGACCTCCGGGTCGTCGGTCGGCCCCTCCGCGCCGGAGTTCCACGAGCGGTTGTCGTCGGCGCCGTCGTCGTTGTCCTCGCCGTTCTCCTCGTTGTGCTTCTCGTTGTAGGAGACGAGGTCGCGCAGGGTGAAGCCGTCGTGCGCGGTCACGAAGTTGATGCTGGCGGAGGGCCGGCGGGTGTCGGACTCGTAGAGGTCGGAGCTGCCCGTGAAGCGGTTGCCGAACTCGGGCAGGGTGGCGGGCTCGCCCCGCCAGTAGTCGCGGATCGTGTCGCGGTACTTGCCGTTCCACTCCGACCACTGCGGGGGGAAGTTGCCCACCTGGTAGCCGCCCTCGCCGACGTCCCACGGCTCGGCGATGAGCTTGACCTGGCTGATGATCGGGTCCTGCTGGATGACCTCGAAGAAGGTCGACAGCCGGTCGACGTCGTGCAGCTCGCGGGCGAGCGTGGACGCGAGGTCGAAGCGGAAGCCGTCGACGTGCATCTCGTTCACCCAGTAGCGCAGCGAGTCCATGATCAGCTGCAGCACGTGGGGGTGGCGCATGTTCATGGAGTTGCCGGTGCCGGTGTAGTCCATGTAGTAGCGCGGGTCGTCGTCGACGAGGCGGTAGTAGGCGTGGTTGTCGATCCCCTTCAGCGACAGCGTCGGCCCGAGGTTGTTGCCCTCGGCGGTGTGGTTGTAGACGACGTCGAGGATGACCTCGATGCCGGCGATGTGGAACGTCTTGACCATCTGCTTGAACTCGGTCACCGCCTGCTCGGCCGGCCCCGAGGCGTAGTCGTCGTGGGGCGCGAGGTACGCGATCGAGTTGTAGCCCCAGTAGTTCGACAGGCCGCGCTTCACGAGGTCGTGCTCGGACACGAACCGGTGGATCGGGAGGAGCTCGATCGCGGTCACGCCGAGCGACGTGAGGTGATCGATGATCACGGGATGGGACAACCCGGCGTAGGTCCCGCGCAGCTCCTCCGGGACGTCGGGGTGGAGCATCGTCATGCCCTTGACGTGCGCCTCGTAGATGATCGTCTCGTGCATCGGCTTGCGGGGGTGACGGTCCTCGCCCCAGTCGAAGAACGGGTTGGCGACCACGGACCGCGGGACGTGGCCGGCGCTGTCGAGCTCGTTCATCGCGCCGTCGGGGTCGTCGAAGTGGTAGCCGAAGACCGCCTCGGCCCAGTCGAGCTCGCCGTCGACCGCCTTCGCGTACGGGTCGATCAGCAGCTTGGCGGGGTTGCAGCGGAGCCCCTGGGCCGGGTCGTAGGGCCCGTGGACGCGGTAGCCGTAGCGTTGGCCGGGTCCGATGTTCGGCGCGAACCCGTGCCACACGAAGCCCGTGACCTCGGGCAGGTCGACGCGGGTCTCGTGGTCGTCGGCGTCGAACAGGCACAGCTCGACCCGCTCCGCGACCTCCGAGAAGATCGAGAAGTTGGTGCCGAACCCGTCGTAGGTCGCACCGAGGGGGTAGGCCTGTCCCGGCCACAGCTTGATCGTCATCGGGGGTGGGTCTCCTGTGTCAGCAGCACCAGGGTCCAGGGTGCGACGGTCACCTCGAGGCGACCGTCCGAGCCGTCGAGCGTCCGGGTGTCGTCGGGGATACCAGGGCCGCCGTAGCGGTGGTCGGCGGTGTCGAGCTCGCGACGCCACCGGCCGTCGAGCTCGAGGGTGACGGTGCGTTCCTCGTCGCCGGCGTGCAGCACCGTCACGGCCGTCTGTGCTCCGGCCCGGCGGCGGAGGCTCACCAGCGTGTCGTCGTGGACGACCGCCTCCTGGGGGCCGGCGTCCTCGCCGGCGATGGCCGGCACGTCGCGACGGAGGCGCAGGAGCTCACGGTAGAGCTCCAGGGTCGCGGCGTGCGGCTCCTTGCTCCGCAGGTCCCAGTCGAGCTTCGAGCGCTCGAACGTCTCGGGAGCCTGGGGATCCGGCGCCTCGCCCTGCCAGGCGAAGTCGGCGAACTCGCGCCGGCGACCCTCGCGCACCGCCGTGACGAGGTCCGGATCGGTGTGCGAGACGAAGTACTGGAACGGCGCCGGCTCGGCGTACTCCTCGCCCATCCACAGCATCGGCGTGAACGGGGACAGCAGCACCGCCGCCGCCGCGAGCCGCGCCTGCGCCGGGTCGACCAGCTCGTTCAGCCGCTCGCCCAGCATGCGGTTGCCGACCTGGTCGTGGTTCTGGGTGCAGACGACGAACCGCTCGTACGGCACGTCCGGGGCGGGGCGCCCGATGGTGCGGCCACGGAAGCTCGAGTACCGGCCGGCGACGACGTAGCGGTCGCGGGCCGCGCGTGCGAGGTCCGGCAGCCCGGAGAAGTCGGCGAAGTAGCCGCTGCGGTCGCTCGTGAGCGCGGTGCGCAGGACGTGGTGGACGTCGTCGAGCCACTGGGCGTCGAGGCCGTACCCGCCGCGCTCCGGCGGACGCACGAGCCGCGGGTCCTGGAGGTCGGACTCGGCGATGAGGACGGCGGTCCGACCCAGCTCGCCGGCGACCCCGTGCACCGCGGTCGCGAGCTCCTCCAGCCAGGGCACGGCGGACCGGTCGATCACCGCGTGCACGGCGTCGAGGCGCAGGCCGTCGAGGTGGAAGTCCGTCACCCACCGGACCGCGTTGTCGACGATGAACCGGCGGACGTGGTCGCTACCGGGGCCGTCGACGTTGACGGCGTCGCCCCACGGGGTGTCGTAGGCGTCGGTGAAGTACGGACCGAAGTCCCGGAGGTGGTTGCCCTCGGGGCCGTAGTGGTTGTAGACGACGTCGAGCACGACGGCGACGCCGGCGCCGTGGGCCGCGTCGACCAGGCGCCGCAGCCCGTCGGGCCCGCCGTAGCTGTCCTGGACCGCGTACGGCAGCACCCCGTCGTAGCCCCAGTTCCGCTCCCCCGGGAACTGCCACACCGGCATCAGCTCGATCGTGGTCACCCCGAGCTCCCGCAGCTCCCCGAGGCGCGGGACGATCGCGTCGAAGGTGCCCTCCGGCGTGAACGTCCCGACGTGCAGCTCGTAGAGCACCTGCTCGCGGAGCGGCGGCGCACGCCAGCCGGCGTCGGTCCAGTCGAACGCGCCGGCGTCGTCGACGGCCGACGGGCCGTGCAGCCCCTCGGGCTGGGAGCGGCTGGCCGGATCGGCCCGCTCGACGGGCTCCTCGCCGTCGCGGTGGAGGCGGTAGCGGTAGGTCGAGCCGGCCGGGACGTCGTCGAGCACGGCGAGGTGGTAGCCGTCCCGGTCGCGGCTCATGGTCACCACGTCGCGGCCGTCGACGAGGAGGTCGACGGCGCTCGCCGTCGGTGCCCACACGAGGAAGGACGTGCGCCCGTCCGGGCGCACGTCGGCGCCGAGCCGTGTCTCGTCCACTGGTCCCCTGCCTCCGTCGGGTGGAGGGTGCGGGTTGGACCGCCCGAGCGCAGCCACCAGGCCGCCCGTTCGTCCCCTGCCACGGACGATCGATCAGGCCGGGGTCGCCACGCCGAGGGAGACGGCGAGCCGGTCGAGCTCGTCGACCCAGCGCCCGGCCGCGGCGTCGCCACGGTCGGCCCGCTCGACGAGGCCCGGTCGGTGGTGGTGGACGGCCCGGTGGCAGACGAGCTGGGCACGGGTGAGGTCGACGTCGAACGGCAGCTCGTCCGCGACCGCGATGAGCTCCTGGATCCGCCGGAAGAACGTCTCCTCCTCGGTGCCGAAGTCGTCGAAGACCTTGGGATCGTCGAGCTGCGACGCGATCCGCGCGGCGGTCCGCCCGACG
This sequence comes from Actinomycetota bacterium, assembly GCA_019348135.1. Classification (GTDB taxonomy): domain Bacteria; phylum Actinomycetota; class Nitriliruptoria; order Nitriliruptorales; family Nitriliruptoraceae; genus JAHWJY01. The sequence continues at coordinate 16,378 of JAHWJY010000017.1, forward strand.
CCCACGTCGAGCGCGTGGGCGAGGCCCTCGGTGTCGAGCTCGAGGCCGAGGCGGTCGGCCTCGTCGATGAGCGAGCGGATCCGTACCGGGTCGATGTCGCTCAGCAGGTCGCGCAGCTCGGCGTTGACGACGACCTCCGCGGCGTTGCGCAGGGGACGCGGGATGCCGCTGGCGAGGTCGGCGAGGAACCGCAGCATCGGCGCCCGGCTGCGGTAGATGTTGCGGTAGGCGGCCTCCACGTCGCGCATGCTGGCGTCGAGGACGGTGCCCAGGATGCGTGACTGCTCGTCCCGGAAGAGGTCGCGGAGCGAGTACGCGTGCCCGCCGAAGTGCTCGTCCAGCACGCGGATGAGCTCCGGCACGTCGGCACGCGCGAACGACTCCTCCAGCTGCGAGGTCATCGTGGTGAACGGCCCGTCGTCGTCCTCGGGCTTCACGCCGCAGGCGAAGTTGTGGTCGCCGAGGTGGACGACGCCGTACTCGAACGAGCCCGACTCGCGCGTCAGCACCGACCGGAGCCGGATCTTGCCGTAGGCCATCTTCGCCCGACCCGCCTCCGCCAGGCGTTCCTCGGCGCGCTCCACCTCGTAGCAACCGAGCACCTCGCGGGTGCCGTGCCGGCCGAAGAGGCCGGCCATCGCGAAGTGCGCCGCGACCTTCTCGAGACCCGCGACCGCCGGCTCCACGAGCGCCTCGAAGACCGTGCGGCCGTCCTCGTACGCGGCGACGTTGCTCGGGGCGCCCTCGAGCAGCTCGAGGAACCGGCCGGTGAGCGCGCGGGCGCCGAGGTGGTCGCCGGCCAGCTGCAGGACGCGAGCGGCGTAGGCCAGGATCTGGACGGTCTCGATGCGCGACAGCTCGTCGAAGAACCAGCCGCAGCTCGTGTACATGAGCAGGCTGTGCCGTTGGAGCTCCAGCAGCGCCAGGGCCTTGACCTGCTCCTCCGTGTCGAGCGGGTGGGCCGCGTGCCGCGCGAGGAACGCGTCGACCTGCTCGTCGGAGCGGTCCAGCACGACGTGGATGTAGTCGTCACGTGCCGCCCACGGATCGGCGAGGAGCTGCCGCGCCGCGTCCTCGTAGCGCGGCCCGACCTCGTCGCGGAGCCAGTCCAGCGCCTGGCGCAGCGGCGCCCGCCACGCCTGGGAGAAGCCCGCTCCCTCACCGTCCGCGCAGCCGCAGTCGGCGCGCCAGCGCTCGACGCCGTGGGCGCACGACCACGACGACGGCGACACGATCTCGGCCTCGTGGGTCGGGGGGAACCGCTCGAGGTAGGCGCCGTAGTTCGTGAGCGTGACGTCCGGGTCGGTCTCGAGGATGTCGAGCGCCCGCGCCAGGGCCATCTCCCCGTGGCGGTGGTGGTGGCCGTAGGACTCGCCGTCGGTGGCGATGTTGACGAGCTGCGGTCCGTCGCCGTCGACGAAGCCCGTCAGCAGTCGCTCCGCGAAGGTCTCACCGGAGGTCAGCAGACCCTCGAAGGCCACGGCCTGCGAGATGGGCCCGTCGTAGAAGAAGACGTCGATCGACCGACCCGACGGCAGCGCCACGCGGTACGGCCGGGTGGGATCGACCCGGCCGCCGGTGACGTCGATCCAGCCGCCGCCCTCCGGTCGGGTCCGTGCCGCCTGGAACGGGGAGAGCACGGTGAACAGCACGCCCTCGGCGGCCAGGAGGTCCAGCGTCTCCACGTCCGCCGCGGTCTCGGCGAGCCACATCCCCTCGGGGTCCCGCCCGAACCGCGAACGGAAGTCCGCCAGCCCCCAGCGGACCTGGGTCCGCCGGTCGCGCTCGCTCGCGAGCGGCATGATGACGTGGTTGTAGACCTGCGCGAGGGCGGAGCCGTGCCCCTGGAACCGGTTCTGGCTCTCCTTGTCGGCCTCGAGCACGCCGGCGTAGGCGTCCGGCGCCGCGACCTCCATCCAGGCGAGGAGCGTCGGGCCGAGGTTGAAGCTGATGCGCGCGTAGTTGTTCACGAGCCGGATGATCCGGCCCTCCTCGTCGAGGATGCGCGCCCGGGTGTTGGGCGCGTAGCACTCCTCGGTGATCCGCTCGTTCCAGTCGTGGTACGGCGAGGCCGACTCCTGGCGCTCGACGAGCTCCAGCCAGGGGTTCTCCCGAGGTGGCTGGTAGAAGTGACCGTGCACGCAGATGTAGCGGTCCACGCAGGCTCCGTGCGGGTCGGGGGCTGGGACCGGAGAGCTCGTGCCGGAGCGTCACGGCACGAACGCGAAGGGTACCTCCCGCCGGCTCCCCGATCGGCCGCCAGTCGGGAGGAGGCCCGGGGCCGCGCGTCGAAGTCTCCGTCACCCCCTCTCCAGAGGTCCTCCCGTGCGCGTCCTCGCACTCGTCCTCGTCGCGCTCCTGATCGCCGCCGACCCCATCCACGTCGGGACGCCCGACGGCCGCGTGCAGGTCACCGCGGACGGCGGAGGGGGCGCGGACGGCGGCTCCGCGACGGTCGAGGGCAACGTCGGGGCGCAACCCTTCCAGACCGGTGTCGCCGCCGACCACGACTCGCTGCGCATCGAGGACCCACCGATGGCGGAAGCCTGGGAGTTCAGCGCCGACGGGCACCACGCGGAGCGCGAGGAGCTCTACGGGCCGCGGGCGGCCAACGCGTCGCTCGGCACCGGGGGGCTCACCGCCAACGTCGCCCGCGACGGCGTGCTCTCCGGCCTCAACTGGCCCGGACCCGGCCTCTACGACCACCTCGCCTACCTCAACGTCTCGCGGGACTGGGACAACCACGGCTCGGCGGACACCGCGGGTTCGTTCGGCGGGCTCGGGACCGGTTGGCTGCGCGAGGACTTCGGCTGGGAGGTCGTGGACCAGCGCTGGTCCGACGCCGAGACCGGCACGCTCGAGACCGTGCTGTCGTCCGAGGCGGAGGACCTGACGGTCACCGTCACCGACGTCGTGCACCCGACCGAGGACCTCCTCGTCCGCAACTTCCGCTTCTCGCGCGACGTGACGGAGCCCTTCGCCTACTACGGCAACTTCAACCCCACCACGAGCCGGGCGCCACGCGTGCCGTCGGTCTTCGACGCCTTCGCGGACCCGGTGCTGGACTTCGCCACGACCTACAGCGAGACCGAAGGCGCGCTCCTCCACTTCCGTCCGTACCGGGTCGACCCCGCCTCCTTCACGCGCCTCGCGACCTCGCAGCCCGACGCGGCCACCGCCCAGGACGCCGTCGCCGGCGGCTTCGGCCCGGGCGTCTACCTCGCCGTCGCCGGCCAGGACCGCCCCGCATCGTTCCAGGCCGGGCTCGAGACGGTCGGGCTGGTGCGCGCCGAGGGCGAGGGCACGCCGCTCCTCGATCCCTACTACGACCTGGCGGACGGGTCGCTGTCGAACTCGCCTGCCGCGTTCGGCAAGACCGCCGGCGCGCTCGCGGGGCTGCCGTCGGACCCGGACGGCTCGTACACGGTCTACCTCTCCGCCGCGGAGCGGCCGGGGGACGCCCTCGACACCATCCGGGACGCCCGCCGGAGGGGCTTCCGCGCGATCAGGGCCGCCGCCGACGCCGACTGGCGCCGCTGGATCGGCCGGGCCCGGCTGCCCGACACCGAGGACGGCGCCACCCTCGACGTGAGCCGGCGCGCCCTGATGCTGATCCGGACGGCCCAGGACCGGACCACCGGCGCGATCGTGGCGAACACCACCGCCCAGACCCCCTACCGCGAGGACTGGGTGCGTGACGGCGCCTTCTTCAACTACGCCCTGCTGCTGGCCGGCTACGACGACATGGTCGCGGCCCACAACGACTTCTACCGGCGCATCTACCGACCCGGCGGCACCTGGGATTCGTTCTACTACACCGACGGTGCCGAGGCCGGAGCGATGTTCCCCTACGAGATCGACAGCCAGGCGTTCGCGCTGTGGGCCCTGTGGCTGCCGATGGAGTTCGGCGCCGACGTCGACTACCTCGCCGACGTCTACCCCGCTATCCGGGAGACCGCCGACGCGCTCCTCCTCTGCACCGACCCCACCAACGACATGCAGTGCTACGCCCCGGAGGACGACGCCTACCGGCCGACCCAGGAGTCCCAGGGCGCCGCCACCGTGTACCTCGCCTTCCGCAGCGCGGTCGCGGCCGCCGAGGCCATGGGTGTCGAGCCGAGCCCCGCATGGGCCCGCCGCGCCGAGGAGCTGCGCACCGCGACGCTCGAGGAGCTGTGCGACGACGACGGCTGTCGGGGTGGCCGTGGCGGCATCTACCTCGTGTGGCCGTCGCGCCTGCTCGACCCGGACGATCCCCGGACGGCCGAGCTCACGCAGTCGCACCTCGCGCGGTTCGCCGACCAGCTCGACCGCCGCGTGCGACGCCAGGAGCCGGTCGTCGGCGGCTTCTTCCAGTACCCGATGGAGTCCATCCTGGCTCTCGCCCCCGCCTGGGAGCACCCCGATGCCGACGCGCGCCTGGACGCGGCTGTCCGGTGGCTGACCTCGGACGTCGTGGAGCCCGGCGTGCTGCACTTCGGCGAACGGATCTACCGCGACGGTCCGCGGAGCCACCTCCACACCGTCGGGTTCCCGCACATCTGGTCGGGCGCCGAGACCTACCTCGCGGCGGCCTTCGCGGAGGGTCTGACCGGGTGTCGGCGCGGCGTCGACCGGATCGGCGAGGCCACCTGCCGTCCCGGCCGCTAGCGCCGCGGTTGCAGCTGCACGACCAGCTCCACGACGTTGTGCTGGTCCCGGGTGGACACGTGCAGCGCGTCCACCAGGTTCCGCATCAGGAACAGACCCCAACCGCGGGGGCTCTGCTCGCCCCGCAGCTTGGCGTCGAGGTCGGGCGGCTCCGGGTCGACCGGCGGTCGGCCGCCTCGGCCCTCATCGGTGACGCGGACGACCAGGGTCTCTTCGGTGGCCCACACGCGGATCCCGACGAACCGCGAGGCGTCCCCGGCGTTACCGTGCTCGATCGCGTTCGTCGTCGCCTCGGCGACCGCGGCCTCGAGCGCGTCGAGGCGGCCAGGCGCGAGTCCGAGGCCGGCACACGCCTCCCGTACCCGCGCCCGCACGAACCGCACGTTGGACGGCGCGCCCGTGACGTGGAACCCGGCGAGCTCCACCTCCACCTCCAGGATGGGTGACGTTCCCGTGCCGCACGCCGGCACGGGAACGTCACACCGTTCGGGATCAGGCCTCGCCGAGGGCCTCGGGCTCGTGGGCGAGGTCGGCCTCGAGATCGCCGGCGGCCTCGTCGTCCGACGGCGTCACGATCTCGTCGGCCCGGAGGATCACCACCGACAGTGGTGGCAGGGTGAGCGGGGCCGAGTGGTCACGCCCGTGGTAGGCCATCGGCTCGGCGTCGACGCCGCCGTGGTTGCCCTGCCCCGACCCGCCGTAGCGCGCGTCGTCGGAGTTGAACACCTCGCTCCAGTGACCGCCGACGGGGAGGCCCACGCGGTGCTCCTGGCGGACGACGGGCGTGAGGTTGAGGACCACGACGCAGTTGCGTGACCCGTCGCGCGTCCGGCGGAGGAACGCCACCACCGACTGCTCCCAGTCGCTGGCGTCGATCCACTCCCACCCGGCCGGGTCGACGTCCCCGTCGTGCATCGCGGGCTCGTCGCGGTAGAGGCGCCCGAGGTCGCCCACGCACTCGAGCAGTCCCGAGTGCAGCGGCCCGTCGAGCAGGTGCCAGTCGAGGGAGCGCTCGTGGCTCCACTCCTGCCACTGTCCGAACTCGCCGCCCATGAACAGCAGCTTCTTGCCGGGCGAGGCGAACATGTAGCCGTAGAGCGCGCGGAGGTTCGCGAACTTCTGCCAGTCGTCGCCCGGCATCTTGCCGATCATCGAGCCCTTGCCGTGCACGACCTCGTCGTGCGACAGCGGCAGGCAGTAGTTCTCGCTGAACGCGTAGATGGCACGGAACGTGAGCTCGTTGTGGTGGTACTTGCGGTGGATCGGGTCGTGCTGGAAGTAGGACAGGGTGTCGTGCATCCAGCCCATGTCCCACTTCATGCCGAACCCGAGCCCGCCCACGTAGGTCGGGCGGGACACCATCGGCCACGCCGTCGACTCCTCGGCCAGCGTCTGCACGCCCGGGAAGGCGCGGTAGATCTCCTCGTTGAAGCGGCGCAGGAACGTGATCGCCTCGACGTTCTCGTTGCCGCCCCAGTCGTTGGGGATCCACTCGCCGTCCTTGCGCGAGTAGTCGAGGTAGAGCATCGAGGCGACCGCATCCACCCGGATGCCGTCGATGTGGTACTCGCGCAGCCAGAAGAGCGCGCTCGACAGCAGGAACGACACCACCTCGTGCCGGCCGTAGTTGAAGATGTAGCTCGACCAGTCGGGGTGGTAGCCCTTGCGGGGGTCGGCGTGCTCGAACAGGTGCGTGCCGTCGAAGTAGGCGAGGCCGTGCTCGTCGGACGGGAAGTGGCTCGGGACCCAGTCGATGATCACCCCGAAGCCCGCCTGGTGCAGACGGTCGACGAGGCGCTTGAAGTCCTGCGGCGTGCCGAACCGGGAGGTCGGCGCGAAGTAGCCGGTCGACTGGTACCCCCAGGACCCGCCGAAGGGGTGCTCCATCACCGGCATGAACTCGACGTGGGTGAAGCTCATCCGACGCAGGTGCTGGATGAGGGGGTCGGCCAGCTCGTCGTAGTTCAGCGCGCGCCCGTGCTCGTCGTCGCCCTCGTCGGGGACCCGACGCCATGACCCGAGGTGCATCTCGTAGATCGACATCGGCCTGTCGAGCGCCTGGTGCGCCTCACGGGCCGCCATCCACTCGGCGTCGTCCCACTCGTAGGACAGGTCCCAGATCTTCGAGCCCGTGAACGGCGGCGTCTCGGTGTGCACCGCGAAGGGGTCCGCCTTGTCCACCGTGTAGTTCCGGTGGCGCGAGCGGATGTGGAACTTGTAGGTGTCGCCCTGCCCGACCTGCGGCACGAACAGCTCCCAGATCCCCGACGACCCGCGCGCCGCCATGGGGTGGCTCGTCTTGTCCCAGCCGTTGAAGTCACCGATGACCGACACCGTCTCGGCGTTCGGCGCCCACACGGCGAAGTGCGCCCCGTCCACACCGTCGACGGTGCGCAGATGCGCCCCGAGCTTGTCGTGGATGTTGAAGTGACTGCCCTCGTTGAACAGGTGCAGGTCGAAGTCGGTCAGGATCGACGTCGCCCCCGCGCCCTCGACGTCGGGAGCCGGCGCGTCCCGGTCCGGGGCGTCGGTGGGTGTCGGGGCGTCGGTTCGGGTGGCCATCGTCGGACCTCTCGTCTCGTCGGTGGTTCGGGTCATGCGTCGCTCCCCTGCAGCACCTCGGCGATGCCCGCGAGGGGGATGTCGACCCACTGGGGGCGGTTGTTCAGCTCGTAGCCGAGCTCGTAGATGGCCTTCTCGAGCAGGAAGGCGTCGAGCAGGATGCGGACGTGCTCCGGGTCGCCCGGGACGAGGTCGGCGTCCGCCGTGGCGTCCAGGTAGCCGCGGAGGAAGCTCGCGCCCACCCAGTGGTTCCAGTAGGTCAGCCAGTCCGCCAGCTCGTCGTGCGCCACCGTGCCCGGCGTCACCGCGCCCCGCTCCGCCTGGTCGACCAGCGCCGACGAGGTCGCGTAGTGGAACGAGCGCAGCATCCCGGCGACGTCACGCAGGGGCGAGCGCTTCAGCCGCCGCTCCCCCAGCGGACGCGCCGGCTCGCCCTCGAAGTCGATGAGCACGAAGTCGCGCCCCGTCCACAGCACCTGGCCGAGGTGGTAGTCGCCGTGGATGCGGGTACGGACCGCGTCGATGCGGGTCTCCGACAGCGACGTGAGCCGCTCCAGGACCTCGCTCTCGCGGTCCGCCAGCATCAGGATCCGGGTCTGGAGGTCGGTGTCGTCGAGGTGGCGGCTCGCCTTCTTCGCCGCCTGCAGCCCCTTGCGCAGCGCGTTGCGGATCGACTGGTAGAGCGAGCGCTGGTAGAGGCTCGTGAACCCCTCCGGGGCGAAGGCACGGTCGTCCCCGATCGACGCGATGGCGACGTGCATCTCGCCGGTGCGACGTCCGAGCAGGATGGCGGCGTCCAGGTAGGGGCCGACGACGTCGTGCACGGTGTCCGGGATCTCGTCGGCGGCCAGGGCCAGGGAGCTGGGGAGCTCCGACGGCACGACCCGCCCGCGCGCCGGAGGCTCGGTGAGCATGCGCTCGCAGAAGCGACCGAGCTCGTCGAGGGTGAACGTCCAGGCGTCGCCCTCGTTGGCGACGTAGCGGTGGAGCACCGCCACCGTCCGGTCCGGCCCCTTCTCGCGGACGTGGTCGACGGTGCCGACGAGGTCGGGGGTGTGCTCGAAGCGACCGGAGAGGGCACGACCGATCTCGACGTCCGGGGAGGTGCCGGGCTCCAGCTTGCGCACCACCTTGAGCAGGAGCTGGTCACCGAAGCGGATCGAGGTGTTGGACTGCTCGGCGCGGAGCGGCTGCGGCGACAGCTCCGTGACCGTGGCGTCGAGCGCGGCGAGGGGACGTCCCACGAGCTCACCGCCGGCGGACTCGAAGCTGCGGTCGTGCACGACCGCGTCCAGGAGGAGCGAGGCGGCATCCTCGGTCTGCAGCGCGTCGTAGAGGAGCCCGCTGTGGCCGGCCTGGCCGCGACCGCGGACGGTCGCCAGCACCGATCGGGGCGCGGTGACCTCGATGCGGCCCGCCTCCTCGCCCTCGGCGAAGGCGACCGGGACGACGTACTCCTCGGGCTCGCCGTCGATGTAGTCCACCCGGACGATGAGGACCTGCACCTCGGCCTCGGCGCGGTCGCCGAGCGGGATGACGTCGACGATCTCGCAGCCCCGGACGGCGCGGGCCTTGCCGCCGAACCAGCGCTGCCGCTCCAGGAGCGCCGGCATCACGCCCTCGAGGCGTTCCTTCCCGCGACCCTTGAGGAGCGCCCGCCAGTCCCCCGACACCGTGACCTCGGGTGCGTCGAGCTCGCCCGGGATGCCGCCCTCGTTGGCGAGCTGGGGCATCTTCGACATCGACAGGCGGCTCGGCGCGCGCTCGACGGAGAACCAGTAGAACTGGAACGGCCCGAGCGTCAGCGAGTACGGCGTCTCGGTGACGGCCGGGAAGGCGGTGTGGCCGAGCATCTCGACGAGGGTCATGCCCTCGAACTGGCCGAGGTCGAGCTCGCACGGCTGGGCGTGGCGGGACAGGTTCGCCACGACGAGGACGTGCTCGTCGTCGCGGTCCTCGTGCTCGAGCGTCCGGACGAACGCGAGCACCTTGGGGTTGTCCGGGTAGAGGAACTCGATGGTCCCGCGGCCGAAGACGGAGTTGCGCTTCCGCAGCGCGATCAGGCGCTTCATCCACCACAGGAGCGAGCGCGGGTTGTTCTGCTGCGACTCGACGTTGACGGTCTCGAAGTGGTACTCGGGGTCGATCACCACCGGCAGGTACAGACGCTGCGGGTTGGTGGAGCTGAAGCCGGCGTTGCGGTCCGGCGACCACTGCATGGGCGTGCGGACCCCGTTGCGGTCACCGAGGTAGATGTTGTCGCCCATCCCGATCTCGTCGCCGTAGTAGAGGACGGGTGTCCCCGGCATCGAGAACAGGAGCGAGTTCATCAGCTCGATCTGGCGGCGGTCGTTGCCGAGCAGCGGCGCGAGCCGGCGGCGGATCCCGAGGTTGATGCGCATGCGCTGGTCGTGGGCGTAGGCGCGGTACATGAAGTCCCGCTCCTCGTCGGTGACCATCTCGAGCGTCAGCTCGTCGTGGTTGCGGAGGAACAGCGCCCACTGCGAGGCCCCACCGATGGCGGGCGTCTGCTGCAGGATGTCGATGATCGGGAAGCGGTCCTCCTGGCTCACGGCCATGAACAGCCGCGGCATCAGGGGGAAGTGGAAGTTCATGTGGCACTCGTCGTCGTCGCCGAAGTACTCGGCGGCGTCCTCGGGCCACTGGTTCGCCTCGGCCAGGAACATCCGGCCCGGCCAGGTCTCGTCGAGGTGGGCGCGCAGGCTCTTGAGGTAGTCGTGGGTCTCGGGGAGGTTCTCCCCGTTCGTGCCGTCGCGCTCGTAGAGGTACGGGATGGCGTCGAGGCGGAAGCCGTCGACGCCGATCTCGGCCCAGTGGTCGAGCGCCTTCTTGACCGCGTCCTGGACCTCCTCGTTGTCGAAGTTGAGGTCGGGCTGGTGGTGGAAGAAGCGGTGCCAGTAGTACTGCTCGGCCTCGGGGTGCCAGGTCCAGTTCGACGGCTCGAAGTCCTGGAAGATGATCCGGACCTCGTCCCACTGGTCCGGGTCGTCGGACCACACGTACCAGTCCCGGTAGCGGCTCCCCTTCGGTGCCTTGACCGCCCGCTGGAACCACGGGTGCTGGTCCGAGGTGTGGTTGATCACGAGCTCGGTGATGACCTTGAGGTCGCGCTCGTGGGCCTCCTCGACGAACCGCCGGAACTGCCGCATCGTGCCGTAGTCGGGGTGGATCGCGTTGTAGTCCGCGATGTCGTAGCCGTCGTCACGCAGGGGCGAGGGGTAGAAGGGCAGCAACCAGATGGCGGTGACGCCGAGGTCCTGGAGGTAGTCGAGCTTCTCGGTCAGGCCCTTGAAGTCGCCGATGCCGTCGCCGTTGGCGTCGCGGAACGCACGGACGTGGAGCTCGTAGATGACGGCGTCGCGGTACCACTGGTGGTCGTCTGCGGTCGCGCCGGGGTCGGTCATCTGCGGGGGCTCCTCGAGGGGGCGGGCCAGGTCGTGGTGGCAGGGACGGGTCAGCGGGTGACGGTGAAGATGTGCGCCGGCGACTCGCTCGGGTCGAGACGGACGTAGTTGCGCTGGCCGTGCCACCTCCACGTGCTCCCGCCGAGGAGGTCCTCGACGGTGAACGACCCGTCCGGATCCACCCCGAGCGCGTCCGCGTCGAGCCAGGTCAGCCCCTCCTGGGGCTGGTCCGGGTCGAGGTTGACCACGACCAGCACCGTGTCGCCCGTCGCTTCGTCGGACTTCGAGAACGCGAGCAGCGCCTCGTTGTCCACGTGGTGGAAGGCGATGCTGCGGTCGCGGCGCAGCGCCGGGTGCTCGCGGCGGATGCGGTTCACGTCGGCGATCAGGGGGGCCAGGGAACGGGGGTCGTCGAGGTCCCAGGTGCGCTGCTCGTACTTCTCGTTGTCGAGGTACTCCTCGGCGCCGGGGCGCGGGAGGTGCTCCTGGAGCTCGAACGCCGGCCCGTAGATGCCGTAGTTGGCCGAGATCGTCGCGGCGAGGACGAACCGCTGCGCGAAGCGGCTGCGGCCGCCGGCCTGCAGGTAGTCCGTGAGGATGTCCGGGGTGTTCGGCCACGCGTTGGACCGGAAGAAGTCGGCGACCTCGGTGCGGAAGAGCTCGGTGTAGTACTGCTCGATCTCCCACCGGTGGTGGCGCCACGCGAAGTAGGTGTAGGACTGGGTGAAGCCGACCTTCGCGAGCTCGTACATCACCTTCGGCCGCGTGAAGGCCTCGGCCAGGAAGATGAGGTCGGGGTGGTCCCGGGTGAGGTCGTCGATGACCCACTCCCAGAAGGCGAAGCTCTTGGTGTGCGGGTTGTCGACGCGGAAGATCCGCACGCCCTCGTCGATCCAGAACTGGAAGACCGACCGGAGCTCGTTCCAGAGGCCCTCCGGGTCGGAGGTCTCGAAGTCGAACGGGTAGATGTCCTGGTACTTCTTGGGCGGGTTCTCGGCGTACTGGATGGAGCCGTCGGGGCGGTGTCTGAACCACTCGGGGTGCTCGCGGACGTAGGGGTGGTCCGGGGCGCACTGGAAGGCGATGTCCATCGCGAGCTCGAGCCCGTGGTCCCGGCACGCCGAGACGAGCTTGCGGAAGTCGTCCATCGTGCCGAGGTCGGGGTGGATGCTCTTGTGCCCGCCCTCGGCCGACCCGATCGCCCATGGCGAGCCGAGATCGCCCGGCGCGGCCTCGACGGCGTTGTTGCGACCCTTGCGGTGCTCGCGGCCGATCGGGTGGATGGGCGGCAGGTAGAGGACGTCGAAGCCCAGGGACCCGACGTACGGCAGGCGGTCGACCACGTCGACGAGCGTCCCGTGCCGGTCGGGGTCGGGGGACGCGGACCGCGGGAAGAGCTCGTACCACGCCGAGGCGCCGGCGAGGGGCCGGTCGACCTGGACCACCAGCGTCCGGTCGAAGGTCGTGGCGTGCGGACGCGGGTCGAGCCGCGCAACGAGGTCGACGATGTCGTCCGACGCGGCGAGGTCGCGGCGGCTCTCCGGGAAGCGGGCGTCATCGCGCAGCTGGTCGGCCGCGCGCTGCAGGCGCTCCGCGTCCTCGGCGCCGGCGACGCCGGCGAACGCCTCGAGGAGCTCCGCGCCGATGGCGAAGTCGACATCGGTCGCGACGCGGGCCTCGACCTTGGCGCGGATGTCACGCAGCCACGTGCCGTAGCGGTCGACCCAGCCGACGACGGTGAACTCGAGCCGCCCCACGTCGTCGCAGGAGAAGGTGCCGGTCCAGCGGTCGTTCAGGACGTGCGCCATCGGCACCTCGCGCCACTTCTTCCGCCCGCTCGGCGTCTGCGGCCGCCAGCGGACCACGGCGGCGAGGACCTCGTGCGAGTCGGCGTAGACGTCGGCCTCGACCGTGATCGGCTCGCCGGCCACGGCCTTGGCACGGGAACGTCCACCGTCGACCTGGGGCGTCACGGCACGGATGCGGACACGCTCGTTCGTGTACGGGGTCAACGTGTCGTGCTCCTGACGGGGCGCTCCTCCGGGATCCAGCTTCGAACCTAGGGTCCAGACGGCGCCGATGCGGCTCCTCCCCGGTGGACGGGCGACCGGGTACCGGTTCGCGACGGGACAGGGCACGGCTCACGCTGTGTGAGGCGAGGGCAACTACGGTGCGCGGGTGTCCTCCTCCGTGCCGCCCATCCGCTGGCCGCGAGTGGCCGCGGCGCTGGCCGTGGTCCTCGTGTCGGCGGTCGCGTGGCTCGCCTGGACGTGGTGGTCGGCCGACCGCGCGCTCGACCAGCAGCAGGTCGAGAGCATCTCGGACCGCGGGGCCGAGGACGCGGAGGCCGAAGGGCTGCGGGAGTCGCTCGACGTGCTGGTCGTCGGCAGCGACGACCGGGCGGACCTCACCGATGAGCAGCGCCGCGAGCTCCACACGGGCGACTTCGACGGGACGCGGACCGACACGATCCTGTGGGTCCAGCTCCGCCCCGACGGCGTCTCGATCGTGTCGTTCCCGCGCGACCTCCGCGTCCTCGCGTCGGACGGGGACTCGGTCCGCATCAACCAGGTGCTCGAGCTCGGCGGGCCGGACGCGCTCGCCGCGACCGTCGAGGGTCTGATGGGTGCCGAGCTCGACCACTACGTGGAGGTCTCGATCTCGTCGTTCCTCGAGATCGTCGACGCCGCGGGTGGCGTCGAGATCTGCCTCGACGAGGAGCTGCGCGACACCAAGTCCGGTGCGGACTTCGACGCCGGCTGCCACGACATGGACGGCGTCGATGCCCTGGCGTACGTCCGCTCGCGCCAGGGGGCGCGATCCGACTTCGCCCGGGTCGAGCGACAGCAGCGGTTCCTCTCCGCCCTCGCCGACCGTGCGACCAGCCTCGCGGTGCTGGGCAACCCCGTCCGGCTGCGATCCGTCGCCACGACGGTGGCGGAGGGGCTGACCGTCGACGACGGCCTGAGCGTGCCCCGGATGGTGGAGCTCGCCCGCGCCATGCGCAGCGTGCTCGAGGACGGCCTCGACAGCGTCACGCTGCCGGCGTCGCCCGAGGAGATCGACGGCATCCCGTACGTCGTGCCCTACACGCCCGGGCTGGCCGAGCTGGCGGGGCGGATCCAACGCGGGGAGGCCCTCCCCGAGCAGCCGTCGGCCGAGGAGCGCGAGGAGCTGACGATCCTGATCCGCTCGGGTGGTGATCCCGACGAGGCGGCCGAGATCGAGAGCGTGCTCTACTTCGCGGGCTACGACGTCCTCGTCGACGGGCGCGCCGAGGACCCCCCGCTGCGCACCCGCGTCGTCGCCGGACCGGGCGACGAGGACGCCGCGGAGGTCATCGCCCTGATCGTCGGCGGCGAGGTCACCCGGTCGGTCCCGGACGAACCGCTCGACCCGGGCACGATCGTCGTCGAGGCCGGCTCGAGGTAGCCCTCGCCCGCCCGGTCCGACCACGACCGTCGATCAGCGCTCGAGGGGGTCGCCCGGGATGGCCTCGCCCCGCCGGAGGAGGTCGAGCGCCTCCTCCGGGTCCACGCCCGCCGGCAGACGTGACTTCACGACCCGGACCGGGACGCCCACCGCGATCGAGAACGGCGGCACGTTCTTGTTCACGAGGCAGTGGCTGGCGATGACCGAGCCCTGCCCGATGTCGACGCCGCGCAGGACGGTCGCCTTCTCACCGATCCAGACGTCGCCGCCGACGCGCACGGGCGACTTCGCGATCCCCTGGTCCTTGATGGGGACGTCGAGCCGGTCGTAGCGGTGGTCGAAGTCGCAGATGTAGATCCAGTCCGCGAGGATCGAGGCGTCGCCGATCTCGATGTCGAGGTAGGTGTTGACGACGTTGTCCCGTCCCATCACGACCTTGGCGCCGAGGGTCAGCTGCCCCTCGTGGGCGCGCAGCTTGTTGTCGTTGCCGATCCAGCACCACGGCCCGAGCAGCAACCGGCCGTGCCCTCGCCGTGCGTGGAGCTCGACGCGCTTGCCCGTGAACACCATCCCCTGCAGCTCGACCTGACGGCCCGTCGTCGCGATCACGGCGCGGTGCCGCAGGTAGCGCGCGTAGAGCCGGAGGTACTGGTGGGTCAGCATCCGCCGCTCGACGGCGTGCCGGACGGCGCGGCGCCAGCCGTACCGCGGGTACTCGAGCCGGAGCGGTGGACGCCGTTCCACCGCCGGCACGCCGGCGCCGGCGGCGGCATCGTCCGCCAGCAGCGACAGCCGGCGCTGGGCTTCGCGCGCCGTCTCGACGCGGACGGCCGTCTCGACGAGCTGCGCGTGGCCGTCCCGGACGACGTCGTCGTCGACGTCGAGCTCGACCGGATCCTCGGCCACCGCCTCGGCCGCCGCGGCCGCCGGGAGCACGTCCGCCCGTTCGGGGCGGCGCTGTGGCTCCACCACCTCGGGAGGATCGCCGGCGCGGTCGCGGTCCACGGGGATCAGACCGGCTTCCGCCCGAAGAGGATGAGGTTGTAGAACAGACCGCGGGGGACGATGCGCTGGAGCACGTTCTCGTCCAGGGCCGTCAACGCCAGGTAGGTGCGGAACGCGCCCATGGCCCACCGGTAGCCGAGAGCACCCGGCGCGGCCGACCCCTCGATCGTGCGCGCCGCCCAGCCGGCCCAGTTCGCGGTGAGCTCCTCCGTCACGACGCGGACGTCGGTGAAGCCCGCGATGTCGGCCATGTGCTCGACGTCCTGCGGACGGAAGGTGTGCAGGTCGACCTCGTGCTCGAGCGCCGCCAGCGCCGCCTCCTCGCCCCCGGTCTCGCCCGTCTCGGCGTCGACCTTGCGGAACCGCCGCAGGGATGGCAGCGCGGTCACGGCCATGAACGCCTTGTACGACGACCGCTTCACGACCGTCGCGATGCGGTCGCCGAGCTCGGTCGGCTCGCCGGCGATCACGACGATCCCGCCCGGCCGGAGCACCCGGTACATCTCCTGGACGGCCTTGCCCGGGACGGGCAGGTGGTGGATGAACGCGTGGCCGATGACGACGTCGAACGTGTCGTCGTCGTAGGGCAGCGCCTCGGCGTCACCCTGCTCGGTGCTGACCTCGAGGCCGTGCTCCTCGGCGTTGCGCTTGCACACCGTCAGCATCCCCTCGGAGATGTCGCTGGCGTGGAGCTCGGCGCCGTCGAAGCAGCCGGCGAGGGCGAGGTTGACGAGGAAGAACCCGGTGCCGGCGCCGACCTCCAGGACGCGGTCGAACGTCTCGCCCTCGGGGACGACCTTGCGGAACCGGTCGCGGGCGTAGTCGATGCAGCGCTGGTCGTAGCTGATCGAGAACTTCGTCTCGTAGTTCTGCGCCTCCCAGTCGTGGTAGGCGGCCTGCTTGGCCTTGATGTCCATCTGCTCGGTGTCGAGCGGCTGTGCAGCGCTCACGGGGTCTCCTACCTGCCGGTGAACTCGGCCTTGCCGGGCCCGTTCTCGATGAAGCTCTGGATGCCGATGCGCGCGTCGTCGGTCGCGAAGCACTCGGCGAAGAGGTCGCGCTCGAGCCGGAGCGCCTGGTCGAGCGGCATCTCGATGCCGTCCTCCATCGCGCGCTTGGCGAGCCCGATCGCGTACGGGCCGGCGGCGTACTTCGCGGCCGCCTCGACCGCCTCGGCGTAGACGTCGTCCGCCGGGAACACCGCGTCGGCGAGCCCGATCGCCGGCGCCTCGTTGGCGTCGACCATCCGACCGGAGAGCACGAGCTCCTTGGCCTTCGACAGCCCCACCAGCCGCGGCAGGCGCTGGGTGCCGCCGGCGCCGGGGATGATCCCGAGCAGGATCTCGGGCTGGCCCAGCTTGGAGTTCTCGGCGATGAAGCGGAAGTCGCAGGCGAGCGCCAGCTCGCAGCCGCCGCCGAGCGCGTAGCCGTTGATGGCGGCGATCACCACCATCGGGAGCCGGGCGAGGGTGTCGAGCGCCCGCTGGAGGACCGTGCCCGTGCGCTTGACCTCGTGGTAGTCCCAGTTCGGGAACTCCTTGATGTCGGCGCCGGCGGCGAAGACCTTCGGCCCGCCCCACACCACGACCGCACGCACGTCGTCGTGCTGCGCGGCCTCGCGCGCGGTGGCCTCGATCTCCAGCCACACCTGGCGCGACAGGGCGTTCATGGGGGGACGCTCGATGCGGATGGTCCCGACCTTCGTCTCCGCGTCGACCTCGAGACGGACGAACTCCCCCACGGTGGGCTCCTTGCCGATGGGTCGGGATGACGGACCGGTCCGCGCCGCTAGCCTCGCGCGCCGGTCCGCACGGCCGTGCGACGGCCGGGCCGCGAGTCTAGAGGAGCCCCCTGCGTGACCGAACCCGACGGTCGCGACCGCGTGCCCATGTCCGCTGCCGCGGTGGGCGGCGGGCTCGTGGCGGGCACGGCCGCCGGGCTCTTCGGCGTCGGCGGCGGCGTGCTGCTCGTCCCCCTGCTCGTGCTCGTGCTCAAGCGCAGCCAGCACGTCGCCCACGCGACGTCGCTGGTCGCCATCACCCTGGCCGCGGTCGCCGGCGCCGGACGCTTCGCGCTCGACGGCTCGGTCGCCTGGGCGGGAGGTCTCGCGGTGGCCGCGGGCGCCGTCGTCGGCGCCCGCTTCGGGGCGCGGTTCCTCCCGAAGGTCTCGGAGGGCGGGCTCCGGCGGCTCTTCGCCGGCGTGCTGCTCCTCCTCGCGCTGCGCTTCCTCCTGGTCGGGGCGACCGGGGAGGCGGCGGTCGCGGGGAACGTGACGCCGGCTCTGGACCCGCTCGTCGTGGCGCTGCACGTGGTCGGCGGCCTCGCCGCCGGCGTGACGTCCGCGGTCCTCGGCGTCGGCGGCGGGATCATCATGGTGCCGCTGCTCGTCCTCGGGTTCGGCTACGGGCAGCACGTCGCGGAGGGTACGTCGCTGGCCGTCATCATCCCCACGGCGGTGACCGGCGCGTGGGCCCATCACCGCAACGGCTACACCGACTGGCCGCTGGGCATCCAGCTCGGGTCGGCGAGCGTCCTCGGGAGCATCGCCGGCGCATCGCTCGCCCTGTCCCTCGATCCCGTCACCCTCGGCCGGCTCTACGGTGGCCTCCAGCTCGCGGTCGGTCTGCTGATGCTGCGACGCACACCGGACGCTCCCGAGACGGAGGAGCCGACATGACCCGACGGACCGCCGCGGTCGTGACCGCGAGCGACGGCACGGCGGCCGGCACCCGGGAGGACACCTCGGGCCCGGCCGTCTCGGCGCTCCTCGAGGAGGCCGGCTTCGCGATCGTCGCGCGCGAGGTCGTGCCCGACGACCTCGAGGCGATCGCGGCCGTCCTCTGCCGGCTCACCGACGACGGGGTCGCCCTCGTCTGCGTCACCGGCGGCACGGGGCTCGGCCCCCGGGACGTCACGCCCGAGGCGACCCGCGCCGTGATCGACCGCGAGGTCCCGGGCCTGGCGGAGGCGATGCGCGCCGCCGGCCGCGCGTCGACCCCGATGGCGGACCTGTCGCGCGGGATCGTGGGCCTGCGTGGCGCGACCCTGATCGTGGACCTCCCCGGCTCGCCCCGCGGCGCCACCGAGTCGCTCGCCGCCATCCTCGAGGTCCTCCCCCACGCGCTGGACCTCGCCGCCGGCGACACCGCCCACCACCCGCCGGCGTAGCGCGCGCCGACGCGCGTCCGGGACCGGACCGTGAGCGACCCGCCGACCGTGAGCAGGCCGTCCCCGGATGCGGGGATGCACTGCTCACGGTGAGGAAGGTGCTCACGGTGGCGGCCGCGCCGCACGACGGGAGCGAGGGCCGCGCGGTCAGTCGGGGCGGACCTGGGTGCCGGCGTCGCCGGCGAGGACCGCCGCGAGGTCGTCGAGCGCCCCGATGGCGGCGCGACCCCCGCCGCGCTCGATGAACCGGCAGACGGCCTCGACCTTCGGTCCCATGGAGCCGGCGGGGAACTGCCCATCGGCCTGGTGCCGGCGGAGGTCGGCGACGGAGACGTCCCCGAGCCAGCGTTCGTCGTCGGTGCCGTGGTCGACCGCCACGCCGGCGACGTCGGTGAGGATCACGTACGTCGCGATGCCGAGCTCGCCGGCGAGCATCGCGCCGGCGAGGTCCTTGTCGACGACGGCCGCGACCCCGTGCCACGGGCCCTCCGGTCCCCGGACCGTGGGGATGCCCCCACCTCCGTTGGCGACGACGGTGGCCCCGCCGGCGACGAGCGCGCGGATCGCGGGCAGGTCGAGGCTGGCCCGCGGTTGGGGGGACGCGACGACGCGCCGCCAGCCCTTGCCCTCGATCAGGGTCCACCGCGCGGCGGGCTCGTCCGGCTCCTCGTCGAGGTAGGGGCCGATCGGCTTGGTCGGCTGGTCGAACCCGGGGTCGTCGGCGTCGACGAGGACCCGGCTCACCACCACGGCGCCGGCAGGGTCGACGCCCTGGTCGGCGCCGGCCGAGGCGAGCGCGTTCAGGATGCTGTGCCCGATCGTCGCCTGGGTCTCCGCGACCGCCCAGTCGAGGGGGTAGGCCGGGGCGCGGCCGGCGTTCATCGCGTCGCGGTGGACGAGGTCCCCGACCTGGGGGCCGTTGCCGTGGACCAGGACGACCTGCCAGCCGTCGGCGATGAGCTCGACGACGCGGACCATGGTGCGCGCGACCCCGGCGACCTGGTCCTCGATCCCGCCCTGCCCGCGCCCCTCGAGGGCGTTGCCGCCCAGCGCCACGAGGACCCGTCGGTCGTCGCTCTCCACCGTCGTCTCCCGGTCAGGGGGAAGGTGGACGGACGCTAGTGAGCAGGCGCCGGATGTGCGGGTACCTGTCGCCGTGACTACCGTCGCGCAGGTTCCCCTCCCTGGTGTGAGCGAACGGAAGACGCGACCCATGGCGACGATCTACTACGACGACGACGCGGACCTGTCCCTGATCCAGGGCAAGAAGGTCGCGATCCTCGGCTACGGCAGCCAGGGGCACGCGCACGCGCTGAACCTGCGCGACTCCGGCGTCGACGTCCGCGTCGGGCTCCGCGAGGGCTCCGCCAGCCGCCAGCGTGCCGAGGAGGCGGGCCTGAGGGTCCTGTCGACCAACGAGGCCGCCGCGGAGGCGGACGTCATCGTCGTCCTCGCCCCCGACACCCACCAGAAGGCGATGTGGAA
Organism: Actinomycetota bacterium; assembly: GCA_019348135.1. GTDB lineage: Bacteria > Actinomycetota > Nitriliruptoria > Nitriliruptorales > Nitriliruptoraceae > JAHWJY01. The sequence continues at coordinate 36,105 of JAHWJY010000017.1, forward strand.
CGACGGGCTGGAGGACGCCGTCGAAGCCGGCAACGCGCTCGTCTTCGGCCACGGCTTCAACATCCACTTCGGCATGATCGAGCCCCCCGCGGACGTCGACGTCTTCCTCATCGCTCCCAAGTCTCCCGGCCACATCGTCCGCCGGGAGTACGAGTCCGGCCAGGGCGTGCCCGGCCTCATCGCCGTGCAGCAGGACGCCACGGGCAACGCCCACGAGCTGGGGAAGTCGTACGCCGCCGGCATGGGTCTGACCCGCGCCGGCCTCCTCGAGACCACCTTCAAGGAGGAGACCGAGACCGACCTGTTCGGGGAGCAGGCGGTCCTGTGTGGCGGCGCGAGCGCGCTCGTGATGATCGGCTTCGAGACGCTCATGGAGGCCGGCTACCAGCCGGAGGTCGCCTACTTCGAGTGCCTGCACGAGC
>JAHWJY010000189.1 GCA_019348135.1 Actinomycetota bacterium
CGTGAATGGTGGATTTGCAGTCCACTGCCTTACCACTTGGCTACCCCGCCGGGGTCGCGCGGCGGGGAGCGTAGCGGAGAGCGTCGAGCGCCCTCCAGCCCGGGCTCATGTCCCGTCCGAGCCCGCGGCGTCGGTCCCGCGGCCCGTCGGGCCGCCGTGCTGGCGCCACGCCCGGCGCAGCGCCTGACCCGTCACGCCGGCCCAGAAGACGAAGCCCAGCCAGTGCCAGAGGCCCCACAGGTCGGTCGTCGCCAGCGGATCCCTCCGCGCGAGGCGTCCGGGCCGCGGTGCCCCCGGCCCGAGGAGCTCGCGCGGGCCGAGCCGCGTCGCGCGGCCGTCCCGCGCCACGCGCGCGTCGGCGACGACGCGCGCGCCACGACGGAGGTCCTGCGCCGCGCGGGCCGTCGCGAACCGGTCCAGCCTCACGACGTGGCGACCCAGACGCTCTTGACCTGCGTGTAGGCCTCGACGGCGTGCGGGCCGAGCTCCCGGCCGATGCCCGACTGCTTGAAGCCGCCGAACGAGACCGGGTTGTCGAGCTCGCCGTAGGTGTTGACCCAGACCGTGCCCGCCTTGATCGCGCCGGCGACGCGGTGGGCGCGACCGACGTCGCGGGTCCAGACGGCGGCCGCGAGCCCGAAGGACACGTCGTTGGCGAGCGCGATGGCCTCGTCCTCGTCGTCGAACGACTGGATCGCGAGGACCGGCCCGAAGACCTCCTCCTGGGCGATCCGCATCTCGGTCACGACCCCGTCGAACACGGTGGGTCGGAGGAAGAAGCCCTTCTCGTACTCCTCCGGCTGCCCACCACCGGCGACGAGCTCGGCGCCCTCGCCGCTGGCGATGTCGATGTAGCCCTTCACCCGCTGCAGCTGCTCGTCCGAGACGAGCGGCCCCATGGCGGTGTCGTCCGCCCAGCCGGGGCCGACCTTGGTGGCGTCCGCGGCCTTGGCGACCTGCTCGACCACCTCATCGTGGATCGAACGGTCGACGACGAGCCGGGTGCCGGCGGTGCAGACCTCGCCGGCGTTGTAGAAGCACGCGAACGCCGCCTTCTTCGCGACCCGCGAGATGTCGCCGGCGTCCGGGAAGATCAGGTTCGGCGACTTGCCCCCGAGCTCGAGCGTCACCTTGTGCAGGTTGTCCGCCGCCGACCGCATGATCATCTTGCCGACCTCGGTGGAGCCGGTGAAGGCGATCTTGTCCACGTCGGGGTGCGCGACGAGCGCCGCCCCGGTGACCTCACCGACGCCCTGCACGAGGTTCGCGACGCCGTCCGGGACCCCGCACTCCTTCAGGATCCGGATGAGCCACAGCGCGGACAGCGGGGTCTGCTCGGCCGGCTTCAGCACGACCGTGTTGCCGAACGCGAGCGCCGGCGCGATCTTCCAGGCGGCCATGAGGAAGGGGAAGTTCCACGGGATGATCTGCCCGCAGACGCCGACGGGCTCGCGCGTCGAGTACACGAAGCGGCCGTCGCGCACGGGGATCGTGTCGCCGTAGACCTTGTCGACCCAGCCCGCGAAGTACCGGAAGCAGTTCGCGGCCGCGATCATCTCGCCCATCGCGTGCTTGTGGGGCTTGCCGTGGTCGAGCATGTCGACCCACGCGATGGACTCGGCCTGCTTCTGGATCGCGTCGCCGACCTTGAAGAGGATGCGCGCCTTCTTCGCGGCGGGCAGCGTGCGCCACCGGCCGTCGAGGTGCGCGCGCTTCGCGGCCTGCACCGCGGCGTCGACGTCGTCCTCGGTCGCCTGGGGGATGCTCGCGAGGACCTCCTCGCTGGCGGGGTCGACGGTGTCGAAGGTCGCGCCACCGGACGCTGCACGCTCCTCGCCGTCGATGACGAGCACGCCGGCCCCGTCGAGGAAGTCCTGGACGTCCGCGGGGATGTCGCGACCGGTGGTGACGTCGACGGCTGCCATCGTGGCTCCTCCTGGTTGGCGCTTCACGCTCGGCTCTCCACCGGCGATCGTAGGACACGGAGCGCACACGCCCCACGTCCGGGCAGGGGCCGGGAGGGCGGCCGGCGAAGTCCCTGCCGAGCCGACCCTCCGGAGACCCCGTGAAGCGCATCCTGGCCCTCGTGGCCGTCGTCCCCTTCCTCGTGGCCGCGTCGACGGCAGAGACCGCCGAGGAGACCACCACCCCCGCGCCGGCGTGCGCCGGCGAGGCGGGCCGCGAGCACCTCGGGCTCGACGGGCTCCACCTCGGGATGCTCGCCCCGGCCGTCGCCGTCCCCGAGCTCGCCGCCACGCACGACGTCACGGGGGACGCGGTCACGCCGTACCGGACCGCCACGTTCCCGCTCGTGCTCGACGTCGCCCCCTACGCCTCGGCCCGGCTCGACGTCGAGCTCACGTGGGTGAACCACAGCGACTACGACGTCTACCTGGTCGGGACCCGCCCGGACGGGACCGAGTACGAGGTGGGCGTCTCCAACGACGACAACACGGCGACCGAGACGATGCGTGAGCGGTTCTCCGCGAGGAGCGTCGACGACTGCACCCCGCTCCGGCTCGAGGTCCGCAACTGGGCCGGCAGCCCGGTCGAGGAGCTGACGCTCGCGGTGAACGTGACGCCGAACGGTGACCCGCTCGCAGGCGTGGGGCCGCGCGAGGACACCCGTGCGGCGCTCTACCTCGCCGGCGACCGGCCGGGGCAGGCCGGCACGTTCCAGCAGGGCTCGACGGGTTCGGAGCACGTCCCCGTCACGACGGCCTTCTCGCCGGACCGTCCGACCGACAACACCCCGAACCAGTACACCCGGGCGCTCGTCGGCTCGGACATCGAGCGCAACCTCGTCCAGCCGTTCTGGGCCGGTTCGTTCGACGGCACGCAGGTCCTCCAGGGGCAGGCCAGCGCGGTCGTGTGGCTGTCGTCGCTGACCCAGCAGCACGCCCCCGGGGCGGTCGAGGTCTCCCTGTTCGTCAACGGCTCCGAGACGTCGGTCGAGATCCCCGGTGCGGCCATCGGCAGCGAGCCACGCGCGTTCATCGTGACCTTCCCCAAGGAGTTCCCGGGGACGAGCCTGCGGGGCGTCACGCTGCAGGTCACGACCCTCCCCCAGGCCTCCCCGAACGCCGCGTCGGAGGACCCGGGCGACGCGCAGCACACCGTGCTCTACGACAGCCTCCAGTTCCAGAGCGCCCTCTACCTGCCGACCACCACGGGCTGACGGTCCGGTCGCACCGGTCGCGCTAGCGTCCGGCCCCGCGAGGAGGTCGGACGTGGCGCGGCTGCGGGTCGAGGTCGAGGGCACGGCGCGGTCGCTCGAGCGCGACGACGTCGTCGCGTGGGCGGGCCTGGGCGCCGGCGCCGCGGAGCGCGACGACGACCTCCGCCGGGCCGCGGTCGCGTACGTCCGTGCCCACCCGCGCCCCGCGCCCGACGCGCAGGGAGGCGTCAACGTGCCCGCCCGTCAGCGGATGGCGCTCCTGCGCCGGCTGGCCGCCGGTCCGGCGACGAGGCTCGAGCTGCTCGCGACGATGCGGGGCGCGGCGGGCTACGTCGGCGGTGACGACTGGCGCAACCGCCTCGACGAGCTCCGGGGCCGCGGGAAGCGGGGCGGCGGCCACGCCCCGCTCCCGATCGCCGTCGACGAGGAGCGCGACGTCTACCGGCTGACCGAGCCCATCGCGGTGCTGTCCGACGGCGACCGCGAGACCATCGGCCGGCTCAAGGCCTCGCTCGCCGACGCCGGCGACGAGACCGCCCGGGCGCTCCTCGAGTCGCTCCTCCCCGGGGTACCCGAGGTGCGCGATCAGGCGGGGTCGTCCACCTCGTCGAACGCGTCCCAGCGGCCCTCGCCACGCACGGCGGACAACAGCCGTCGGTAGGAGGCCAGGCGGGCGGGGTGGATCTCCGCCGAGCCGATCGCGCAGCCCGGCTCGCCGTCGTGCACGCAGTCGTCGAGCGCGCAGTCGAGGTCGCGCAGCTCCGGGAAGTGCCGGGCGAGCTCGTCGGGCGCGAGCGAGCCGACGCCGAACGAGCGCACCCCCGGCGTGTCGACGAGCCACGTGTCCTCGTGTCCCGGCACCGGCAGCGCCCGCGCCGACACGGTGGTGTGGCGGCCCCCGCGAGGACCGACCTCGCCGACCAGGTGGTCCGCGTCCGGGACGAGGATGTTGAACAGCGACGACTTGCCCACACCACTGTGGCCGGTCATCGCGGTCCAGCAGCCTTCGAGCTTCCACTTGAGCTCGTCGACGCCCTCACCGGTCTCGGCGCTGGTCCGCACGACCTCGTAGCCGGCGGCGGCGTAGCGCCGTTCGACGTCGT
>JAHWJY010000190.1 GCA_019348135.1 Actinomycetota bacterium
TCGGCCTCGTCCTCGACGACGAGGATGTGCTTTCCGTCGGCCACGTGAGGCTTCCCCGATCCCATCATCCCCAGCACTGCCTCCGGGAGCCTACAGCGCAGACCTCCCGGATGAGCGTGAACGGGGGGACGTCCCGGGGGCGTCCGGTGGAGGGTCCCCGAGGCCGGTCGCTACCGTTGCCGGCGCCCGCCCGGCCGGCGACGTGCCGGACCGCAACCACCGGAGGACGGCCGTGACGCCCAGCCCCGTCGGTCCCCCGTCCGCCGCCGTGCACTGGCCCGAGGTCCTCGCGGGCCTGCTCCGGGGGGAGCACCTGACCGAGGACCGGGCGGCATCCGTCCTGGCGGCGGTGATGCGCGGCGAGGCCGAGTCGGCCCACCTCGCGGGGTTCCTCGTGGCCCTCCGTGCCAAGGGTGAGGACGCCGCCGAGATCGCGGGCTTCGTCCGCGCGATGATGGCGGCGGCCGCGCCCATCGACGTCGACGGACCGCTGCTCGACACGTGCGGGACCGGCGGTGACGGCGCCGGCACGTTCAACATCTCGACCGTCACGGCCATCGTGGTGGCGGCCGCCGGGGTCCGGGTGGCCAAGCACGGCAACCGCGCCGCCTCCGGGACGTGCGGTTCGGCGGACCTGCTCGAGGCCTGGGGTCTCGAGATCGAGCTCCCCGCCCCGGGGGTGGCACGGACGATCGACGAGCTCGGTATCGGGTTCCTCTACGCCCGGTCGTTCCACCCCGCGATGCGCCACGTCGCCCCGGTCCGGGCCCAACTCGGGGTGCGGACCGTCTTCAACATCCTGGGCCCGCTCTCCAACCCGGCAGGGGCGACCCACCAGGTCGTCGGCGTGTCCGACGCCCGCCTCGCCCCGGTGATGGCGGAGGCGCTGGCACGGCTCGGCAAGCGGGCGCTCGTCTTCCGTGGGGACGACGGCCTCGACGAGCTCACCACCACGGGTCCGAGCCTCCTGTGGGACGTCCGCGACGGTGAGGTCCGCTCCTCGGTCGTCGACCCGGGTGCGCTCGGCGTCCCCCGTGCCGAGCTGGCGGACCTCCAGGGCGGCACGATCGCCGACAACGTCGCGATCGCCGACGCCGTCCTGGGTGGGGAGGCCGGCCCGAAGAGCGACATCGTCGCGCTGAACGCCGCCGCGGCCCTCTACGCCGCCGACCGGGTCCAGGACCTGGCCCACGGCCTCGAGCGGGCCCGCGAGGTCCTGGTCTCGGGTGCGGCGCTCGAGCTCAAGGACCGGTGGGTCGCGAGGACGCGCGAGCTCGCCGCTGAACGCTGAGGAGGCCCCTGTGGCGCACTCGATCGATCCCGGAACCCGTCCCTACGCCCCGGAGGCGGTGGCGGCGAAGCCGGACATCGACGCCGGCGGGTTCTTCGCCGTCGACATGCGCGTCGGGCGCGTGACCGAGGTCGAGGACTTCCCGGAGGCACGCAAGCCGGCCTGGAAGCTCACGGTCGACTTCGGCCCCGTGCTGGGGAGCCTGCGGACGTCGGCCCAGATCACGAACTACGACCGCGACGAGCTCGTCGGTCGGCTCGTGGTCGGCGCCGTCAACCTCGGACGCAAGCGGATCGCGGGCTTCGAGTCCCACTTCCTCGTCCTGGGTGCCCTGGAGGCCGACGGGACGGTCCGGCTGCTCGCCGTCGACGACGACGTCCCCGTGGGCTCGGTGGTCGCGTGACGGTCCCGCCCCCGCCGGACGACGGGGCCGAGCGACCGTTCCGCATCGACCACGAGCCGTTCCTCGGCTTCGAGATCGCCGTGCTGACGGACCGTCCGGTGTACGCGGCCGGGGAGACGGTGCGCATCACGGTCACGGCGACCAACGCCGGGACGCGGTGGGCCCGGCACCACTACCCCGGGTGGCAGCGGTACGTGCTCTCCGTCCGGGACGAGCACCACCGCGAGGTGGCCACCGACGCCGTGCGGCGGACGTGGGACGCCGGGCTGGACCGGGACGGGATCCGGGTCGAGGCCGGGGGGCCGTCGGGCTTCACCGACCGCTGGCTGCCCGGGCAGATGGTGATCGTGGCGAGCTACTGGGGGCAGCAGGAGGGTCCGCTCGTGCCCTCCTGGTCCGACGACCCGCCGGGACCACGGGTCCTCCCGGGCCGCTACCGCATCCGGTGCACGTGGCTCGGCCGCGAGCCGGGGTCCTACGCGGAGCTGCCCGACGCGTGGACCCCGTGGTTCGAGATCGTCTAGTCCCGGGGGGTCGGCGCCACCGCAGGGACCGGACCGGGGTCGCGCCGGCGGACCTTCGTGCCGTGCAGCACCTGCCGGTCGCGTCGCAGCGCACGGTCGACACGGCGGGCCTCGGACTCCGTCTCGGCCAGCACCGCCCCGCCGCGCCACGGCTCGGCCCAGCCGCCGGCCACCTCGACCACGCGGGTCCCGGGCCGGTCGAGCCACGCGAGGACGAGCCGGACCTCCTCGGCGTCGTCGCGGCCGGGCAGGCCCGTCGTCGTGTCCATCACGCCGGCGAGCGCGAGCGCCCGGTGCAGCTCGTCCCCGTCGGCCCCGGGTGCGACCCGGGTGGACGCCGCGAGCCGCCCGTGGCGGACCAGCACGACCTCGTCGCCGTCGCCGTCGGCGCGGCGTGCCACGAGCTCCGGGACCTCGGCGAGCGCCCGGGTGCGGCGCGCCGTGCGCAGGATCGCGGCCGTCGTGTGCAGGCGCGCGCGGGCGTCGCCGGCGCGCTCGAAGCGACCGTCGCCGGCGAGGGCGTCCATGCGGTCGCGGAGGTGGGCCAGGAGCTCGCCGGGGTCGTCCTCGGCCGCGGACCGGAAGCGCTCGACGACCGCCGCGTAGTCCTCGACGGCCTGGCTGCCGTCGCAGGGGGACCCGCACCGGCCGAGGTCCTTCAGGGCGCAGGTGGGGTGGTCCTGCGCGGCCCGGATCCGCACCGTGCAGCGGCGCAGGGGCAGGACGTCGTGGACCGCGTCGAGGAACGACTCGGCGGCCCGCCGCGAGCCGACCGGCCCGAGGTAGAGCGCCCCGTCGTCGCGGACCGCGCTCACGATCGACAGGCGGGGGAACCGCTCGGAGGTGAGCTTGACGTACACCTGCGCCTGCGGGTTCTTCGAGCGCCGGTTGTAACGGGGCCGGCAGCGGTGGATCTCGCGGACCTCGCGGACGGCCGCCTCGAGGGGCGTCGCGGTCGGGGTCCACGTCACGGTCGCGGTGTCGCGGACCATGTCCGCGATCCGCCGGCGTGGGTCGCGGCCGAAGTAGGTCCGGAGACGGGCGCGGAGGTCCGTCGCCTTGCCGACGTAGAGCACCTCGCCGCGCTCGTCCAGGAAGCGGTAGACGCCGGGGGCCACCGGAGCGTCGGCGACGAGCGCGATCTTGCGGAACGCCTTGTCGGTCGTGGAGCGGGTGTAGTCGCGGAGGTCCTCGAGGGTGGTGGCGCCGAGCGTGCCGGCCCGCTCGAGGAGGCCGTGCAGGACGTCGACCGTGGCCCGGGCGTCCGACAGCGCCCGGTGCTCGGGCATCGTGCGCGCCTTGAGGTGCCGGGCCAGCGTGGCGAGCCGGCAGTCCCGCACCTCGTCGCGGAGGAGCCGGCGCGCCACCTTGGCCGTGTCGACCACCGTGTGGTCCAGGGTCGGGTAGCCACGGCGAGCGAGCTCGGCGTCGAGGAACGACACGTCGAAGCGGGCGTTGTGGGCCACGAGGACGCTGTCGCGGGCGAACTCGAGGAAGGCCGGCAGGACCGCGTCGATCGGAGGCGCGCCGCGGACCATGCGGTCGGTGATGCCCGTGACGGTCGTGATCGCCGGCGGGATGGACCGGCCGGGGTGGACGAGGGTGTGCAGTTCCCCCAGGACCTCGCCGAACCGGACCTTCACGGCCCCGATCTCGGTGATGCGGTCGGTCGCCGGCGACAGACCCGTCGTCTCGAGGTCCACGACCACGAAGGTCACGTCGCAGAGCGCGAGGCCCAGGTCGTCGAAGCTCTCCTGCCGCGCTGCCGTCGCCACCGGGTCCCCTGTCGAACGCACGTTCCATCGAACGCGTGTTCTACCGCAGGGCTGCGACGTGCGCGGTGCATCCCGCGACGCGACGGAGCCCGGGCGTGGCGCCCGGGCTCCCCGATCGCGCGCGTGGGACGGTCAGGCGGCGTCGCTGCGGCGCTCGCGGTCCTGTCGGCGCTGGTCACGGATGATGGACCGGCGGTCCGATTCCCGCGTGCCACCCCAGATGCCGTACATCTCGCGCTGCTCGATCGCGTCCCGCAGGCACTCCCGCT
>JAHWJY010000191.1 GCA_019348135.1 Actinomycetota bacterium
GAGCCACCGAAGACCTGCAGCGACTGCGCGAGCAGCTCGTAGGCCTTCTCGGAGCAGTAGCCCTTCACCATGGGCAGCAGCAGGTCCTCGCGGGCGAGCCATGCCGCGTGCGCCTCGGGATCGTCGCCGGCGAGCTCGGCCTGGTCCTGGACCCAGCCGGTGAACATCACCAGGGCGCGCATGCCCTCGGCGTGGGCCTTCTGCTCCATCAGCAGCCGTCGCACGTCGGGGTGGTTGATGATCTCGACCTTGGGCGCGGTCTTGTCCGTCATCTGGAGCATGTCCGGGCCCTGGACGCGCAGCTTGGCGTAGTCGAGGGCGTTGAGGTAGCCGGTCGACAGCGTCGACATCGCCTTCGTGCCGACCATCATCCGGGCGTACTCGATGACCTGGAACATCTGCGCGATGCCGTCGTGCACGTCGCCGGCGAGGTAGCCGATGCACGGCCGCTTGTCGCCCATGGTGAGCTCGCAGGTGGCCGAGCCCTTGATGCCCATCTTCTTCTCGATGTTGCTGACCCGGACGCCGTTGCGGTCCCCGAGCGAGCCGTCCTCGTTCACCAGGAACTTGGGGACGATGAACAGCGACAGCCCCTTCGTGCCGGCGGCCGCGCCCTCGGGACGGGCCAGCACGAGGTGGATGGTGTTGGCGTGGCCCTGGTAGTCCGCCGAGGTGATGAACCGCTTGATCCCCTCGATGTGGAAGACCGAGCCGAGGTCGTCCGCGCCGTTCTCCTCGACCGGGGTCGCCTTCGTCACGCCGGCGCCCACGTCCGAGCCGGCGTCGGGCTCGGTCAGGACCATGGTCCCGCCCCATCGCTCGTCGACCATCGGACGGGCGAAGCGGGCCTTCTGGCCCTCGGTGCCGATGCGGTCGATGATCATCGACATCAGCGCGCCGATGGGCCACAGCGACGCGGTCGCGTGCCCGCCCGAGAAGAGCTCGGTCGTCGCCCAGCGCACCGACGGCGGGGCCCCGAAGCCCCCGAGGTGCGCCGGAAGCGGGAGGGTGTGCCAGCCGGCCTCGTAGAACGCCTGGAGCGCCTCGTGGAGCGGGTCGGGCACCGTGATGTCGCCCTCGGGGGAGAGCTGCAACGGCGTCCGGTCGGTGTCGGCGAAGGAGCCGGCCCACACGGACTCCCGGGCGAACCGGTCGACCTCGCGCAGGACCATCTGCGCGGTGTCGGGGTCCATGGCCGCGAACGGGCCGTCGGTGCCGAGGTACTCCTGCGCGCCCAGGACCTCGAAGAGGTTGAACTCGATGTCCCGGAGGTTGCTCTTGTAGTGGCTCACAGCGTCGTCCTGGTGGGTCGGGAGCGGGGTGCGGGGGAGCGGGAGCGGGGGCGTCCGTGGCAGACTTGGAGCGGACGCTTCATCTTGTAGTATCCACTCAAGGTAACGCAAGTCGAGGGCAGGGGTTACGGACGTGGGTCGGTACCGGGTGGGTCTCGAGACGCGTGAGCGCATCCTCGTGGCGACCCGCGACCTCCTCGGCGAGGTCGGGATCGAGGGCGTGACCCTGAAGGCGATCACCGACCGCGCCGGCGTCGGCGCCGGCAGCTTCTACAACCTGTTCGAGACCAAGGAGCAGGCGGTCCTCGAGGTCGTCCGCGAGGCCATCGCGGCCGTCGACCCCGACCCCTCCGGCGTCGGACGGGAGTCCCTCGCCGACCTCGTCGAGGCCTTCGTCCGCTTCATCACGGGCGAGGCCTCCGGGATCGCACGGATCTACCTGCAGCTCGCCGCGTCGGGGCTCACCGACGAGCGCATGGCGCGTCGGGTCCTGCGCAGCCACCGACGACGCGTCGAACGGTTCCGCGACGCCATCGCCCGTGAGCACCCCGGCACCGGGGCCGAGGAGGCCGAGGCCCGCGCCGAGGCGATCCTCGCCGCGCTCACGGGGTTCGCGATCACCTGGTTCATCGACCCGCGCTTCGACTTCGCGGCGCACGCGGCCCGCCTGCTCCAACCCCGGTAACGCTGCGCTAGATGCCGTAACTAGCAGTTATAGGCGGTCCGGCCTCCCGTGTGGGGAGGGCCCCGTCGGTACCCTCCGGGACGTGCGACGACGGTCGCGGACGAGGCGGGACGGTGCGGCGACGGGCTCGGGGCGTGATCGCGATCGGCGTGTGCTGCGCCGTGCTGGCCTCGGCGTGCACCGACGACGGGCCACCGGAGGAGGAAGCGGGCGTCCTGGGCATCCAGGTCGAGCGCGACGGCAGCGAGGTGGCCACGGTCGTGCCCACCGAGACGGCTCCCGCGAGCCCGTCACCGGGACCCTCGCCCGAGCCCCCGCCGGCGGGCTCCCCGACGGACGAGGCGACGGACGAGGCGCCGGTCGTCTCCGGTGACCCGGCGCCCGGGGACGACGGGACCGCGGCGCCGCCGCCCGTCCCGCCGGCCCCGCCACCGGACGGGCCGCCGAGCCCGAGCCCCGCGCCCTCGCCGTCCCCCGAGCCGGAGGCGCTCGAGAGCCGCGAAGGGCACAGCTACGTCACCTGGTTCCGCGACGAGGAGGACGATGGCGAGGGCGGGACGCGCTACGTCTGGTCCGAGGTGAGCGCCGCCCCGGTCGTGACGCGCGAGGGCAGCGAGCCGCTGCGGGTGTCGCTCATCGACCTCGCCGGCGAGGAGGACCGCTCGGCCCCGCGCCGCGCGCAGTGCCCCGCCTGGCTCGAGGTCGACGGCGACCGCGCCATCGTGGCCCGCGGCACCCTCACGGTCGAGGTGCTCGTGGACGGCGAGGCCGTGTCGTCGGGCGTGCGTGACATCGCCGTGACCGTGCGGCCCGGCGAACGTCGCGACCTCGTGGCGATCGGCGACGACCGGGTGTCGGTCCCCGAGGTGGCCGAGGTGACCTGTCGCGTCAGCTTCGTCCGGGATGCGAACGGCTAACGTCGGGCCCGTGAGCCCCGACGACCATCCTCCCCGCCCGCGATGGGGCCGCCCGTGAACGTCGGCCTCTCGCTCGCGCTCGTCGCGGCGTTGATCGCGGCGAACGGGCTGTTCGTGGCCGCGGAGTTCTCCCTCGTCGCCACCAAGCGCGGCATCATCGAGGAGCTGGCCCAGACCGGCGACCGGCGTGCCCGCACGGTCCTCCGGGAGCTGTCGAACCTCTCCTTCGTCCTGTCCGCCGCGCAGTTCGGCATCACCGCCACCTCCCTCGTCGTCGGCTTCCTGGCCGAGGACGCCGTCGGTGGCGCGCTGCGCCCGGCGGTCGACGCGCTCGGCCTGCCCGCCGGGACGGCGACCGGGATCACCCTCGGCGGGGCGTTCCTGCTCTCGACCGTGCTGCAGATGCTGTTCGGGGAGCTCGCCCCCAAGAACCTCGCGATCTCCCGGCCCGAGCCCGTCGCGCTGCGCGTCTCCGGCGCCATGCGCGCGTTCGGGATCGTGTTCGGGCCGATCATCCGGGTCTTCGACCGCGCCGCCGCCTGGATGTCCGGCCGCCTCTTCGGCATCGACCACACCGAGGAGCTCCTCGGTGGGCACTCGCTCGACGAGCTGTCGCGGATCATCTCCGCCTCGGGCGAGGAGGGCGCGCTCAGCGAGGAGCAGGCGCTGCTCCTGCGGCGGGCGGTCGAGCTCGGCGACCGTCGCGTGAGCGAGGTCATGATCCCGCGGCCCGACGTCACCTGGATCGCGCCCGAGGCCACCCTCGAGGACCTCCGCGACCTCTCGCGCGAGACGGGGCACTCGCGCTTCCCGATCCGGGGCAGCGACGACGACGAGGTGCTCGGGAGCATCCACATCAAGGACCTGCTCCAGGTGCCGGCCGACGCGCGCGCCACGACGCGGGTGGCCGACCTCGCCGCGGACTCGCTGGTCGTGCCCGAGTCCCACCCCCTGCGCCGGCTGCTGTCGCAGTTCCGGCGCGAGCACCGCACGTTCGCGATCGTCGTCGACGAGTACGGCGGCATCGCCGGGATCGTGACGGTCGAGGACATCCTCGAGGAGCTGGTCGGCGAGATCGAGGACGAGTTCGACCGGGAGGTCGCGCGGGTCCGGCGCGTCGGTGTCGGGCGGTTCGTCGTGCAGGGGACGCTCCGGGCGGACCGCATCGACGAGCTCACGGGCTCGTCGCTCCCGGCCGGCGAGTACGAGACGGTCGCCGGGTTCGTCATCGACCGGCTGGGCCACATCCCGGACGTCGGCGAGACCGTGGAGCACGACGGGTGGGAGTTCACGGTGACGCGGATCGAGGGGGTCCGCGTGGCCGAGCTCGGGATCCGTCGTCTGCCCGTGCCCGACGAGGTGCCGCG
>JAHWJY010000058.1 GCA_019348135.1 Actinomycetota bacterium
GTCGGCCTCGTCGGCGGCGCCGTCGGCGTTGGCCTGGCCGGCCTCGGCGCGGGTCGCGGCCTCCTCACGGCGCGCGTCCGCCTGGCCCTGGTCGCTCGAGCCGTTGGCGGTGCGGGCGGCGTCGGAGACGGCCTCGCCACGCTCACGGCCCTCGAGGGTCGGGTCGACGTTGGCGACGGCCTCGGAGACGTCGGAGCCGACACCCTCGTCGGCGGCACCGGCGTCGTCGCCCTCGAGCTCCTCGCCGACGACCTCGGTCGTCTCGAGCTCGCCGGCGTCGGTCGTGCCGGTCTCGTCGCCGTCGTCACCGCGCTCGGTGCCGATCAGCTCGTCGACCTGGGTCTGGATGTCGGCCGGCAGGTTGCCGGTCACGGCGGCGGCGCCGACACCGCTGACGGTGAGGGCGACGCCGGCGGCCGCGACGCCGGCCTTGGTGGCGGCTGCGGCGAGGAGGGATTCGAGGAAGGCCATGGGGTGCTCCTGGGTGGCGGGTGGGGGGGCGGGGGGGCGCCACGCTCGCGGGGGTCAGCGACAGCTGGTCACTTCGGGTCACGGCCCGTTCCACGATGTGCGCAGAGCGCTTACCCGTGCGCGCTCCCGCCGCGCCGCCCACGCCGCCGCCCCGACCCGGGTGACGTTCAACGACAGGCTTCCCAGGACGACCCGGCCACGGTGCCCGGCAGGCGGCGACCTCCTCGCGGGGGAACAGCGACGCCGCCGGCGACTGCCGGCGGCGTGGCGGTGGGAGCTGCGGTCAGCCCTTCTTCTCGAGACGCCGCTTGAAGCGGTCGACCCGCCCACCGGTGTCCACGAGCTTCTGCTTGCCCGTGTAGAACGGGTGGCACTCGGAGCAGAGCTCGACGGAGATCTTCTCCGCCGTGCCGCCGGTCTCGAACGTGTTCCCGCAGGAACAGGTGACCTTGGTGGTCGTGTACTCGGGGTGGATGCCCTGCTTCATGGAGGTCCCTCCGGGGCGGTCCGATGCCGACCGGACCGCGTTGTTCGGGGATGTTCGCACGACGACGAGGTCGTCGGACGAGGCTGGATGGTGGGCGGCGGGGGATCGTGCTCGTGCGCCGACCCACGGAGATGCCGCCGGGTCACCGGCGGCTCGCCGCCAGCGTACCGGACGGTCCCCAACGCAGCGACGGCGGCGGACGTTCCCTCGCCTCCGGTCAGGGCGTGAGACCGCAGGCGGCCAGGACCCGACGTGCCAGCTCCCGGTCGCCGTCCACGTCGAGGTCGTCGACGCCGGGTGCGTCCGACCGGCCGCCTCCGAGGGCGACGAACTGCGCCACGGTGACCGGCAGGCGCAGGAGGGCGCCACCGCCGGATCCGAGCTCGACCGTGACGGTCCGACCCGGTTCCCCGTCGATCTCGAACCGGACCGTGGCCTCGGCGTCCACCCGCTCCGGCAGCGTCGCGGCGAGGCCCTTCCCGAACCGGTCGACGGTCACCTCGGGCGCCGGCCCGGTGACGTGCCCGGGCCGCTGCACCGCGCGCCGGACGTCCTGCTCGTGGGAGTAGAGGTCGGTGACGCGGATCGGCAGCGTGCGGAAGAGCGGCTGCGTCCCGCCCAGCAGGCTCGGTGCCTCCTCGGCGATGTCGGTGTGCCGGGCGAGCTGGTCGCGCCGGCGGACGAACACGTCCTCGAGCTCCGCGACGAGGTCGGCGGCGGACCGACCTCTGCGCACGTCGACGAGCACCTCCATGAACCGGCCGACCTCGTCGCGGACGTGCGGGAGGCCGTCCGGCAGCTGGTGGTCCGACGGGAAGGGCTCGCCGGCGAGGAGCGCCTCGAGGCTCACCACGTGGGCGACCTGGTCGCGGACCGTCCAGCCGGGACAGCCGGTGGTGCGGTCCCACTCGTCGTCGGCGAGGTCACGCACGAGCCCCGTGAACGAGCGGTAGATGTCCTCGTGGGCCTGGACGAGCGTGGCGAGGTCCTGCATCGGGACGGCTCCGGGGGGGCGGGACCCGAACGGTAGTCGCGGCGCCCTCTCCGGACCGCGATCGGGGCAGCGGATGTCGCCATCGCGACATGCGCTGCCCGGATCGCCGGCGGGTGGCAGGCTGCATCTCCCCCGACCCGAGGTGCCCGTGCAGATCGCCATCCCGCTCTTCGACGCCGTGACCGCGCTCGACGCCGTCGGCCCGTACGAGGTCCTCCAGCGCCTGCCCGGGGCGACGGTCGTGTTCGTCGGCGCCGAGCGCGGTTCGGTGCGGACCGAGAACGGCTTCCTCGGACTCGACGTCGACGCCACCTTCGACGAGGTCACGCGTCCGGACGTCGTGGTGGTCCCAGGCGGGATCGGCACGCGGGCGCTGCTCGAGGACGAGCAGCTGCTCGGGTGGCTGCGGGACGTCCACACGGGTACCCGCTTCACCACCTCGGTCTGCACCGGGTCGCTGCTCCTGGCGGCCGCGGGCCTCCTCGAGGGGCTCACGGCGACGACCCACTGGGGTGCCCGCGACGTCCTGCGCCGACTCGGCGCGGAGCCCGTGTCCGAGCGCGTGGTGGAGCACCTCGACCACCGGATCGTCACGGCCGCCGGCGTGTCGTCCGGCATCGACATGGCCCTGCGGCTGTCGGAGCTGCTCGTGGACCGGACCGCCGCCGAGGCGATGCAGCTGATGATCGAGTACGACCCCCAGCCGCCGACCTCCGTGGGCCGGATCGAGCTCGCGGACGAGGAGGTCCTCGCGCGCGTCGCGACCTACTCGGAGGACAAGCGCTGACGGGCCGTCGACCACCACACGACCGAGCCCGCCCCGAGCACTGCCGCCCCGCCTCCGACGGCGGCCGGGGGCAGGGTGACGGCGAGGAGCGCGCAGAGGCCCACGCCCAGCCCTGCGAGCCAGCGGGGCCAGCGGCGCTCGCCGGCCGCGAGCGTCCACGCCGAGGCGTTGGCGAGGCCGTAGTAGGTGAGGACGGCGAACGAGCTGAACCCGATCGCGCCCCGGAGGTCCGCGACCAGCACGATGGCGCACACCACGACCGCCACCGCCACCTCCGCCCGGTAGGGCGTCCGGTGCACGGGGTGCACCGCGGCCAGCCCGCCCGGTAGCTCCCGCCGACGCGCCATCGACAGCGCGGTGCGGCTCACGCCGGCGAGGAGCGACAGCAGCACGCTCGCGGCCGCCACCGCGGCGCCCACCCGGACGACCGGGACGACGCTGGAGAACCGGCCGGCCTCGACCGCAGCCGCGAGCGGGGCCGGCGATGCCGCCATCGTCTCCGGCCCGACCGCGAGGAGCGTGCTCCCCAGGACGACGGCGTACAGGGCCACCACGATGCCGAGGGCGATGGGGATCGCGCGCGGGATCGTCGTCGCCGGGTCGTGGACCTCCTCGCCGAGGGTGGCGATGCGCGCGTAGCCGGCGAAGGCGAAGAACAGCAGCCCGCCGGACCGTAGGACCCCCCAGGCGCCGGTGGGGAGGTCGGTCGTGAGGTTGGCGACGGCGGGGGCTCCGCCGAGCAGCGTCGCCGCGACGACGGTGACGAGGATGGCGACGACGGCGGCCACGAGCAGCCGGGTGAGCCGGGCGGTGCGCTGGATCCCGCGGTAGTTCACGACGGCGAGCGTCACGACGGCGGCGAGCGCGAAGGGGCGCGCGTACGCCTCCGAGACGTACGCCCCGAACGTGAGCGCCATCGCGGCGAGGCTGGCGGTCTTGCCCACCACGAAGCTCCACCCGGCGAGGAACCCCCAGTAGCTGCCGAGCCGCGCCCGCGCGTAGACGTAGGTGCCGCCGGACTCGGGGTGGAGCGCCGCGAGCTGCGCGGACGACGTCGCGTTGGCGTACGCGACGACGGCGGCGAGCAGCAGTCCGACCAGGAGCCACGTGCCGGCGGCCGCCGCGGCCGGACCGGGCGCGGCGAACACGCCGGCGCCGATCATCGCGCCGAGCCCGATCGTGACGGCGTCGGAGGTCCCGAGTCGGCGCGCGAGCCGGTCGTCCGGGTCCGGCGCCTGGCTCACGCCCGCGGCTCGACCCCGAGCTCGGCCAGCAGCCCGCGGACCCGCCGCTCGATGTCGTCGCGGACGGGACGGACCTCCTCGATCGGTCGACCGGCCGGGTCGTCGAGCTCCCAGTCGAGGTAGCGCTTGCCCGGCAGCACGGGGCAGGTGTCGCCGCAACCCATCGTGATGATCACGTCGGAGGCGTCGAGCGTCTCCGCGTCCCAGGCCCGCGGTCGCTGGTCGGTGATGTCGATGCCGACCTCGTCCATCACCGCGACGGCCATCGGATTCAGGGCGTCGCCCGGGGTGGAACCCCCGGAGCGCACCTCGACGCGGTCGCCGGCGAGGTGGCGCAGCCAACCGGCGGCCATCTGGGAGCGCCCGGCGTTGTGGACGCACAGGAACAGCACGCTGGGGACGTCAGACACGGGCGCTCCGATCGAGCTCGTTGGGGTCGTCGTGCGGGACCACGACGTTGGCGGCGTCGGCCGGCTGCGGCGCGAAGAGCCAGGCGACGACCAACGCCGCGGCGACGGCTCCGACCGCCTGTCCGGCGATGAAGCCGGCGATGCCGCCCGGCGCGATGCCGGTGTAGGTGTCGGTGAGGGACCGCGCGACCGTGACCGCCGGGTTGGCGAACGACGCGGACGAGGTGAAGAAGATGGCCGCCGCGATGTACGCGCCGACGGTCGCGGGGACGGCCCGGAGGTTGCCGGAGCGCACGGTCCCGAAGATGACGAGCACCAGCCCGAAGGTCGCCACCACCTCCCCCAGCACCACGGCGGCTCCGCTGCGTGCCGTGCCCGACAGCGCGACGAGCGGCTCGCCGAACATCGCGTTCGCGAGCACGACGCCGGCGACGGCGCCCAGGAGCTGGACGACCACGTAACGCGCCGCGAGCCGCGCCTCGAGGCCGCCGAACCACGCGTCGACGAGCGTCACGACGGGGTTGAAGTGCGCTCCCGAGACCGGCCCGAACGTGACGATCAGCGCCGTCAACGCCGCGCCGACGACGACCGCGTGCTGGAACAGCTGGGTCGACGCGGGACCGTCGCTGGCCGTCACGATGCCGGAGCCGACGACCGCGACGAGCAGGAACGCGGTGCCGAGGAACTCGGCCAGCAGCCGGCGTCCCATCAGCTGCCCAGGTTGGACTTGGCGATCATCTGGAGGAACTGCGCGTTCGACTTGGTCGCCTTGAGCTTGTCGATGAGCAGCTCGAGCGAGGCGCTCGCGTCCATCGAGGACAGGAGGCGTCGGAGCTTCCAGACCGTCTCGAGCTCGGTGGGCTCGAGCAGCAGCTCCTCCCGGCGCGTGCCCGAGGCCTGGATGTCCACCGCGGGGAAGATGCGCTTCTGCTCCATCCGACGGTCGAGACGCAGCTCCATGTTCCCGGTGCCCTTGAACTCCTCGAAGATGACCTCGTCCATCTTCGAGCCGGTCTCGATCAGCGCGGTCGCGATGATGGTGAGCGAGCCACCTTCCTCGATGTTGCGGGCCGCACCGAAGAAGCGTTTCGGCGGGTACAGCGCGGCCGAGTCGATGCCACCGGACAGGATCCGGCCCGAGGCCGGCGCCGCGAGGTTGTACGCCCGCCCGAGCCGCGTGATGGAGTCGAGCAGGATGACCACGTCGCGGCCGCGCTCGACGAGCCGCTTGGCCCGCTCGATGCACAGCTCGGCCACCTGGGTGTGGTCGTCAGCGGGGCGGTCGAAGGTCGAGGAGATGACCTCCCCGGTGGTGGACCGCTGGAAGTCGGTGACCTCCTCGGGCCGCTCGTCGACGAGCAGCACCATCAGGTGCACGTCGGGATCGTTGGTCTCGATCGCCTTCGCGAGCTGCTTCAGCACCGTGGTCTTGCCGGCCTTCGGCGGGGACACGACGAGTCCACGCTGACCCTTGCCGATCGGCGACATCATGTCGACGATGCGCATCGAGATCGGGGAACGCTCCTCCGTCTCGAGGCGGAGGCGCTCGGTCGGGAACAGCGGCGTCAGCTTGGTGAAGTCGACGCGGCGCTCGTCCTCACGCGGCGGCTCACCCTCGATGGCGTCGATGCGGGCCAGCGCCGGGAACTTGTCGCTGTTCTTGTTGCGGCGGATCGGTCCCCGCACGAGGTCACCGCGGCGCAGGTCGAAGCGGCGCACGAACGACTGGCTGACGTAGACGTCCTTGTCGCCGGCGAGGTAGCCGGTCGTGCGGAGGAAGCCGTACCCCTCGGGCAGCAGATCGAGCACCCCTTCCCGGACCTCCGCCTCCTCGAGGTCCTCCTGCTTGGGCTCGCCGCTCGAGCCGCGGCTCTTGCGCCGACGCTCGCGCGGTTGTGACCGCTCCGGACGATCGTCGGACTCGATCGTCGTTCCGACCCGATCGTCGCCGGCCTTGCCGTTGCCCGGGGCATGCCCGTTGCCGTTGGCCGCGGCGACACCGCCCTTACCGACGATGAGGTCGACGAGCTCGGCCTTCTTCAGGCCCTGGTAGCCGTCCAGCCCGAGGGTCGACGCGATCTGGCGCAGCTCGATCAGGGCCTTGCGCTCGAGGACGTTGCGGTCCATGGGGAGGGTTCTCCGAGGAGGGATGTGCGGAGGGAGGGGTCGTCTACGACCCCATCGCGTCCTGGTACGCCTGCCAGTCGGCCGTGAAGTCCTCGAGGCCCTTGTCGGTCAGTGGGTGCTTGACCATCTGCCGGAACACCTTCGCCGGCATGGTGGCGATGTCGGCACCCGCGAGTGCCGCATGGGCGACGTGCTGCGGGTGGCGGAGGGACGCCGCGAGGACCTCGGTCGCGTAGCCCTGGACGCGGAAGATCTCGCAGATCTCGGACAGCAGCGCGATGCCGTCGGCCGCGATGTCGTCGAGTCGGCCCAGGAACGGCGAGACGTAGGTCGCGCCGGCGCGGGCCGCCAGGATCGCCTGGGTCGGCGAGAAGCAGAGCGTGACGTTGGTGCGGATGCCCTCGCTCGACAGCTGGGCGACCGCGCCGAGGCCGGTCGGGATCAGCGGCACCTTGACGACCACGTTGTCCGCGATGGCGGCGAGCTTGCGGCCCTCCTCGACCATCGCGTCGGTCTCCATCGAGACGACCTCGGCGCTGACGTCCCCGCGCACCTCGGCGCAGATCTCCTTGATCATCGACGCGAAGTCCTTGCCCTCCCGCGCCGCCAGGGTCGGGTTCGTGGTCACCCCGTCGAGGATGCCCCACCGGTTGATCTCGGCGATCTCGTCGATGTTGGCGGTGTCGAGGAAGAGCTTCACGGGCGTCGACTCCTGGTACTGCGCCGTCGGCTCGTGGTGTCCGACGCCGGTACCGGGGCACGGCGAGGGAGGGAGACGAGCGTCGACAACGCTCGGGAACGGAGATGTCCGGGATCGATCCGCGACGTCGCGTCACGGCGTGTGGACGGGGCCGATCATACCGTTCGGGAAGGGCCGTGGGAGCAGGTCTGGCCGCCCGTGACGGCGCATCCGCCGCGCGGACAGGCGACGGTCCCGGACAGGTCCCAGTCGAGCACGAGCACCTCGAACCCGTGCTCGTCGCCGACCCGCCGGCACGTCGCCAGCTGCCCGTCCTCGCCCCGTGCGACCGCCGCCGCCGCCGTCGGACCGGCCCCGGACAACCAGGCGTGCACGCCGAGCGATCGCAGCGCGCCGACCACGGCGCCGGTGGCGCCCATCACCTCGAGCCGCGCCGGCTCGTGGAGCACGTCACCCGACGCCGCCGCCGCCACCGGCCAGGCACCGAGCATCCCGCCCACCACGTGGCCGGCACGCGCCGCCTGGACCGCCATGTCCCGGCGGTCGAAGGACGTCGGCAGGACGTCGCGCGCCTCGCTCGTGAGCTGCCGCGAGGTCGGGACGAGCGCCACGGGCCGCAGCCGCGGTGCCGGCTGGGCCCGCCTGGTCACGAGCCGCCCCGTCACATCCGGGACGCAGGCGACGAAACCGCCGAGGACCGCCGGCGCGACGTTGTCGGGGTGTCCCTCGATCTCGGTCGCCAGCTCGACGAGCTGGAGGTCACCCACCGCGGCCTCCGTCACCGCGCGGGCGAGCGCCAGGCCGGCCACGATCGCGGCCGAGCTCGAGCCCAGCCCGCGCTCGAGCGGTACCTCGTTGTCCACCTCGACGGCCACGTCGGGTACGGCCACCTCGAACGTGTCGCAGAACCGGACGAGGCAGCGCCAGATCAGGTTGTCGTCGCCCGCGGCCACCTCGCCGGCGCCCTCCCCGCGCGTGACCACGCGGTCGCCCTGCTCGTGGCGGTCACGGCTGCGCGCGAAGAGGTGACGGGAGACGGCGGCACCGAAGGCGTCGAAGCCCGGTCCGATGTTCGCGGTCGTCGCGGGCACGCGGACGGCGTGGTGGCGGACGGTCACGGGGATCCTCGACACGGCGGGCGGGTGCGCCCGGACGTTAGTCCGCGTCGTTGGGTGCCGGGCACGGCACGGGCTGGCCCTCGTCGTCGCACTGGCTGGTGTAGTAGGGCTCGCCGTGGCGCGTGTCGAAGACGAGCCCCTGGCGCAGGAACCGCTCCTTCTGGACCCCGCCGAGGGTGTCACCGCGGGGGTGGCCGTGCGGGTCGGACCCGACGTGCCCGGGCGGGAGGTTCGCGCTCGGCGGGACGGCGTTGCCCGAGTCGAAGTAGATCAGCGCCGACCCCCGGGCGAGCGTGCCCGCGAAGGTCTCGAGGCCGAACGCCGGATCGACCGACCAGTGCCGGCCGTCCGCCAGCGCCGTGGGCAGCAGGGCCGCGCCCACGGTGCGCGCCTGGACCTCCGCGGCGACGTTGGCGACCTGGAAGTCGCCGTAGGCGACGTGGAGCAGGACCTGGTGGGCCGGCGTGTTGGGGTAGGGGTCGTCCGTCATGTGGTGGGCGTAGCCGTTGCCCTCGGCGCGGTCCCACAGCATCTGGATCAGTGCGAAGCCGAGCTGTCGCTCCTGCGGGTCCCGGTAGGTGTTGTAGTAGACCTCGCCGTAGGCGCCCTCCCAGTCCACCGACCGGTTGAGGAGGGTGGAGTAGTTCATCGCCGGTACGCCGAGGACCGCCTTGGTGAAGTCGGGGGCCAGCGCGGTCAGGGCCCCGCCCATGATCCCGCCCTGGCTGTTGCCGTCGTAGAACAGCTCGTCGGTGTCGATGAGCGGACGCCCCTCGACGTCCTGGAACTGCGGCAGCGACGCGAACCCGTCGGGGTGGATCATCGCGCGGCCGACCATCAGGAACCCGAGGAAGCCCTGCTGGGCGCGGTCGGCGAGGCTCGCGAAGTTCGAGACGTCCCCCAGGATCGAGGCGACGTTGGCGAGGTCCTCCTGCGCCATCCCGATCCAGTCCACCCCGCAGTTCATCGCGTTGTGGTTCACCAGCATGTGCCGACCGCCGGACCAGTACGCCCCCTCGATGCGCTGACCGAGGAGCCCGTGGCCGTAGAGGATCGGCATCGCCGGCTCGGCGACGCGGCCGTCCTCGTCCACCGCCGTCGTCGGGACGGCGCAGGCGAACGGGATCTCCATCGTCGGCGCGGCGGGGTTGACGGCCGGCAGCTCGGAGCCGGGCGGGTAGAAGAACCGCGATCCCGGGACCATCACGGCGGGCACGTCGTAGCCGTCGCGGTGATGACGGCCGAGGTCGACGCGCTCCTGCGGGAGGACGAGGTAGTTGGGGACCGTCACCGCCCCGTGGACGACCCGGTCGCTGTTGCCGTCGGCGGTGTCGACGTAGTCGATGGTGATCGTCGGGGCCGCGCCGGCGACCTCGAGGTCGTCGAGGACCTCGTCGCCGAGCCCGGCGAAGGCGTCGTCGCGGATGTGCAGGGCCCGGCCGGCCAGGTTCTCGGCGCTCGCGACCGTGAAGTCCCAGGCGAGGTAGAGCTCCTCGCGGTCCGCATGGGCGGCGAGGTCCGCGAAGATGCGTTCGTACCGGTCGTCGGCGTCGTCGTCGCGGATGGCCCTGAAGGCATCGCCGGGGGTGAGCTCGGTGCCGTCCGCGCCGCGGAGGTCGCGGAGGCCGATCACGTAGCGCGTGGCCTCCTCGAGGTTGACGAGCGGACGCACGATGAGGAGCGCATCCTCGGGCGGCGTCCCCGGGTGCTGGTCGAGCTCGGCCCAGAACGGGTGCCGCTCCCCCGTCTCGGCGTTGACGAGCACGATCGGGGCGTCGTCGTGCAGCGACGCGGACGGGACCTCGAGGATCGGACGCCCGGGCTCGGCGCCGAGGTCCGTGAGGACGTGGCGCCAGGTCTGCGCGAGGTCGAGGCCGGGGACGTGGGTCAGCATCATCGAGCCGGGCGAGAAGCCGTCGTTGCGGTTCCACTCCGTCGGGTCGATCGGCTTGCCGGCGACGTTCCGCGGCATCGCCAGCGGCGAGAGGTCGATGCGGAGTCCGGTCGCGGTGGTGTCGTCCGCGACCGTGAACCGGTCGTTGGGGAACGGCAGGAGACAGTCGGCCACGTCGGTCGGGTCGCAGGCGCCGGCCGCGCCCGCGACCGCGTCGGTGACGGGCTCGAGCGGGTCGGAGGGCTCGGCGGGGACCGGCGCCGCGGCGACGAGCCCGACGACGACGGACACGGACAGGACGGCACGACGGAGCATGGAGGGACCTCTGCGGGAGGGTGCCCTCAGGGTTCGACGGCCGCCGCGACATCTCCTCTGGGCGCGCGCACGACGGGGTCCTCGTCGGCACCCCAGAGATCGCGCGTCCAGGCGAGCCAGCCGCTGCCGTAGACGAACGCGAACGCCGCGAGGGTCCAGACCGCCACGTCGAGACCCGCGAACTCCGCGATGACGCCGGCGAGGATGGCCGAGAGCCCCATGGCGAGCGTCGCGAGGCCGAAGTCGAGGCTCATGATGCGTCCACGGACGGCATCCGGGGTCGTGAGCTGGAGCCCGTAGGTCGAGGAGATCCACTGGTTGCCGCCGCCGGCGTGCGCGAACACGATCAACCCGGCCGCGACCCAGAGCCCGGTGACGAACGGCAGGAACAGGTAGGCGATCGCGTAGGCGACGATCGACGCCCCGCACCAGAACACCAGCCGGCGCCCGTCGTCGCGGTGCAGTCGGCGTCCGATGTAGGGACCGATCAGGGCACCGAGCCCTCGCGCCGCGAGGAGGATGCCGATGCCGGCGTCCCCGGCCGCGAACCGGTCGACGGCGAAGACGGGCAGCAGGCCGACGACGCCGTTGCCCACCCCGACCCCCGTCTTGGTGACGAGGAACGCGCGGGTCACCTTGCGGGGACGGACGAAGTCCCACACCTCGGTGAGGTGCGTCAGCACGCTCGCCGGCGCCGCGACGCGGCCGGCGTTGAACGGCCGTCGGATGGTCCACAGGAGCCCGGCGGTGACGACGAACGTGCCGGCGTTCAAGAGGAACGAGGCCTCACGCCCGAAGGCGGCCGCGGCCGCTCCCCCGAGCGCCGCCCCGACGAACAGCATCGTCCCCCAGACCGACCCGAACACGGTCATGGCGAGCGAGAGGTCCTCCTCGTCGACGACGTTGGGCAGCACGGCCGAGGCGATCGGCTCGTAGAAGGCCGCGAGCGCCGAGATCGACGCCACGCACACGTAGGCCAGCCACGCCTGGCCGAGCTGGGACGCGGCGACGAGCCCGAGCGCCGGGACGACCCGCAGGAGCGCGGACAGGATCATGAGCTTCTTGCGGTCGAGCCGGTCCGCCAGCACGCCGGCGAACGGCGACAGGAAGAAGATCGGCAGGACCTCGGCGGCGAACACCCAGGCCGTGGCGCCCTCGCTCCCGGTGAGCTCCTTCACGAGACCGGCGACCGCGACGAGCGCGAACCAGTCCCCGAGGAACGACACGATCGACCCGAGGAAGAGCAGCCGGAAGTCGCGGTTGCGACGCATGAGGTCCACGAGCTGGACGAGCTGGTTGCCCGTCCCTTCCGTGAGGTCGTCGCCGACGCTGCGCGACCTCACTGCAGACCGAGCACCTCGGCGGCCGCGTCGACGTCCGCGGGGATGGTCGGTGGCTGGGCGGCACCGGAGATGGCCCAGTCCGGGTCCTTCAGCCCGTGGCCCGTCAGGATGCACACGGCCGTCCCGCCGGCGGGGAGCTCACCGGCGGCGTGCAGCTCGAGCAGCCCGGCGACCGACGCCGCCGACGCCAGCTCCACGAACACGCCCTGGCGGGCGAGCCGCCGGTAGGCATCGAGGATCTGCCGGTCGGTGACCGCCCGGATGGACCCACCCGACTGCTCCGCCGCCTCGACCGCCGAGTCCCAGGACGCGGGGTTGCCGATGCGGATCGCGGTGGCGATCGTCTCGGGCTTCTCGATGGGGTACCCGTGCACGATGGGTGCGGCGCCGGCGGCCTGCCAGCCGCGCATCACCGGCAGGTGCTCGATGATCCCGTCGGCCTCGTACTCCCGGTACCCGCGCCAGTAGGCCGTGATGTTGCCGGCGTTGCCGACCGGCATGACGTGCACGTCCGGCGCGCGACCGAGCTGGTCGCAGATCTCCCAGGCACCGGAGCGCTGCCCGTCGATGCGGTACGGGTTGGTCGAGTTCACGATCTGCACCGGGTACTTCTCGTCGAGCGTCCGGCACATGTCGAGCGCCTGGTCGAAGTTGCCCTCGATCTGGATGACCGTGGCACCGTGGACGAGCGCCTGGGCGAGCTTGCCCAGCGCGATCTTCCCCGCCGGCACGAGCACGCCGCAGGTGAGCCCGGCCCTGCCGGCGTAGGCGGCGGCGGACGCCGACGTGTTGCCGG
This sequence comes from Actinomycetota bacterium, assembly GCA_019348135.1. GTDB lineage: Bacteria > Actinomycetota > Nitriliruptoria > Nitriliruptorales > Nitriliruptoraceae > JAHWJY01. The sequence continues at coordinate 12,687 of JAHWJY010000058.1, forward strand.
TCGAGGCGCACACGACCGCCTTGGCGCCGGCCTCGACCGCCTTCGTGATCGCCATCGTCATCCCGCGGTCCTTGAAGGAGCCCGTGGGGTTGACGCCGTCGAACTTGAGGTGGACCTCGCAGCCGGTCAGCTCCGAGAGGGCCTCACTGTGGATCAGTGGGGTGCCGCCCTCGCGCAGGCTCACGATGGGCGTGTCGTCGGAGACCGGCATGCGCTCGCGGTACTCCTCGATGATCCCGCGCCAGACGTGGGGCATCAGTTGAAGACCTCCGCCTCGACCCGCATCACGCTCGCGACGTTGCGGACGCCGTCGGTGTTCTGGAGGTCCCGTACGCAGCTGCGCAGCGCCCCCTCGAGGGCCCGGTGGGTGATCAGGACCAGCTGTGCGTGGTCGCCCTGTCCCTCCTGCCACACCTGGGCGATGGAGACGTCGTTGCGTCCGAACGTCGTGGCCACCGCGGCCAGCACCCCGGCGGTGTCGTCGACGTCGAGCAGCACGTAGTACTGCGTCTGCAGCTCCTGGATCGGTCGGATGCTGCGGCCCCGGTGGACGGACTCGACCGGTCCGCGGGTGGTGCGCTGGACGTTGCGGGCGGCGTCGATGAGGTCCCCGACCACGGCCGAACCGGTCGGCAGCGCGCCCGCGCCGCGGCCGTAGAACATCAGCTCGCCCGCGGCGTCCGCCTCGACGTAGATCGCGTTGAACGAGTCGCGCACCGAGGCGAGCGGGTGGGTCTTCGGCAGGAACGTCGGGTGCACCCGGACGGCGACCTGGTCGTCCACCTCGCTCGCGATCCCGAGCAGCTTGATGACGTAGCCGAGCCGGTCCGCGACCGAGATGTCGGTCGCCGTGACGT
>JAHWJY010000192.1 GCA_019348135.1 Actinomycetota bacterium
CCTGGAGGTGGGACACGAGCTTGGTGGCGCGTCCCAGGCAGCAGACGAGCACGCCCGTCGCGTCCGGGTCGAGCGTGCCCGTGTGCCCTACGCGGTGCTGCCCGGCGGCCCGGCGCACGACCTGCACCACGTCGTGGGAGGTCATGCCGGCGGGCTTGTCGACGACGAGCACCCCTTCGAGATCGGGTCCCCCGTCGCGCCGTCCGCGCCGGCGCCCCATCAGCTGCCGCCGCCGGGCGTGCCGGCGTCCGCCGTCACGACGTCCTCGTGGCCGAGCACGTCGACGACGCGGGCGACGAGCTCGTCCAGGGGCAGCTGCGCGGAGAACCCGGCCGAGAAGGCGTGCCCGCCCCCGCCGAGGTGCTGCGCCAGCCGGCCCACGTCGATGCGGCCCTTCGAGCGCAGCGACACCCGCCACTCCCCCGGGCCCGTCTCCTTCGACATCATGGCGACCTCGGCCGAGTCGACCGTGCGGAGGAGGTCGATGAGGTCCTCGAGCTCCTCCACCGCCACCCCGTAGGCGTTGAGGTCGTTCTCGGTGACCCACCCGTGGACGAGGCTGGCGCGCGGGACGAACACGGCCCGGTCGAGCATCCGCCCCATCACCTTGAGGTAGCCGAACGAGTGCGTGTCGAACATCTGCCGGCTCATGGCGTCGTGGTCGATGCCCCGGTCGAGCAGGCGGCTGCCGAGCTCCATGGCGGAGCGGTCGGTGTTGGCGTACTGGAAGCGACCGGTGTCGGTCACGAGCCCCACGTAGAGGCAGGCGGCGAGGTCCGTGTCGACGTCACCGCCGAGCCGGGAGATGAGCTCCTCGGTCAGGACGGCGGTCGCCGCGGCGCTGGCGGCGACCAGGTGCGTCGTGCCGAAGCGGGTGTTGCTGGCGTGGTGGTCCACGACGATCGTCGGGCGCCCGTCGACCAGGCCCGCGAGGCTCCCGAGGCGGTCGCGGCTGCCCGCGTCGAGCGTGACGACCAGCGCGGGGTCGCGTGGCACCTCCGCCGGGGGGGTGAGCTCGTCGAGACCCGGGAGGAAGGTGTACTGCGGGGGCACCTGGAAGGGCTCGGAGCCCCAGGACGCCACGGACCGGAACCCCAGCCGTCCGAGGCTCAGGTGCAACGCCAGGAGCGATCCGAGCGCGTCACCGTCGGGGTCGCTGTGGCACAGCAGCAGGATCTCGCCACCCGCCTCGCCGGTCGCCCGGATGCGGGCGACCGCGTCGTCCCACTCGGCGTCGGGGATCTCTCGCTGCCAGGCCGCGTCCGCCGCGTCGCCGCGCCGCCGCTCGGGGCCCTCGTAGTCGGTCACGACGACGCGTCCCCTCCGGGCGCGCTGCCGTCGTCCGGCTCGCCGGGCTCGCCCATGCCGCCGTCGCGGCGCACCTCGGCGAGGAGCGCATCGACCCGGGACGCGTGCTCGGCGACGGGGTCGGGGACGAAGGTCAGCTGGGGCGTGTTGCGCATGCGCACACGACGCGCGAGCAGGCTCTGCACCCGGGGGGCGGACGACTCCAACGCGGCGGCGACCTCGTGCGCCGGCGCGACGCGGTGGCCGCGGGAGCGACGCGGGTCGGACGAGATGAGGTCGGGGTCGAGGGTCGTGTAGTACGCCGTGGCCTGCTTGACGTCCTGGGTGACCTCCACCTCGGTGATGGTCACGAACGCCAGCCGGGGGTCGGCGAACTCGGTCTCGAGGATGTCGGCGATGGCCTCGCGGACGGTCCCCTCGAGCCGGGGGTTGCGCTTCTTCACCATCCGTCGACCTCCATGTCCGTCTCGCTCTCGAGCACCTGTACGTCACCGACCGCGGCGATCACGACGACCCGCGGGTCGCGCTCGATCACGGCGACCACCCGGTCGAGCACGCGGTCCGCGCCGGTGATGCTCGAAGCCGCCACGGCCACGCCGAGCGCGCCGCGCTGCCACAGGTCCTGGTAGCCGACCTCGGACACGCTCACCCCGAGATCGCGGACGAGCGCGGCCTTGGCCTTGTTGAGCAGCGCCCGCTTGCCCTTGAGGCTGTCCACGCCGGGGAGGTGGAGGTCCACCCGCATCATCCCGACGTGGACCGCCCCCGGTGCCTGGCTGTCGCTCGTCATGGCTGCATCTTCGGTCGGTCGAGGACGCCCCGGAAGGGGAACTCGCATCGCGCTAGTCGAGTTCGACCTCGACCGTCTCGAAGGCCTCGATCACGTCGCCTTCCTTGACGTCCTGGAAGTTCTTCAGGCCCAGGCCGCACTCGTAGCCGGCCGAGACCTCCTTGACGTCGTCCTTGAAGCGCTTGAGCGACGTGAGCTCGTCCTCGGCGATGACGACACCCTCGCGGATGACGCGCACGCCGGCCTCGCGGCGCAGCACGCCGTTGGAGACCATGCAGCCGAACACGAAGCCGATCTTCGGGACCTTGAAGATCTCGCGGACCTCGGCCTCGCCGATGATCTGCTCGCGGAACTCGGGTGCCCGCAGGCCCTTGACGGCCCGCTCGATGTCCTCGATCGCCTCGTAGATGATCTTGTACATCCGGAGGTCGACGCCGGAGCGGTCGATCTCCTCGCGGGCGTTGGCGTCCGGCCGGACGTTGAACGCGATCAGGATCGCGTCCGAGGTCTCGGCGAGCATCACGTCGGACTTGTTGACGGCGCCGACGCCCTTCGACACGACCTTGACCTGCACCTCGTCGAGCTCGAGCTTGAGCAGCGAGCTCTCGAGCGCCTCGGCGGAGCCGGAGACGTCGGCCTTGATCATGACGTTCAGCGTCGCCTTCTCGCCGGCCTCGACCTCGGCCGTGAAGTCCTCGAGGGTCTTCGGACGGGCCTGCTCGGCGAGCTCGGCGCGACGGTGACGCTCCTGGCGACGCTCCGCGATGTCGCGGGCCTCGCGCTCGTTGGTCACGACGCGGAACTCGTCGCCGGCCTCGGCGATCTCGGCGAGACCGAGGATCTGGACCGGCTGGCCCGGGATCGCCTCGTCGACCTGCGCCCCGTGCTCGTCGAACATCGCCCGGATGCGACCGTCGGCCTCACCGGCGACGAGGATCTCTCCCTTGCGGAGGGTGCCGGCCTGGACGAGGACGGTCGCGACGGGGCCGCGACCCTTGTCGAGGTGCGCCTCGACGACGCGACCACGCGCCGGCTTGTTCGGGTTGGCCTTGAGCTCGAGCAGCTCGGCCTGGATCGTGAGGATCTCGAGCAGGTCGTCGAGGCCCTCCTTGGTGTGCGCCGACACGGGGACCATCGGGGTCTCGCCGCCGTAGTCCTCGGCCACCAGCTCGTACTCGGTGAGCTGGCCCTTGACCTTGTCCGGCTGCGCGCCTTCCTTGTCCATCTTGTTGATGGCGACGACGATCGGCACCTCGGCGGCCTTGGCGTGGTTGATCGCCTCGACCGTCTGGGGCATGACCCCGTCGTCCGCCGCGACCACGAGGATGACGATGTCGGTCACCTGCGCACCACGGGCACGCATGGCGGTGAACGCCTCGTGGCCCGGGGTGTCGATGAAGGTGATGCGGTCGTCGCCGTGGTGGACCTGGTAGGCGCCGATGTGCTGGGTGATGCCGCCGGCCTCGCCGCCCATCACGTCGGTCTGGCGGATCGCGTCGAGCAGCGCGGTCTTGCCGTGGTCGACGTGACCCATGACGGTCACGACGGGCGCACGGGGCTCGAGGTCGGCCGGGTCGTCCGGCGCCTCGATGCCGAACTCGACCTCCTCGTCGGAGAGGAAGTGCACGTCGAAGCCGAGCTCCTCACCGAGGATCTCGATGGTGTCGTCCGGCAGCGACTGCTGCACGGTCGCCATCTCGCCCATCTCGAAGAGCTTCTTCACGAGGGCGGCACCGGCGACCCCGAGCTTGTCGGCGAGCTCGCCGACCGTGATGCCGGACAGGACCTCGATGCGCTCGACCGAGATCTGCTGCTCGAGCGGGAGGTTGCGCAGGTGCGGCTGCCCCTGGAGCTCCTGCTCCTCGGGGTTGCGCTTGGCCTGCTTCTTGCGCCGCGTCTTGCCGGACGGCGCGCCGGGCTTGGGAGCGGCCCCGCCGGGACCACCACCGGGCCCACCCGGGCCTCCCCCGGGACCGCCGCGGCCCACCGGCTGGCGGTAGGGCGAGCCGGGGCGGGCGCCCGGACCCCCGGGGCCACCGGGGCCACCGGGGCCTCCGGGTCCGCGACCGGTGCCCGGCCCGCCGGGGCCGGCCGGACGCGCGCCGGGCTGGGGCTGGGCCGGACGTGCCGGCGCCTGCCGCAGCGGCGGCGGGATGT
>JAHWJY010000059.1 GCA_019348135.1 Actinomycetota bacterium
AGCTCGTACCACACGATGCAGGCGATCGACGCCCGGTGCTCGGCGGTCGTCTGGTCGTCGTCGGAGAACTTCGGGTCCGGGACCTCGTTCGCCGGGCAGGCGAACTTCGTGATGTCGCGGGGCGCCGGGGTGGCGGCGGACGCCGCGACCGGGAGGAGCCCGACGAGCAGGCCCACGGCCGCGAGGGCACCCAGAGCGCGGCGCGGGAGGGAGGAGACGGACATCGGAGAACCCCCGAGGAGTGATCGAGAAGGATGTGGTGCGACGGCCCCCACGGCCGCGGGTGAAGGGTACGCGCTCCACCCACCGGGAGGAGGTTTCGACGTCCTCCCGGTGCTCACCTGTCAACGACGCACCGGTGCGCGGGTGACGCAGAACGGACGGAGCGGGCCCGAGGGCCCGCTCCGTCGTGCCGTGCGTCGCCGTCGGTCAGACGGCGCCGTCGAGGACCGCCGCGCCCTCGGCGTTGCGGTGGCCGTCCTCACCCTCGACCGCGTCGCGCTCGACCGCCGCGACGACCGCGGTGGCGAGGAACGTGTGGAGGTCCTCGTCGTCGGCTGCCGTCACGCGGCACTCCACGACCGTCGGCTGCTGGGTGTCGACGGTGCAGGAGCCGTCGCTCGGCGGGAACTGCGCGGCCGCGAGGAACGCGTCGCTCGACCCGTCCGCGGCGTAGACCTTGAACGCGGTCCCGTCGGTCACGGTGGCGACGTCGTCGTCGAACGTGTACCGGACGACCCGTGCGTCGCCGTCCTCGGTGATCGTGGCGCTGACGAGATCGGGCGCGGCGGTGTCGCCGGCCTCGAAGGTCAGCGGCCGGCCGAGCTCCTGCGGCTGGTTCGCGCCGTTGGCCCCGGTCACGGCCGAGGCGTTGACGATCCCACCCGCGACGAAGTCGTTCAGCACGCCCTCGGCGAAGGTCGCGCGGATGGTGTTGTTCGCGGTCTTCTCCCGCGACGCCGCCGCCTCGGTGGTCGCGTCGGTGAAGTACACCTCGAACGTCCCCGCCGGCTGGAGCTGGTTGCCGCTCACGAGGGTGACGTTCTCGTCGAAGACGTAGTCGACCTGGGTCGGGCTCACGATGGTGATGCTCGCGAGGTCCGGGCGGTTGGTCTGCCCGGTCGCGGAGACGTGTGCCTCCTGCAGGACGTTGAGCACGCCCTCGGCGCCGTTCGTCGGGTTCCCGTCGTCCTCGGTGTCCGACACCGTGCCGTCGTCGACGTAGCCGTAGGCGACGGAGGCACCCTCCGGGAGATCGAACGTGACCGTGTGCGTGGCGGTCCCGTCGCCACCCTGGAAGGCACCGACCTCGTCGGTCCCGTCCGCGAGGACGAGGTGGTAGCCCGCGGGCTCGAGGTTGAACGCCGGCTCATCGAAGGTGAACGTGGCATCGTTGCCGGAGACCGTCACGGCCTGGAGGTCCGGCGCGGCGGTGGTCCCGGCGGCGAGCACGACGTTCTGCAGCGCCGCGTGGCCCTCGGGACTGGTGTTGGCGTCGCCGTCCTGGACGGCACCGGCAGCGACCGCGCCGATCACGGCGTCCTCGACCGCGCCCTCGGGGAAGGTCGCGACGACGGTGTCGCCCTCGAAGCGCGACGTCGAGCTCGCCGGCGTGCGCGTGGCGTCGAAGCTGTAGAGCGCGAACGCGGCGTCGTTCACCGTGTTGTTCAGCGACTCGTCGAACACGAACCGGACGGTCGTGTCGTTGGCCCGTTCGACCCGGAGCAGCTCCGGGACGTCGAGCGCGGTCTCGTTGTCGGCGGTGCCGCGCGGGACGGTCACGAAGCCCTCTTCGACCAGGAGGTCGAGCTCCCGGGCGAGGAACAGCGCCATCTGGTCGCGCGAGACCGACTCGCCGGGGGCGAACGTCGTGGTCGTCTTGCCGGCGGCGATGCCGGCGGCGGCCACGCGGTCGATGTTGTCCTCGTGCGTCGTGCCGTCGTCGTCGGTGAAGGCGTCGTTCCCGGCGGGGAGCGCCGTGCCGGTGATCTCCTGGTAGGCGCGGGCGAGGAAGCTCGCCATCTGGCCGCGGTTGACCGCCTGGCCCGGCGAGTAGGTGGTCTCGGTGGTCCCCTTCACGACCCCGAGCTCGGCGAGCTGGTTGATGAACGGCTCGAACGGGCTGTCCTCGTCGTCGGTGAAGTGGTCCTGCGGCTCGGTCGGCAGCGCGACGCCACCGACCTCGAGGAGGTTGGCGATGAACTTCGCCATCGCCCCGCGACCGACGAGTGACTTGGGCGAGAACGTCACGTCGCTCGTGCCGTCCGCGAGGTCGTACCAGACGATGCAGTGGATCGCGGCCTCGGCGAAGTTGCCGTCGTCGTCACCGAACCCCGGGTCCGTGACGTCGCCGGGCGGGCAGGCGAACTCCTCGATGTTGCGCTCTTGGGCGAAGGCGGCGCTCGCGGGCAGCAGGCTGAACGCCAGCGCGGCGGCGGCCGTGACCGACACCAGTCGGCGCAGGGAAAGACGGGACATCACGTTCCTCCGTATGTGGGATCGTGCGTACGTGTTCGCCGCGGTCGCGGATGGTCCCTGCCGCGAGGCGGCAGGCGTGCGATGGCGGTCGGAGATCGAGCCTAGGACCTCCTCGGCGGTCGCGCGACCGGCCACTCACCGTCCGTGATCACCGCCTCGCGGAGCGCTGAGACCCGCGTCAGTCCGCGGCCAGGGCCTGGACCAGCCGGACGAGGAAGCTCGCCATCTGGTCGCGCCGGACCCGCAACGTCGGGCCGTAGCTGCCGTCGGCCAGGCCCTTGGCGATGCCGGCGGCCACCACACGGTCGATGTTGTCCTCGTGCGGGTTGCCGTCGTCGTCGGTGAAGGCGTCGGGGCCGTCGGGCAGCGTCGCGCCGGCGACGTGGGCGTACGTGCGGGCCAGGAACGTCGCCATCTGCGCACGGTTCACCTCGGCGTGGGGGCGGTAGCCACCGCTGGCCGTCCCCTCCACGATGCCGACCGCCGCGAGCGCGTCGATGCTCGCCTCGTGGGTGGTGCCGTCGTCGTCCGCGAACGCGTCGGGGTTCGCGGTCGGGAGGCTCCCCCCGGCGACCCGCACGAGGCGGGCGAGGAACCCCGCCATCTGTCCGCGGGTGACCGCGACCTCGGGCCCGTAGCGGTCGTCCGTCAGTCCGCGCGTGACCTCGAGGAAGACCAGGCAGTCGATGCTCGCCGCGTGGGTGCCGGCGGGGTCCACGTCGGTGAAGCCGGACGGGGGCGCACCCGCACAGGGGTCGTCCGCGGACGTCTGGCCCGCGTCGGACAGCAGCGCCGCCATGTCGAGGCGGCCGTGGCCGAAGACCGGGTCGCGTCCGTCGGCGCCGAGGTCGACCACCGCGGCGGCGAGGGCGGACCGGACCTGGGTCCGTGTCGCCGTCGGGTGCTCCGCCCGGTAGAGGGCCGCGGCGCCCGCGACGAACGGGACGGCGAAGCTCGTGCCGATCCGCCCGCCGTAGCGGTCGCGCTCGAGGAGGGTGAGGATGCCGTCGCCGCTCGACCCGCCGGGTGCGGTCAGCTCGAGGTGGTCCCCCTGGTTGGAGTACGGCGCGATGGTGTCGTCGCTCGTCGTGGCACCGACCGCGATCACCTCGGGATGCACGGCGGGGTGCATCGGCTCGCCCGTCGGACCGGCGTTGCCCGCGGCGGCGAGGACGACCACGTCCCGGGATGCCGCGTACGCGATGGCGTCGTCGAGGACCTGCGACCCGCGATCACCGCCCAGCGAGAGGTTGATCACCTCGGCCCCGAGGTCGGTCGCCGCCCGGATACCGGCCGCGACGTCGGTCGACGACGCGCATCCCGCCTCGTCGAACACACGGACCGGGATCAGCGCTGCTCCCCAGTCGGTGCCGGCCATGCCGGTGCCGTCGTTGCCACGGGCCCCGATGATGCCGGCCACGCTGGTCCCGTGGCCGCCGAGGTCGGAGTTGGCGCCCGTCGGGAGCGAGACGCGCCGGACGACGTCGTAGCCGGCGACCACACGGCCGGCCAGGTCGGCGCGGTGACCGTCGATGCCGTCGTCCAGCACCGCGATGCGCAGGGCGGAGGCCGTCCGTGCGAGCCAGCCCGTGGGTGCGTCGATGATGGCGAGACCGCGCTGCGACGGGAACAGCGGGTCGTCGGGGGTGACACCCGCGTGGAACATCGGCGCGCCCGGCTCGACGGCCTCGACCTCGGCGTGCCGTGCCAGGACGGCGACCGAGCCCGGGGCGGCATCGACGAGCTCGACCGCCCCGAGGGTCGCGTCGACGGTCCCGACCTCGACACCCAGGGCGGACGCGCGGGCGGCCACGGCCGCGGTGTCCCCGGGGCCGACCCGCAGGACGGTGGTCCGCAGCGCCGTCCCCCCACCGCAGGGGGAGGGGAACACGACGCGGGGTCGGCCGACGTCCGGCAGGGCGTCGTCGGCCGTGACGACGCGCAGCTGGAGCTCGTCGCCCACCGGCGCCACGAGCTCGGCCGGGAAGAGCACCTGGATGGAGCGGTCGTCGCGGTGCGTGCCGGAGCTCGCGTAGACCGGCAGCCCCGTGTCCTCGTGGATGAGCTCGAAGGGGGACACCCCACCGACGGTCCGGAGGGACAACCGGTAGGACCGGGACCCCTCGGCGTTGCCGGGTGCCGTGATCAGCAGGTCCCAGGCGTCCGCTCCCCCGGCCACGCAGCCCTCGACGATGGCGCCGTACTGCGTCTCGTCCGCGACCCCGAACACGAGCCGGCGCAGATCCGTGGCCGCCGGCGCGTCCGCGCACACGTCGGCGTACGTCGCGGTCGGCGGCGGGGTCGTCTGGGCTCCCGCGGCCGCTACCGGGACGAGCGCAGCCACGAGCCCGAGGAGCAGACCGAGGACGAGCTGGCGTCGTGGCACGGGGACGTGATCCGTTCGGGGGGATGGAGAGCTCAACGTTGCCTGTCGGCCGGAACGTTCCGGACGGTAGCTCCGCCATCCGAGCCGCCCGGCACGGACGTAGGGTCCGCGGGGTGCCCACCCGAGAGGAGCCGATGGCCCACGTCGACGTCTGGGTCCTCGCCGTGGGTACGGGCACGGAGCCGGGGGCCCCTCGACGGGCGGTCCTGTCCCCCGCGGAGCTCCGGCGCGCCCACGCGTACTCCGACGCGGCGGCCCGGACCCGCTTCGTCGAGACCCGGACCGCGCTGCGGTCGATCCTGGGCGACGTCCTCGGGGTGGCGCCGGAGGCGGTCCCGCTCCGCATCGGGAGCACCGGACGCCTCCTCGTAGGGCCCGATGGGGGCACGACGTGTCGCGTCAGCGTCGCGCACACCGAGGGCTGCGGGCTCGTCGCGGTCGCCCGGACGGCAGCGGTCGGCATCGACGTGGAGCCCGCCGGCCGTCAGGTGCGCACCGACACCGCGGAGCGCGTGTGCTCGCCCCGGGAGCGCGCCGCGCTGGCGGACCGGACCGGCGAGGAGTGGACCGCGCGGTTCCTGCGGCTCTGGGTCCGCAAGGAGGCCGTCGCCAAGGCCGACGGTCGCGGGGTCGCGATCGGGTTCGCGGACCTCGACGTCAGCGACACGGGTCCGGTGCGGGTCCCGGGGTCCACGGACGCCATCCACGTCGCGGACCTCGACCTCGGAGCCGGCCACGTCGGAGCCGTGGCGACCTCGGCCGACCCCCCAGCGGTGGTCCTGCACCGCTGGGAGGGTTGACCGCGGGCTCACCCGGCGACGCCGGCCTCGACCAGCGCGTCGACGAGACGCGCCACCATCGTGGCGGACTGCGCCCGGCTGAGGACGTCGCCCGGGCTGTACGAGCCGAGCCCGTCGCCCGTGACGATGCCGAGGACGGCGAGGGCGTCGATCGACGCCTCGTGCGGGCTGCCGTCGTCGTCGCCGAACGCGTCCCCGCCCGTGGGCAGCGACCCGACGAGGTGGCGGTAGGTCCGGGCCAGCATCGCCGCGAACTGCGCCCGGGTCACGGGCGCGGTCGGGGCGTAGGTCGTCGCGTCGACGCCACCGACGATCCCGACCGCGGCCAGCTTGTCGATGGCTTCGGCGTGCACCGAGTCGTCGTCGTCGGTGAACTGGTCCGTGCCGGCCGCCATCGCTCGTCCGGTCGCCTGCTCGATCGCGCGGGCGAGGACGGAGGCGAGCTGACCGCGCGAGAGCCGCTGGTCCGGCGAGAACGTGGAGCCGGCCCCGCCGACGAAGACCTCCCAGGCCGTGGCGCAGCCGATGCCGTCCGCGTGCGGCGAGCTGGCGGGGACGTCGGTCCACCCGTGCGGCGGGATCGTCGGGCACGCGAGCTCGAGCGTCCGTGCGACGGTCCCGTCGTAGGTCGTCGGCTCCGTGACCGTGCCCTCCACGGGCGCGGTCTCGACCGGCTCGGTCGGGGACGGTGCGGCGCCGCCACCGCCACCGCCACCGCCACCACCGCCGCCGCTGGGCGGCGGGGATGCGGTCGTCACGCTCGCGGTGAGGGCGGGGCTGGTGTGTCCGTCGGCGTCGCGCGCCACGACCGCGACGGGGTACGCGGTGCTCGCGGACAGCCCGTCGACGACGAGCGTGCGCTCGGTGACGAGGACCTCGGGCTCGGTGCCGATCGTCACGCCGTAGGCCGTGACGGCGACGTCGTCGCTGGCTGCGGGCCACGACAGCGTGAACCCGGTCGTCGTCACGGACGAGGACGTGACGGCCGCGCCGCTGGGCCACTCGGGGACGGTGGAGAGCGTGCGCACGGTCGTGGTGAGTGCCGGGCTGGTGCGGCCGTCCGCGTCGACGGCGACGACCGCGACCGCGTGGTCGGTGGCCTCGGGCCCGGTGACCGCGTAGCTCCTCACGGTGGCGTCCAGGGCGACGGGGAGGTCATCGTCGACGGTCACGCGGTAGCCGGTGACCGCGACGTCGTCGCTGGCCTGCGGCCACGCCACCGTGAACCCGGAGGTCGTCAGGTCGCTGGTCGTGAGCGCCGCGTCCGCGGGCCAGACCGGGTCGAGCGACGTCGTCGTGACCGTCGTGGACAGGGCCGGGCCGAGCTGGCCGGCGGCGTCGCGGGGACGGACGGACACGGCGTAGCTCGTGGCGGGCGTCAGCCCGGAGACCGCGTGGTCGAGGTCCGTCACCACGACGGCCTCCGCCGACCCCACCGTCACGAGGTGGTCGACGACGGCGACGTTGTCGGAGGCGGCGGGCCAGGCGACGGTGAAGCCCGAGGACGTGACGGAGCTGGCGGTGAGCGCGGCGTCCGTGCCCCAGGTCGGTGCGGCGATGAGGTCGAGGGCCGTTGCGGCGTTGGGCATCCCGCCGGTCACGGTCGTGCCGTCGAGCGAGGCGAGCGGGTTCGCCTCCGCGGACGCCTTCAGCAGCGCGATGATCTCCGTGGCGGTGAGCGTCGGGGACGCCGACGCGACCAGCGCCGCGACGCCGGCGACGTGCGGGGCGGCCATCGAGGTGCCGTTCATCCAGTCGTAGTCGCCGCCGGTGGTGTCACCCTGCACGCTGGAGTAGATGGAGACGCCGGGCGCCCCGACGTCCACGGTCATGTCGCCGTAGTTGGAGAAGCTGGCCAGCCCCCCACGGTTGTTGACCGCGGCGACGGCGACGATGTTGCTCGCGTCGAGGGTCGCGGGCCAGTAGGGGTTGATGTCGGTGTCGGAGCTGGCGTTGCCGGCGGCGGCCACGAACACCGTCCCGGACGCGGCGATGGCGGTCGCGAGCGCCGAGTCGATGGTGCCCGCGGCGCCCCAGCTGGCGTTGATGACGTCGGCGCCGTGGTCGGCGGCGTACTCGATCGCGGCGATCGCGTCGGTCGTCGTGCCGGTGATGCCGGTCGAGGTCCTGCCCATGAACTTCAGCGGCATGATCCGGACGCCGGGAGCGACGCCCGCCACGCCGGTCGCGTTGCCCGCCGAGGCGGCGATCGTGCCGGAGACGTGGGTGCCGTGGTCGTCGTCGAACGACGCCGGGTCGTAGAGCTGGGAGTTGTCGTCGAAGAAGTTCCAGCCGTGGACGTCGTCCACGAAGCCGTTGCCGTCGTCGTCGGAGCCGGTGGTTCCGTTCGCCTCCGCGGTGTTGGTCCAGACCCGGTCGACGAGGTCCGGGTGGTCCCACTCGGTGCCGGTGTCGATGACCGCGACGACCACCTCGGCCGTGCCGCGCGTCGTGGCCCACGCCGTGGGGACGTCGAGATCGACGTCGGCGACGCCGATCGAGGTCCCGATCGTCTGGCCCGTGTTCTCCAGGCCCCAGAGCTTGGACCAGTGCGGGTCGTCGGTGCTCGCCGGCGCCTGGGCCAGCTCGTAGACGAAGTTCGGCTGGGCCGCCACCGCGGCGCCCCGCCGGCCGAGGTCGGCGGCGACGGCGCGGGGGTCCCCGCCGGCGTCCAACGTGAGGAGCTCGTAGCCGCTGCCGCCGACCTGCCCGGCGGTCTCGAGCCCGTGCCGCGCACGCTCGGCGGCACGCTCGCTCGCCCGCGCCGCGGGCGCCCACTTCACGAGGACCTCGTCGGGGACGATCTCGTCGGCCGGTGTGCCGGCGGGGGCGGCGGTGGCGGGGACGACCGGCAGCGCCAGGGCGCCGGCGGTCAGGAGGGCGGTGACGCGGGCGCGCAGGTTCAACGTGGGCCTCGGTGCCGTGGGGGGACTGCGGGGGGTGCAGCCGGGACGGGCTCTCTCCCGTACCTATCGACCGATGGCCCATCGGGATGAGGTTCCCCGGTGTAAGCGTGCGTTATTCGGACATCTCGCCCACAGAGGAATGCCGGACGGCTCAGGGGTCGACGTCCTCGATCCAGACCACGAGCCGGTCCACCTCCAGCCGGCGGTGGGTCCCGCTCTCGCGCAGCGTCGCCTCGAGCGCCTCGACCGGCCGGCGCGCCGTGATCTTGGGATCGAGGACCACGACGTCGGCGGGCAGCTCGCGGACCAGCTCGGCCTGTGGGACGTAGTGCGCCAGGATCCGCGGGTACCCCACCACGAGCACCCGCGGACGGGGATCGTCGAGCTCCCCGACGAGCTCCGCGACGACGCGGTAGTCCCCGGCGTCGCGCGTGGACGGGTGGAGCACGCTCGCCCCGCCGGCCACGAGCAGCACCCCGGCGACGAGCGTCGCGGCCACACGCCCCGGCAGGCCACGTCGCCCGACGTCGCGGATGCCGAGGATGGCGAGTCCCACCAGCGGGGGCAGCCACAGGAAGCGGTAGTGCGGCAGGGCCACCGGGCTCAGCGCGAGACCGGCCAGGGGGACGAGGACGGCGGCGGTGAGCACGGCCCGCGAGCCGTCCCGGGTACGCCGGCCGGTGGCACCGACGGCCGCCGCGAGCACGAGCGCCACCGTCAGCACGGCGCCGTCGTCACGCCACTGGTAGGCGAGGTTGGCCCACCACGGAGCCCGGTCGTGGAGCACGCCGCCGATCACCACCGGGTGCCCCCCCGACCGGTGGACGTCCTGGAGGGTCACGACGTGAGCGACGGCCGCGGGAGCGTCGACGCCCAGCGGCGCGAAGGCGGCGAGGAAGGCCGCCACGGCCCCGGCGCCCAGCACGGCCCAGCAGCTCCACAGGACGCGCGGGGTCCGCGCCGGCGAGAGGACCGGGACGAGCAGCAGGACCGGCAGGAGCAGCAGGGCGGACAGCTTGGCCGCGCCGGCGAGCCCGAGCAGGCCGCCGGCGACGAGCATCCACGGCAGCCGGCGCTGGTCCCACCAGCGCATCGCGGCGACGAGCCCCAGCATGGCGAGCGCCGTCGCGACGGGGTCGAGCATCCCGTAGCGGTCGAGCTTGTCGAACCCGCCGAAGGGCTGGTCGGGGAAGCGCAGCGCGTGCGGCAGGATGGCCCAGACCCCCGCGGCGGCCACGCCCCAGCGGCGGTCCGTGGCACGGGAGACGAGCAGGAACAGCGCGACGGCGATCGCGAGGCCGGCCAGGACGCCGACCAGCCGGACCGCGAGCACGGGGTCCGGGACCACGGTCTGGGCGAGGCCGAACAGGAGCTTCGCCAGCGGCGGGTGCTCTGGGTTCGCGGTCGCGTCGCCGGCGACGAGCGCGGCCCCGGCCTCGAGGTAGACGGCCTCGTCCGGCAGCAGCGTGGCGGTCGTCAGCCTCGGCAGGTACGCGACGGCGGACACCACCGCCACGACGCCGGCGAGGGCGAGCTCGAGCGGCGACCAGCGCGGCGCGCGAGGGGGTGACGGGACGACGATCTCCTCACCTCGCCGGTCGACGCATCCTAAGCAGCCGGTCTTGGCACGAGGGCTCCCAGCCGGTCTCTTCCCGTCCGGCGACCCGTTATCCGCCGGGGTCGGGTCCGGCACGGGGGTCGGTGCCTGGTGGCCGGTCGGGGTGGTGCAGCACGGGTCGGCGGCCCTGCCAAGTGATGGTCCAGGCACCGTGGTCGTAGCGGCGGTGGTCGCGCCGGCAGCCGAGGCCGGCGGTGTCGAGGCTGAGCCGGCCGCCGTCCTTGTGCCAGTCCCCGAGGTGCATCACGTCGCACCACTCGGGCGGCGTGTCGCAGCCGTCGGCGATGCAGCCGCCGTCGCGCAGCACCAGGCTGCGCCACAGCGCGACGGGGACGTGGCGGGTCTCGGGTCCGGCCTCGATCGGGATCCCGTCAGGGTCGACGACGATCCAGGACCAGTTGGCGTCGTCGAGGTAGTCACGGACCGCGGCGAGGATCGTCTGACGACCGGACCCGAAGGTCACCGGCGCGGCCGGGTCGCGGGTCTTGAGGTCCTCCGCAGCGATGGTCATGACCACGTGCGGGCGGGTGCCGTGCTGGGTCGGAGTCCGCTCGCCGGCGAGCGTGGCGCGGACCCAGTCGGCGATGGCGTCGGCGGTGCGCTGCTCCGGGGTGCGGTGCTCGTCGGGGCCGTCGGGACGGCGGAACGCCCGGATCACGGTCTCGAGGCCTTCGGCGTCCACCCCGGCCCACTGGCCGAAGAGCTGAGTCAGCCCGTCCGGGGTGCGGGTGACCGACGCACGCCGGCGCTGCCACCGGCGCGTCTCCGCCTGCTCCGCCGCCGCGGCGTCGAGCTCGGCCAGCAGCGCCTGGCAGGTCCGCCCGAACATGACGACGTCCTCGACCTTCGCCGCCGCCAACAGGCGGGTCTCCGCCTCTCGACGTTGCTCGCCGAGCAGGTGCTTGAGGGTGCGGTGGAGGTGACGGAGGTGACCGACCGACAGCTCCCCGTCGGCGGCGGCCGACGCCGCCTCCGGCGAGGCGGTGAGCTGCTGGCCGACCTCACGGTTGGCCTTGGCCTCCGACGGGGTCCAGCCGAGCTCGCCCGCGAGGGCCGTCTGCGTCTCCCGCACGGCCCGCTCCCCCGCACGTGGGTCGGTCGGGGCCACCTGTCGGGCGCGTGCCGCCTGGCGGTCGGCGAGCGTCGCCGTCACCGTGCACACCCGGGCGTGCAACCGACGACGGGCGTCCTCCACCGCCGCGAGCTCGGCACGCAGCGCCATCTCGTCGAGCTCGTCGACCCTCCGATCCAAGACGCCCGTGACCGCAGCTTCGAGTCGGTCGAGCACCGCGACCGTGACGGGACGCTCGCCCCGCGGGGCCCGTCCCCGGTCGTCGCCTGGCTCGAACATACGTTTGGTCCTTCGGCTCAACGGCACCGTAGCCCCCACCTGCGACACGTCAAGCGCTGCGTCCACAGCTGCCAACTCGATCGCGAGATCCGCGATCGGGTGGCAGGCGACCTGGCGCGAACCGGACGAAGCGCGTGCGCTCCTCGGACGCCTCAGGGCGTCGTGATCAGCTGGCAGCGGTGCCGTAGGCGAAGCGGGCCACCTCGCCACCCGCGCTGTCGCGGAGGGTCAGCTCGTCACCGTCGTCGTCGAGGACCTCTTCGTCGAGGCAGGCGTACACCGCCTCCTCGCTGTCCTCGCCGCAGCCGGTGTGCACCCGGAGCTCGGCCTGCGGCTCGATCTGCCGGCCGATGCCCAACGGCAGCCGGTCGCCGGCCGCGTCCTCGATGTACCACCCGCCCATGTCGGTCCGGTGGTCCCAGTTGTTGCGGATGACGACGTGCTCGCCGGCGCCAGCCTGGAGGTCATCGGCGCCGGCATCCGGGACCACCGCCGCGATGTACGCCGTGACGTACTGCTCCGCCTCGGATGCGGGCAGCTCGTAGGGGCCACCCTCCGGGCCACCGCAAGCGGCCAGGAGGGCGACGATCACGGCGAGGAGGGGACGCACGGGAGGCCTTCGGGGTCGGACGGCTCGGAACCTACCCGCGGCGGACTCACCAGATGCGGGCGATCGCCGCCTTGAGGTCGTCGACGGCGAGGTGGGTGTAGCCAACCGTCGATGTGACGGACCGGTGGCCGAGGAGCCGTTGCACGACCGAGATGTCGACGCCCGCCCGCACCAGCTCGGTCGCGTACGTGTGGCGCCAGCGGTGCGGGAAGTGTCGGCCGGGAACCCCCGCCCGCTTTCCGGCCAGCTCGACCTCGCGGTAGATGGCCTCGGACCCGAAGCCGCGGTGAGCCGTCCGGACAGCCGGATGGGGGTTGACGAGGAGCAGCGGCGAGTCGGGCAGCGTCGGCCGCACCTCCGCGATGAAGGCCGCGAGGACCGGCCGCGCCGGCGGCGGGACCACGACCGTCCGCGGACGGGAGCCCTTGCCGACGACGCGAGCCTCGCCGGCATCGAGGTCGAGGTGGTCGAGTCGGAGGGTCCGCAGCTCTCCCGAGCGCATCCCCGTGAACCGCAGCGTCGTCACGATCGTGTGCCTGATCCGGCCACGGGGATCGGCGAGCGCAGCGGTGTGCTCGAGGATCCGTCGGATGTGCGCCGCCGGGTAGACCTCGATCTCGTTCGGAGGTACCCGGGGAGACCGCAGGTGGACGGTGGCGTCCTGGTGGCTCCGGCCGGTGAGCACCAGCCAGGCGAAGAACCGCCGAAGCACGACCGTCTCAGCCTTACGTGTGTGCGCGCTCATCCCCCGATCGGCCTCGGCCACGAGGAAGGTCGCGAGGTCCTCGGTCGTGGCTTCGACGATCGGCAGGCCCGGCCGGTGCGCGCACCACCAGGCGGCGAGCGTGCGGAGGTGGAGCCGTCGGTGGCGCAGCGTCTCGGCTGCCAGTCCGCCGACGGCCCGCTCGTAGGCCACGAACTCCTCGATCAGCGACGGCAGCGGCTCGGTCGGATCCTCCATGGCGGGACCGTGGCAGACACGCCGCCCGGACGCGGATCGCGTCGCGCGCGGGCTGTGACGCCGCGACCGGTGGCCTCCGGATCCGGCGCGGCGGTCCGTCAGCGGCGTTGCCGTCAGGCGACGGCGGTCAGCACGCCGGCGAGCGCCACGAACTGCCCCGTGATGATCAAGAGCAGGTCTCGACGCCAGGTCGCGGTGAGTCGCGTCGTGAGCCGCTCCTCGAGTTCCTTCAGTGACGAGTCGAGATCCGTTCGGCTGACGACCGCCTCGAGATCGTCGACGATCGCCTGAGCCTCGGACATGCCGATGGTCTCCTCGAGGTGGGTCCAAGGCGCGAAGCGCCTGCCGTCGGCTCATCGTGGCGCCTCCCGTCAGCGGACGCAAGGGACGGTAAGGCGACGCTCGCGACAGCCAGCGA
>JAHWJY010000018.1 GCA_019348135.1 Actinomycetota bacterium
ACGACGTCCACCTGACCTACGAGATCTACACCGACGCGCAGAAGCCGACCCTGCGTCGCTTCGTGACCCGCGGGTTCCAGGGTCGACCGGCACGCGAGGTCCACGCGGTCCGCGGGGTGTCGTTCGAGGCCCGGCGGGGCGAGGCCATCGGCCTGATCGGGCGCAACGGCTCGGGCAAGTCGACCCTCCTGCGCGTCATCGCCGGGCTCCTCCCCGCGACGAGCGGAGCGGTGTACGCCTCGACCGACCCCGTCCTGCTGGGCGTGGGTGCGGCGCTCCACAGGGAGCTGTCCGGCCGCCGCAACGTCTTCATGGGCGGGACCGCGCTGGGGATCCCCCGCGAGGTCCTCGAGGCGCGCTTCGACGACATCGTGTCGTTCGCCGGCCTCGAGGACTTCGTGGACATGCCGCTGCGCGCGTACTCCTCCGGGATGCAGGCGCGGCTGCAGTTCGCGATCGCCACGGTCGTCACCCCCGAGATCCTCATGATCGACGAGGCGCTCGCCGTGGGCGATCAGGAGTTCAAGCGCCGGTCCGAGGGACGCATCAAGCGGATGGTCAGCGAGGCCGGCACGGTCTTCCTGGTCTCGCACTCGATGAGCTCGGTCCGTGACGTGTGCTCGCGCGCGATCTGGCTCGACAAGGGCACGATCGTGCACGACGGTCCCGTGGACGAGGTGGTGGACCGCTACCTCGACGCCACGGACGGCGCTCCGCCCGCCTGACCCGGTGACCGACGACGAGCTCCAGCGCCTCCGCGACGAGGTCGCGCGCCTCGAGGCCGCGCTCGACACCGAGCGCGCCAACGCGGACCAGTGGCGCGAGGTGGCCGAGTCCCGCCGCGTCGCACTCGAGAAGGTCCGCCAGCACCCCGTCGTGAAGGTGCTGTTCCTGGTCGCCGGCTGGGTGCTCCCCCCCGTCCGGCGCGCCCGCAAGCGCGCGGCGAGGCTGGAGCGGGAGGCGCGCAAGGTCGCGAGCGGGGTCGCCCAGCTGCCGGGCAAGCTCGACGCCCCGCGACGCGAGCAGGCGCTGCGTCGCGCCCTCGACGCGCTCCCTCCCGCGCCCGCGTCCGACCGGCGCGTGTCGATCGTCGTCCTGACCCGCGACGGTCGGGACAACCTCGAGCGGCTCCTGCCGGCGTTGCGCCAGCGCACCGCGATGGACCGCGTCGAGCTGCTCGTGGTCGACAACGCCAGCGGACCGGAGACGCGCCGGTTCCTCGCCGCGCTGTCCGAGAGCGAGGTCGGCTCCGCCGCTGCTCGACCCGGGGACGTCCGGGTGCTGCGCAACGACACCAACCGGTCGTTCTCCGAGGCCAACAACCAGGCGGCCGCGGTCGCCACCGGCGACGTGCTGCTGTTCCTCAACGACGACGTCGAGCCGCTGTCCGACGGCTGGCTCGACCGGATGCTGGCCGCGCTCGACGGCGACGACGTCGTCGCGGTCGGGGCGCAGCTCGTCTACCCCCGCCGTCCGCTGCTCGGGTCCCGCACCCGGGACCTCGGCGTGCAGCACCTCGGCACGGAGCTCGTCCCGGTCGCCGGCGGGTTCCCGACCGCACGGAACATCGGCGAGGGGCTCGACCCCGACCCGACGCGGCCCGTGCGCGAGGTCGCCGCCGCGACCGCCGCCTGCCTCGCCGTCGAGCGGCGCGCCTTCGAGGCCGTCGGTGGCTTCGACGAGCGCTACGTCTACGGCGCCGAGGACGTCGACCTGTGCTGGTCGCTGCGACGCGCCGGCGGGCGCATCGTCGTGGCCCCGGACGCCGTCCTCTACCACCACGAGGGCGAGACCAGGCACCGGGTCGACGAGGTCGCGGCGCGCAACCGTCGGCAGAGCGCCAACTGGGACGCCCTGGCCCGGCGCTTCGGCCCGGAGCTGCGGCGCGCCGTCGAGCGTGACCGCCTCGCCGGGTCGCTCGTGCTGACGTCGGCGCCGTACCACCTCGCGATCACCGTCACCCGCGACCTCGAGTCGGCCGGCTACGGCGACTGGTACACGGCCCACGAGCTGGGCGAGGCGTGCGAGGCCCTGGGGTGGCGCGTCAGCTACGTCGAGCGGTACCGGGACGCCTGGTACGACCTGCCCGACGACCTCGACGCCCTCGTCGTGCTGCTCGACACCTTCGACCTGCGGCGGATCGACCGCCCCGGCGTCACCACGGTCGCCTGGGTGCGGAACTGGACGGAGCGCTGGACCAGCCACCCCTGGTTCGACGACTTCGACATCGTGCTGGCCTCGAGCCGGACCTCCGCCGACCTCGTCGCCGGCGCGTCGCGCCACACGCCGACCGTCGTGCCGCTCGCGACCAACCCGTCCCGGTTCACCGCCGGCGCGGACGGCGCGGCCCGGACGGGCGCGGTCTTCACCGGCAACTACTGGGGGAGGGACGCACGCCTGCCCGAGCTCGTGGCGGCCGTGCCCGACCTCACCGTGTACGGCAAGGGCTGGGAGGACGTCCCGGCCGTCGCCGGCGCGTGGCAGGGCCAGCTCCCCTACGACGAGCTGCCCGAGGTCTACCGCCGCGCGCTCGTCGTGGTCGACCAGGCGGCCGACCACACCCGGCCGTACGGCTCGCTCAACTCACGGGTCTTCGACGCGCTGGCGGCCGGCGCCCTGCCGGTGACCAACCAGCGCGCCGGCGCCGCGGAGCTGTTCGACGAGGCCCTGCCCACGTGGGAGACGCCGGCCGAGCTCGCGTCGCTCGTGGCCGGGCTCACCGCCGACCCCGCGCGCGTCGCCCGGCTGGTCGACGACCTCCGCGCCCGGGTCCTCGACGGGCACACCTACGACGACCGCGCCGCGACGCTGCGCGGGCTGCTGCTCGCCCGGTCGGAGCGGCCGTCCTTCGCGCTGGCGACGGGCGTCCCCGACCGCCGGGTGGCGCCGCGCTGGGGCGACTGGCACTTCGCCGAGGCGATGGCCCGCGAGCTGCGGGCCCTCGGGCACGAGGTGCGGCTGCTCACCCAGGAGGAGTGGGACACCCGCGACGCGCGGGCCGCCGACGTGTTCGTGCACCTGAAGGGTCGCTCGGTCGCGGCCACGGCGGAGGGCCAGCTGTCGGTCATCTGGAACATCTCGCACCCCGAGGAGCTGACGCCGGAGGAGTGCGACGCCGCCGACCTCGTGCTGGTCGCGAGCCACACGGACATGCCGGACCGGCTGCGGGAACGGACCAGCACCCCCGTGGGGGTGCTCCTCCAGGCCACCGACGAGCACCGCTTCCGACCGCGGCCGCCCGACGAGCGCTACGCCGCCGACCTCGTGTTCGTCGGCAACTCCCGGTTCGTGATGCGCCAGGCGGTCCGCGACGCCCTGGACGCCGGCCTCGAGCTCGCGATCCACGGGGCCAACTGGGAGAAGTTCGTCGAGCCCGCGCTCGTCCGCAGCACCCACGTACCCAACGACGAGCTGGCGACGGTCTACTCGTCCGCGACGCTCGTGCTCAACGACCACTGGGAGGGGATGCGTCGGCACGGCTTCGCCTCGAACCGGCTGTTCGACGCGCTCGCGTCCGGCGCCGTCGTGGTGAGCGACGACGTGCCGGGGCTGGACCGGCTGTTCGACGGTGCCGTCGCCACCTACACGGGTCCGGACGAGCTGCGTGCGACCGTGCAGCGCCTGCTCGCCGACGAGGAGGACCGGCGCGCCCGCAGCGAACGCGGGCGGGCCGCCGTGCTCGCCGCCCACACCTTCGCCCACCGCGCCCGTGAGCTCGTCACGGCCGTGGACGCCCTCCGCGATCCCGCGACCCGAGGAGGTCCCGCGTGACGTCGATGCTCGACGACCCCATCGCGTTCCTGCGTGACGAGCGCTGGACCGTGGGCATCCTCGGTCTCGGCTACGTCGGCCTGCCGATCGCCGTCGCGGCCGCCCGGAAGGGGCTCGCGGTCGTCGGCTTCGACGTCGCCGCGCGTGTGGTCGACGGGCTGACGGCGGGGCGCTCGCACGTCGGCGACGTCGACGACGACGCGCTCGGCGCGGCGCTGGACGCCGGCATGACCGTCACGGGCGACCCCGCGGCGCTCGCCGATGCCGACGTGCTGCTCGTCTGCGTCCCGTCCCCGCTCGGTCGCAACCGACAGCCGGACACCTCCTACATCGAGGCCGCCGCGGACACGGTCGCGTCCGTCGCCCGGCCCGGTCAGGTCGTCGCGCTCGAGTCGACCACCTACCCGGGCTCGACGGAGGACGCCTTCGTCCCGGCCGTCGAGCGGGCCGGGCTGACCCTCGACGAGGACGTGTGGGTCGCGTTCTCCCCCGAACGGGTCGATCCCGGCAACCAGCTCGGCCCGTCGGACATCCCCAAGGTCGTGGGCGGCGTCACCCCGCGGTCGGGGGAGGTCGCCGCGGCGGCGTACGGCCGGCTCGTCTCCAAGGTCCACGTCGTGTCCTCGGCCCGCGCCGCCGAGCTGACCAAGCTCCTCGAGAACACCTACCGCGCCGTGAACATCGCGCTCGTCAACGAGCTCGCGCAGCTCGCGCACGAGCTCGACATCGACATCTGGGAGGTCATCGAGGCGGCCGCGACCAAGCCGTTCGGGTTCCAGGCCTTCGCCCCCGGCCCCGGCGTGGGCGGCCACTGCATCCCGCTCGACCCGCAGTACCTCGCCTGGCGGGCGCGCGAGCTCAAGTTCCCCACGCGCTTCATCGACCTCGCCCAGTCGGTCAACGAGCACATGCCGATCTACGTCGTCGACCGGCTGACGCAGCTCCTGAACGACCGTGGTCTGCCGTTGCGGGGCACCCGCATCCTGGCGCTGGGGATCGCCTACAAGCGTGACGTGGCGGACGACCGGGAGTCGCCGGCGCTCGACGTGCTGCGGCTGCTGGCGCTGCGTGGTGCCGACATCGGGGTCCTCGACCCGCACGTGCCGACCGACCGGATCGCGCAGCACGGCTACGTCGCCGTGGGCGGCGACGACCCGCTCGCGGACTGGGACCTCGCGCTGGTCCTGACCGACCACACGGCCGTCGACTACGCGCGCGTCGCCGGCGAGGTCGGTCTCGTGTTCGACACCCGCGACGCCTACCGGACCCGCGGGCTCGCCGGCGACGCCGTCGTCGCGCTGTGAGCCGCGCGTGAGGGTCCTCGTCGTCACGGTCGTCCACACCCCGCTGGACGCGCGCATCTACCACCGCGAGATCGCGGCGCTGCGGGAGGCCGGGCACGAGGTCGTCTACGTCGCGCCGTGGTCCGGCTACGGGATCGCCCCGCCGACGGACGTGCCGGGCCTCGAGCCCCGGGACGTCGTGCGGGCGTCGGGACGCGACCGGCTGCGGGCGTTGCGCGACGCGCGCCGGCTGGTCCGGTCGCTGGCGCCCACCTGCGACCTCGTGCTGCTGCACGACCCCGAGCTGCTGCTCGCCACCGCCTTCCTCGGCCGGCGCACGGCGATCCGGGCACGAGATGTCGACATGCCGACATCTCGCTCCCGGATCCCCCTCGTGTGGGACGTGCACGAGGACACGGCCGGGGCGCTGGTCGACAAGCCATGGCTGCCAGGGTTCCTCCGGCCCGTCGTCCGGGCCGCCGTCGCCGCGCTCGAGCGGCTGGCCGAGCGCAGGCGGCACCTCCTGCTCGCCGAGGAGGCGTACGCGGACCGCTTCCGGCGCCCGCACCCGGTCGTCCCCAACACCCCCCGCGTCCCGCCGGAGGTCCCGCCGCCGGGCGGCGACCGGGTCGTCTACCTCGGGCGCGTGTCACGGCTGCGGGGCGCCGCCGAGCTCGTCGGCATCGCGCGGGCGCTCGCCGGCGAGGGCGTCACGGTCGAGGTGATCGGGCAGGCCGATGCCGATGTCGAGCCGGCGCTGCGGGCCGCCGGCGAGCACGGGCTCGACTGGCGCGGGTTCGTCCCGAACGACGAGGCGCTGCCGCGCCTCGAGGGCGCCCTCGCCGGGCTGTCCCTCCTCGCCGACGAGCCCAACTACCGCGTGTCGCTGCCGACGAAGGTGCTCGAGTACGCCGGCCGGGGCATCCCCGTGATCACGACCCCGCTCCCGCCCGCGGTGCGCATCGTCGAGGCGTACGACTGCGGGGTCGTGGTCCCCTTCGGCGACCCCGACGCCGCGGCCCTGGCGATCCGTGAGCTGCGGGACGACGCGGCGCGCCGACGCCGGCTCGGCCGCAACGGCCACGAGGCCGTCGTGGAGCGGCACAACTGGGACGTCGACGGGCCGGCGTTCGTGCGCCAGCTCGAGGGGTGGGCGACGCGCGTCCCGCGGGCGACCTCCGGGACGCCGTGATGGACCTGTCACCCCTCCCGCCCGCCCCGTCGGTGGCCGTGGTCGTCCCCGCCAGGGACTCCGCGGCGACGCTCGAGACCGCCGTCCGCTCCGCCCTGTCGCAGGAGGTCCCCGGCGACCTCGAGGTCGTGATCGCCGTCGGGCCGTCCGCGGACGACACCGAGGCGGTCGCCGCCCGCCTCGCCGGCGAGGACGAGCGGGTGCGGTGGATCGCGAACCCCGCCGGGATCACGCCGGTCGGGCTCAACGCGGCCATCGCCGCGTCGACGGGCGAGGTCGTGGTGCGCCTCGACGCGCACGCCCGGCTCGAGCCGGGCTACATCGCCACCGCGGTCGAGGTGCTGCGCGACACCGGTGCCGCGAACGTGGGCGGCACGCAGCGACCCGTGGCCGACGCAGGCTTCGCGCGCGCGGTCGCGGCGGCCATGGCGTCGCCCGTGGGCGCCGGCGGCGCCGCCTACCGGACGGGCCGCACGCCGGCGGACGTCGAGACGGTCTACCTCGGGGTCTTCCGCCGCGAGGCGCTGGACCGCGTGGGGGGCTACGACCCGGCGCTGGTGCGCAACCAGGACTACGAGCTCAACCACCGGCTGCGGGAGGCCGGCGGGCGGGTGCACTTCCACCCCGCGCTCGCCGTCGACTACCGACCGCGGGGGAGCATCCGCGCCCTCGCGCGCCAGTACCACGACTACGGTGCGTGGAAGCGGGTCGTGCTGCGCCGGCACCCGTCGTCGGTCAAGCTCCGTCAGCTCGTGGCGCCGGCGCTCGTGCTGGCGCTCGCCGGCGCGGTGGTGCTCGCGGTCGTGTGGTCGCCGGTGCCGCTGGCGGCGCTCGTCGCGGTCTACGTCCTCGCACTGGGGGGAGCTGGCATGCAGGCTGCAGGTCGCGCGACACTGGCGTTGCCGACCGCGGCGGCGCTGGCGACCATGCACCTGGCCTGGGGGACCGGCTTCCTCGTCGGTCGGGCGGCCGCGCCCGCACCCCGCGGCACCCCACCGCGCCCCGACCCCTCGGACGCAGGCAGCCGATGAGCCACGACACCTCCGGTCCGCAGCGGGTCGACGACCTCGGGACCTCCGACGTCGACACCGGTGAGCTCGACCTCGCCGAGCTCGAGGCGGCCCGCCGCGAGCAGATCGACGCGGTCGAGCGTGCGCTCATCACGGGCGAGCTGCCGCTGCTCACCCGGCTCAACCGCCGCGGTCTCCGGCTCGTCCAGCTCGCCGACATGGGCTGGCTCATGGCCGTGATGGTCGGGACGATGCTGGTGCGCTTCGGGGGGCAGTGGCCGCACTACGGCAAGGACACCTACGCGGTCAGCTTCGTCGTGACGATGCTGGTGTTCACCGGCGCGTTCTACTTCGCCGGGCTGTACGAGCGCGATCCCCGGCTCGGCTCGCCGCCGGTCCTGCCGCGGGCCCTGCCGCCGGCGCTCGGCGCCGCCGGTCTGATGGCCCTGCTGAACCTCATCGTGACCGGCGCGGCCCGCGAGTTCGGCTACACCACCAACCGCGCCTTCCCGATGCCGGTGCCCCACCTGGTCGTGCTCATGCTCGTCGGTCCGGTGGGCGTGGCGGCCAACCGGTGGATCGCGAAGAAGCTCCGGACCCGCAACGCGGGCCCGCCGCGGCTGCTGCTGGTCGGTCGCCCCGAGGACCTCGAGGTCGCCCGCGGGCACGTCGAGGAGGCGGCCCGGGGGGTCCAGATCGCCGGCGAGGCGGACGCGCCGGACGAGGTGCTCGGCGCCGTGCACGCGCTCGAGATCACCGACGTCCTCATCGTCACGAGCGAGTGGCTCGACGACCTCTACCCCGAGGCCATCGACGTGCTCGAGTTCGCCAACGTCTCCGTGCTCCAGCGGGTGTCGGCCAAGGAGACGATGTTCGGCCTCGAGCGCGTCCGTGAGGTCGGGGGCATGCCGTTCGTGCTGCTGCGCCCGCAGACGATCGCGACCTCCCGGGCCAACTTCAAGCGCTTCACCGACCTCGTGTACCTGCTGATGCTCTCGCCGTTCGTCCTCGCCGCGCTCGGGTTCGCCGCCGTCTACCAGCTGGTCGTGGCCGGGCGTCCGCTGCTCTTCTGGCAGACCCGCGTCGGCGAGGGGGGCAGCACCTTCCAGATGGTGAAGTTCCGGACGATGGACGTCCGCGCCGAGGAGGACGGCAACCCCCAGCTCGCGACCCACGACGACCCCCGGATCATCCCGGCCTGCCGGTGGGTGCGCGCCACCCGACTGGACGAGCTGCCCCAGGTCTGGAACGTGCTGAAGGGCGAGATGTCGCTCGTCGGCCCGCGCCCCGAGCGACCGGAGCTGACGCGCGAGTTCGAGCAGCAGATCCCCGGCTACAGCCGGCGCTACGAGATCCCCCCCGGCCTCACCGGCCTCGCCCAGATCCACGGCCGGTACCACACCGATCCCGAGTACAAGCTCGGCTACGACCTGCAGTACCTCGTGAACTGGTCACCCGTGCTCGACCTCGAGATCCTGCTCCGCACCGTCTGGGTCGTCCTCGCCCGACGCATCTGACCACCGAGGCCCCCGACCCCCAGGGCCGCGCCGGCGATCCGGGAACGAGATGTCGCCATCCCGACATCCGCTGCCCGGATCCGTAGCGGTCAGCGGCGGGCCTGCGCGCGGAGCCGGCGGACGGCCTCCGTGACGAGGACGTGGTCGCGTGCGTGCCGCGCGGGGACGACCTCGACCGGGTAGCCGTCGGCCCGGATCGCGCGCCGGCGCTCGGCATCGTGGCGGCGCGCCAGCACGTCACCGTGGTAGCGGTCGCCGTCGACCTCCAGCACGGCTTCGTCGTGGTCGTCGTCGGCCAGGAGCAGGATGTCGACCTCCACCGGCCTCCCGCATCCCAGCACCTTCCGGACGTTGACCTCGAAGCCGTCGACCCCGATCGCCACGAGCGTCTCGATGACGTCGGTCTCGGAGACCTCACGCGCCCGGGCCATCCGCGGGTCGAGCCGGCGGACGACACGCGACAGTCGCGGGTTGCCCGGGACGCCCGGGTGGGCGAGGATCTCGCGCTGCAGGTCGCCGGGTGACGTGCGTCCCAGCCGGAAGCCGTCGGCGGCCGCGCGCGCCAGCACGTCCTCGGGGACGAGCCGGGCGAGCGACCGCAGGGTCCGTGTGACGTTGGCGACGCGCGGCAGGATCGTGAACGCCACGACCTCGTCCTCGCGGAGCCGGTCGTCACGTGACAGCCGGATCCCCGGGATCCGCGGGGTGTGGTCGCGTGGGACGAGGAACTCGAGGGCCTCGGTGCGGTCGAAGCCGGCGAGCTGCCAGAGCCGGGCCGCGCTGCGGCCCGTCAGCACCGCGTCGGGCCCGATCCGGAGGAACGCCGCGCGGACCCGCTGCTCCCACGCCTGCGGCATGCCCGCCGGCGCGAGCACGTGGCCGAACCACACGCACCACCGGCCGGAGCTGACGTGGTCGGTGATCGAGGTGTCGCTGAACCCCGCGGCGCGCGCGTCCTCCCGGAGCCAGAACCCTCCGTTCGGGTGGGCCGAGGCGTGGAGCCGTCGGTAGCGATCGTCCATCCCGCAGCATCCGCCGGCCCGCCCGCGCCGTCAGATCCGGTCCCCCCTCGCGTGTGGACGGAGCGATCCGGGAACCACATGTCGCGATGGCGACATCTGCTGCCCCGATCGCGGCGGCGGCAGGGGGGAGGACCGGCCGCGCGCCGGCGCCGCCGCGCTCAGCGGGGGATGCCGATCTGGCGCAGGATGGTGTCCACCTCGTCGTCGTCCACGTCGCGCTCCCGCAGCGCCGCGGCCAACCGCGCCGCCAGCAGCGGCGCGCCACACCGCGGGCAGAAGTTGGCCTGGCCGAGCTCCTCGGGGATCCGCAGCCCGCAGCGGGGGCAGGCGGACACGTCCAGGCGCTCGTCGACGCCGGTGTCGCGCAGCGCGTCGATGTAGCCGCGGGCGTACTCCCAGGGGACGTACTCGTCGGGGTCCGGGGCGAACGCCGGCTCGTGCACGGGTGTCTCGCCGGTCTCGAGCAGCAGCTCGAGGTTCCCCCGCAGCATGTCCCAGGGGTAGAAGTGCTCCTCGACGCAGTCCTGGCAGAAGACCGACACGCCCCGGTAGCCCTCCGCGACGAAGGTCGACTCGAAGCTCTCGAGGTCGACGAGGTCCTGGCGGACGAGCGCGGACTCGTGCTCGTCCAGCGGGGCGCCCATGTCGAGCTCGTCCGGGTCGTCCCCGAACTCGTCGTAGTCCTCGAAGTCGTCGTCGTCGCTCATGCCGACCTACCCTGGGGTGCGCACCCCGCCTCGCGGGGTGTCGCCGTGCCGGGAGCTCTCCGCTCGGTCGCGCCACGGTAGCGCTGCGCCCCCCAGCGGCGCGGATGCCACAGGAGGCCACATCGTGTTCGAGACCGACATCGGCGGCGGCCGCCGCGCCCGCGTGGGCTACAGCCTCGACGACCTCGCGATCGTGCCCTCCCGCCGCACCCGCGAGCTCGAGCTCGTCGACGTGTCGTGGATGCTCGACGCCTACCCCTACGAGCTGCCGGTCCTGGCGGCGCCGCTCGACGCGGTCACCTCGCCGGCGACGGCGGCGGCGATGACCGAGCTCGGCGGGCAGGGCGTGCTGAACCTCGAGGGCCTCTGGACCCGGTACGAGGACCCGGCGGACGTGCTCGACGAGATCGGTGGGCTGACCGCCGGACCCGAGGCGACCCGCCGGCTGCAGGAGCTCTACGCCGAGCCGGTGCGCGAGGAGCTCATCGGGCGCCGCGTCGAGCAGCTCAAGGCGCACGGCCTCGCCGCCGGGAGCCTCACGCCGCAGAAGGTCAGCCGGTACCACCACGCCGCGCTCGAGGCCGGCCTCGACCTGCTCGTCGTCCAGGGCGTGGTCGTGACGGCCCAGCACGTCGGCGCCGGCGAGGACGAGCCGCTGGACCTCAAGGCCTTCACGGCGCGCTACGACATCCCGGTCATCGTCGGCGGGGTGGCGAGTGCGAAGTCGGCGATGCACCTCATGCGGACCGGCGCGGTCGGGGTGCTCGTCGGGGTCGGCACGGGCACCGTCACGACCACCCGCGCCGCGCTCGGCGTCGGCGTGCCCCAGGCGACGGCCATCGCCGAGGTCGCCTCGGCCCGCGCCCGCTACCTCGACGAGTCCGGCCGCTACGTCCAGGTCATCGCCAGCGGCGGCATCCGCACCGGCGGCGACGTCGCCAAGGCCGTCGTCTGCGGGGCCGACGCGGTGATGCTGGGACGTCCGCTCGCGGCCGCCGAGGAGGCACCGGGGCAGGGCGCGTACTGGGGGTTGTCGGCCGCGCACCACGAGCTCCCGCGCGGCTCGTACACGCGCGTCGAGACGCTCGGCACGCTCGAGCAGATCCTCACCGGGCCGGCGCACCGCGACGACGGGGCGGTCAACCTCATCGGCGGTCTCCGGCGCGCCATGGCCGTGACCGGCTACGAGGACCTCCGGTCGCTGCGGCAGGCCGACCTCGTCGTCACCCGCTAGGACCCGCTCCCAGGAGGTCGCACCGTGCACCCCGTCCGTGCTCTCGCCGGCGTCGTCCTCGTCGCCGTGGCCGTCGCGTGCGCCCCGACGGCGCCACCCGACGACCGTGGTGCGGGGGAGACGGCGCCGTCCGGCGGCGCCGCGGGCACCCCGACCACCGGCGCGGCCACGACCCCGCCCGGGGACGACCCCGGCGACGGTGGCGCCAGCCCGGCGGACCGGCCGCAGGGCGACGCCCTGACGGACGGCGAGAGCGGCGCGGACGCGGGGCTGACGCCGGTCGACGACCTCGCCGGCGTCGGGGCCAACGGCCGCGCGATGCTGCGCGGCGACCGTGGCCGTCTGGTGGTCGAGGTGGACGTCCAGGAGGGGCTCGAGCCGAGCCAGGAGGCGATCGACCACCTCCTCGCCACCCTCCGGCAGCAGGTGGACAAGCCGGGCGGGGTCGAGCTGGCCGGGGGCAACACCTTCAGCTCCGACCGCACGCAGTGGACCGCCGCCGACCTCCGCGACGTCGGCGCCGCGCAGCGCTCGACGAGCTCGGGGGACGACGTCGTGTCCCTGTACGTGCTCTACGTCCGCGGTGGCTTCGTGTCGGACGGCGAGGAGACGCGGGCGATCGGGGTCGCCCACCGCGCCAGCGAGCTGGCGGTCTTCCCCGACCGGTGGAGCGGGCTCGGCGACCTCATCGGCAGTGACCGCCGGATCGAGCGTGCGGTCCTCGTCCACGAGCTCGGTCACCTGTTCGGCCTCGTGGAGCTGACCTACGACAGCGACCACGACCGGCAGGACCCGGACCACCCCGGTCACTCCAGCGACCGGAGCTCGGTCATGCACTACGCCGTCGAGACGACGCTCGTCGGGCAGGTGTTCAACGGCCCGCCGCCCGACACGTTCACCGCCGCCGACCGCGACGACCTCGCCGCCCTCCGCGAGGGCCGCTGAGGCGCCACTCCCGCGGGTAGGCTCGCCCGCCCGGACCCCAGGAGACGCCGTGTCCGCTGACTTCGACACCGTCCTCGTCGTGGACTTCGGGGCCCAGTACGCCCAGCTGATCGCCCGCCGGGTCCGCGAGGCCCACGTCTACTCCGAGATCGTGCCCCACCGGATCACGGCGGACGAGGTCCGCGAGCGGCGCCCCGCGGCGATCATCCTGTCCGGTGGCCCGAAGAGCGTGAACCAGGAGGGGGCGCCGGGCCTCGACCCCGGCATCTTCGAGCTCGGGATCCCGACCCTGGGGATCTGCTACGGCCAGCAGCTCCTGGCGCGGACCCTCGGGGGGACCGTGTCCAAGGGCGGCATCGCCGAGTACGGCAAGACCGAGCTGGCGGTCGCCGAGGAGGGGACGGTCCTCGCCGGCCAGCCTCCCACGCAGACGGTGTGGATGTCCCACTGGGACGCGGTCGTCGAGCCCCCGCCCGGGTTCCGGGTGACGGCCTCCACCGACGCCGCCCCGTGCGCGGTGATCGAGGACCCGGCCCGCCGCCTGTACGGCGTCCAGTACCACCCGGAGGTCAGCCACACCCCGCACGGTCAGGACGTCCTCCGCCGGTTCCTGTACGACGGCGCCGGCCTGCTGCCGGAG
Organism: Actinomycetota bacterium; assembly: GCA_019348135.1. Lineage (GTDB taxonomy): Bacteria > Actinomycetota > Nitriliruptoria > Nitriliruptorales > Nitriliruptoraceae > JAHWJY01. The sequence continues at coordinate 13,322 of JAHWJY010000018.1, forward strand.
TGGACCCCGCACAACGTCATCGAGGAGCTGATCGAGCGCATCCGCGCCCAGGTCGGTGACCGACCCGTGCTGTGTGGGCTGTCCGGCGGGGTCGACTCGTCGGTCGCCGCGGCGCTCGTGCACCGTGCCGTCGGCGACCAGCTCACCTGCGTCTTCGTCGACCACGGGCTGATGCGCCACGACGAGGGTCGCCAGGTGGAGGAGACCTTCCGCGACCACTTCGGCCTGAACCTCGTGCACCGCAAGGAGACCGACCGGTTCCTCGACGCCCTCGCCGGCGTGACCGACCCGGAGAGCAAGCGCAAGATCATCGGTGAGCACTTCATCCGGGTCTTCGAGGACGCCGCGCGCGACGTCTACGCCGACATCCCGGGCGGGGGGTTGGGATCGAAGAAGTTCCTCGTCCAGGGCACGCTCTACCCGGACGTGATCGAGTCCGGCTCCGACACGGCGTCGACGATCAAGAGCCACCACAACGTCGGCGGTCTCCCGGAGGACCTCGACTTCGACCTCGTCGAGCCGCTCCGGAGCCTGTTCAAGGACGAGGTCCGCGTCATCGGCGCCGAGCTCGGGCTGCCGGAGGAGATGGTGCTGCGCCAGCCGTTCCCCGGTCCGGGCCTCGCGGTCCGGATCATCGGGGACATCACGCGGGAGCGCATCGACCTCGTCCGCGCGGCCGACCGGATCGTCCTCGACGAGCTGCGCAAGGCGGGGCTCGAGCGCCAGCTGTGGCAGTCGTTCGCGGCGCTGCTGACGGTCCGCTCCGTCGGCGTCCAGGGCGACGAGCGCACCTACGGCCACCCCATCGTCCTGCGTGCGGTCACGTCGGAGGACGCGATGACGGCCGACTGGGCGCGCATCCCCTACGACGTGCTCGAGCGCATCTCCAACCGGGTGATCAACGAGGTCGACGGCGTGAACCGCGTCGTCCTCGACATCACCAGCAAGCCGCCCGGCACCATCGAGTGGGAGTGACGGTCACTCCGGTGACAGCCGGAGCGCCGCGAGGCTGCGCGTGAGGCCGGCGAAGGTCCGGGGGTCCCAGCCGGTCAGGGCGTGCCAGCGCTCGAGCCGGTAGGCCACGGTGTTGGCGTGGAGGCTGAGCTGGCGGGCCGTCTCCGACACCGAGAAGCCGGCGTCGCCGAACACGAGCACGGTCTCGGCGAGGTGCGGGTGCTGGACGGCCGCCGCGGCGCCGACGGCGAGCACGTCCCCGAGGCGTGCGGCCGATCCGCGCAGCGTGGCCCACAGCCACTCGTCCTCGAAACGCGCCACACCGCCCGCCGCCGCGACCTCGAGCGCGCGCTCGGCGTCGCCGAGGCTCTCCCGCGCCCCGACGAGCCCGCGCCGTTCGAGACCGACCCCGAAGGCGGCCTCGGGCAGCTCCGCCGCGAGCCGCCCGACGAGGGTCGTCTCGTCGACACCCTGCGTGGTGACGATCACCTTCGGGCCCCGTGCGACCACGGAGTGGCTGCCGGACAGCGTCTCCAGGACCGCCTGGATCCGGCGGGCGTCGGCCCCGTCGGCGGCGACGACGGAGCAGGCGACGACCCGGAAGTCGGCCTGGACGTCGAAGCCGATCGAGGCGGCGAGCCGTGGGGCCTCGTCCGCGGTGAGGTCGCCGGCGACGAGCAGCTCGGTGAAGCGCTGGCGTGCGCCGATGACGTGGGCCTCCTGCGCCCGCATCGTCTCGCGGTGGGCCTCCGCGATCGCGTCCGTGGTCTCGTGGACCCAGCTCCACACGGTCGTCGCGACGGCGAGCAGCCGTGTCGCGGTCCCGGGCGCGTCGGCCGGGAGCGCCCGGACCAGGGCCTGCCACAGCTCGCGGTACCCGACGTGGTACGCCTGGATCAGCGACCGGACGGGCAGGCCCTGCAGCGCCCGGCGGTGGCCGAGCTCCCGGCGGATGGAGATCTCCTCGGGGCGCGGGGGACGGTCCTCGGCGATGCCGACGAGCATCATCTCGATCGTGCGGTGCACGCTGGCACGGAGATCGTCCGCGGGCACGGCGTCGGCGTAGCCGGGGAGCTCGGCCACGATGCAGCCGACGATGTCGCCGGACAGGACGTCGAGCTCGGCGGCCACGCGTGTCGCCAGCGCCGCGATGTCCTCCCAGCCCGCGGGCACGGCGAGCCCGTCCCACGGGTCGTCGGTGGGAGCCCGCAGGTCCAGGGCGTCCGGCAGCAGCAGGTCGTCGGCCGTCGACCCGCGGTCCGCGCTCGTCGCCACGACCACCTCCCGGTCTCCGGCGTGCGTCCCCCGGACGCGACCTCGTGAGAACCACGAGGCCGGCGGCCCCGGTCCCGGCCTCCCGGTCGGTCCCCCCGCCGTCGCGGACCGTACATCGCCGCGACCGTGGCTGTCGCTGGCCGGTCGCGACGAGGCGTGGGGCGCTGCTCCCAGGCAGCGCCCGTTATCCGGGAGCTAGCACGGTCGTGGGCTAGTACCTCCGGGGTGGGCGCACGGCCGGGCGGCCGCCTACGGCGTGCTCGTAGGGCCGCACGTCCGCGGCCGGATGGTGACGGAACGTTGACATGTACCCACGCGGCGGGTAACAACCCCACCTGCAGGGGTTCGTGGGAACCACGAACCGTGGAGTGGCTGGGGAGCCGGGCGAGTCGTGCGCGGGTCGGAGACGTCCCACCTCGCGTGCGTGCCGTCCGCCTCCCCCCGGACCGCAGGAGGCCACGTGAGCACCGACATGCTGGAGCGCTCCGACGCGGGGGAGGCGGGGACGGGCTACCCCACGGTCGCGGCACGCGTGCGCGAGTGGGCGGGCAAGGCCCCGGGCCAGGTCTGCATGCGCGAGAAGGACTTCGGGATCTGGCACGAGATCACCTGGGGCCAGTGCTGGGAGACCATCCTCGATGCCGCCCACGGCCTGCTCGCGCTGGGGGTGGAGCCGGGCGACCGCGTCTCCATCCACTCCGAGGACCGCCCCGAGTGGATCGTGCTCGACATGGCCACGGTCGCCATCCGCGGCATCACGGTCGGTCTCTACCCGACCAACCCGGCGCCGGAGGTGGAGTACCTGCTGTCCGACTCCGGATCGGTCGTGCACTTCGCCGAGGACCAGGAGCAGGTCGACAAGGTGCTCGAGCTCCCCGAGGGCTCGCTCGCGCACATCCGCCGCATCCTCTACGTCGAGGACCGCGGCGTGCGTCGCTACGACAACGACCGTCTCCTGTTCTGGGACGACTTCCTCGCGCTCGGCCGCGAGCACCGTGAGCGGGACCCGGGCGCGGTGGAGCGGCTCATGGCGGAGGCCGAGGCCGACGACGTCATGACGCTCGTCTACACCTCGGGGACCACGGGTCCACCGAAGGGCGCGATGCTCACGAACGCCAACGCCGAGTTCTCGATGAGGAAGATCATCGAGACCGAGGGCCGGCTCCCCGACGGCGCCCCCCCGAACCCCAGCGACCAGATCCTGACGTACCTGCCGCTGTGCCACGTCGCCGAGCGCATCTTCTCGACGTGGACGATGGTCGCGACCGGCTGCGTGCTGAACTTCGCCGAGTCCATCGAGACCGTGCAGACCAACCTCCGCGAGGTGCAGCCGACCCTGTTCTTCGCGGTGCCCCGCATCTGGGAGAAGCTCCACGCCGGCGTCATCATCAAGTCGCGTGACGCCACCTGGATGAAGCGGCGGCTGTCCTCCTGGGGGCTCAAGCTCGCCGAGCGCATCGGCGACGAGGTCGTCGCCAACGGCGGCAGCCACACCACCAAGAGCCGCATCCTCTACGCGCTCGGCTACTTCTTCCTCTTCCGCCCGCTGCGCGAGCGCGTGGGCCTGCGCTACTGCCGGTGGGCGGGGTCGGGTGCGGCTCCCATCGCCCCGGAGGTCCTGAAGTTCTTCATGGGCCTCGGCGTCCCCGTGTTCGAGCTCTACGGCATGACCGAGAACGCCGCCGTGGCGACGCTGAACTTCGCCGGGCGGATGAAGCTCGGCACCGTCGGCGAGCCGTACCCCGACATCGGGTTCCGGATCGACGAGGAGACGGGGGAGATCCAGACCAAGCACGAGGGCGTGTTCAAGGGCTACTGGCAGAAGCCCGAGGCGACGGCCGAGACCTTCACCGAGGACGGCTGGCTCCGGACCGGCGACGTCGGCGAGTGGGTCGACGGCACGCACGTGAAGATCGTCGACCGCATCAAGCACATCATCATCACCTCCGGCGGCAAGAACATCTCGCCGTCCGAGATCGAGAACAAGCTCAAGACGTCGCCCTACATCAAGGAGGCCGTCGTCATCGGCGACGGCCGCAAGTACCTGACGGCGTTGATCGGCATCGAGCTCGACACGGTCGGCGACTGGGCGCTGCGCAAGAACCTCCCCTACACGACCTACCGCGACCTGTCCGAGAAGCCCGAGGTCATCGAGCTCATCCAGAAGATCGTGGACGGGGTGAACGAGCAGTTCGCCCGCGTCGAGAACATCCGCAAGTTCCGGATGATCCCGAAGGAGCTCGACCACGAGGACGGCGAGCTGACGGCGACGCAGAAGGTCAAGCGCTCGGCGCTCGAGGACATGTTCGGCGAGCTCATCGAGTCGATGTACTGATGGGAGCGTCCGTGCTGGCATCCCTGCCGCTGCTCCTGGCGCAGACCGCCCCCGTCGACCCGGCCGTCCAGGCGTCCGGCGGCGGGCTGACGCGGTTCCTCGCGATGCTCGTGTCCGGGATCGCCCTGGGCGCGATCTACGCGCTGCTCGCGCTGGGCTTCGTGATCATCTTCAAGGCCACACAGGTCGTGAACTTCGCCCACGGCGCCATCGCCGCCGTCGGCGCGTACCTGACCGCGTACTTCGCGGTGACCCTGAACTTCCCCGGCAGCCTGATCGGCGGGCCGAGGTGGCTGCAGTGGTCGCTGTCCGCGGTGGTCGCGATCCTCATGACGGCCGTCGTCGGGCTCGTCCTCGAGCGGCTCTTCATCCGCCCGATGATCGGTGAGCCGCTGTTCTCCGTGGCGATCATCACGCTGGGGATCGACATCCTCGTGCGCACGATCACCGACGACTTCATCGGCACCGGGGTGCGTCCGGTGGGCGACCCGTGGGGCGCCGGCATCTGGAACATCGGCGGCATCCGCATCGCCCAGACGCAGATCGTGACCGTGCTCGTGGCGGCCGCGGCCATGGTCGCCGTCGCGGCGTTCTTCCGCAGCCGCACCGGAGTGGCGATGCGCGCCACGGCCTTCGACCAGGAGGCGGCCATGGCGCAGGGGATCGGGGTCGGCCGCATCTTCGCCCTGTCCTGGGGCATCGGCGCCGCGCTCGCGGCCATCGCCGGCATCTTCGCCAGCGTCTTCCCGCGCTCGCCGGGGGTGATGGCGACCACCACGGCCTTCTTCGCCTTCCGCGCCTTCCCGGCGGTGATCCTCGGCGGGCTCGACTCGGTCGGCGGGGCCGTCGTCGGCGGGTTCGTGATCGGGATCGTCGAGGTCGCCGCGGGCACCTACCTCTCGCCATACGCCGACGTCCTCGGGGTCGGGTTCCAGGGCATCGTCCCCTACCTGGTGATGCTGCTGGTCCTGCTCATCCGGCCCTACGGGCTGTTCGGCACCAAGGAGATCCGCCGCGTATGAGGGGTCGCCCGCACCTGTTCACCTCCTACGAGGGGGAGCAGTCCCTGCTCCCCACGTGGACCCAGCGCGTCATGCTCGCGCTGTTCCTCGTCCTGCTCGTGACCATCCCGCTGCAGTTCGTCCCCGGGGTGCAGTTCCTCGGATCCGACTCGTGGCTGCTGGTGCTGAACCGCGTGATGATCTACGCGATCGGCGCGCTCGGCATCAACATCCTCACCGGCCTCGCCGGACAGGTGTCGCTCGGCCACGCGTTCTTCATGGGGATCGGGGCCTACACGGCGGTCGTCCTCGGGGCGCCGGCGAGCGACCGCTTCTGGGGCATGGGGCTGCCGATCTGGATCTGGCTCCCCGCCGCCGGCATCGTCGCCGCGATCGTGGGCATCATCGTGGCACCGACGGCCGTCCGGGTCCGCGGGCTCTACCTCGCCATCGTGACGCTGGGTCTGGTCTTCATCGGCGAGCACCTGTTCCGCAACCTCACCTTCATCACGGGCGGCGCCGGGCTGGGGCGTGACTGGCCCGAGCTCGCCTTCCGCTTCTGGAAGGAGGAGGAGCCGCTGATCGACTTCTCCTCCCGTGGGCCGTGGTTCGGCATCGAGTTCTCCGGTGCGGCCAAGACCTACTTCTTCATGCTCGTCCTGCTGATCCTCTTCACGCTGTGGCACAAGAACCTCGCACGCACACGCATCGGCCGCGCGTTCCAGTCGATCCGCGACCGGGACATCGCGGCCGAGGTGATGGGGGTAGCGGACGCGAAGAACAAGCTGCGCGCGTTCGCGATCAGCTCGTTCTTCGCCGGCGTCGCCGGAGCACTCCTCGGGGCGCTCGTGGGCCGGCTCGTGCCCGAGACGTGGAACCTGCTGCTCTCGGTCCAGTTCGTCGCCATCATCCTGATCGGCGGGGCGGGCACCACCGCCGGGACGCTGCTCGGCTCGTTCTTCGTGGTCGCGATCCCGCGCATGGTCGAGGACCTCACGCGCATGCTGTCCGTGCAGGTGCGGACCGACGGGCCCTTCGCCTGGCTGGGGGACTTCATCATCGCGGACCAGGGCGACTTCGGACTCGTCTCAACGGTCGCCAACGGGCCAGGTCTGTCGATCTTCCAGACCAACCTCGCCCTCTACGGGTTCCTCATCATCATCTTCCTGATCTTCGAACCCCTCGGGTTGTTCGGGGTCTGGATCCGGATCCGCAACTACTGGAAGGGGTGGCCCTTCAGTTACTGACCCGCTGATCCATCAGGGAGACCCCGTCCGACGCATCCGTGCCGTCGGCGGCACAACCAAGAACGGGAGACAACGCATGCGCAACATCAAGCATCGCAGGCTCATCGCCTCGGTGATCGCCCTCGGACTGCTCGCCACCGCCTGTGGCGACGACGAGCCCGAGGTCAGCGACACCCCAACGACCGAACCCGCCGACGACGGCACCGAGCCGACCGGCACCGAGACCGGCACCGCGGCGCCCGAGGACATCAAGTTCGACGTCGGCGTCACCGAGGACACCATCACCCTCGGCCTCCTCGCCGACCTCACGGGCGTCTTCGCGCCGCTCGTCACCGACATCGTCTCGGCCCAGGAGGTCTACTGGGACAAGGTGAACGCGGCGGGCGGCATCGCCGGCCGCCAGATCGAGCTCATCGTCGAGGACGCGGGCTACGACGTGACCCGCAACGTCGAGAACTACGAGAAGATCCGCAACGAGGTCGCCGCCATCCCGCTGGCCGTCGGCTCGCCGCACACCGCGGCGATCGTGCCCTCGCTCGAGGAGGACGACATGGTCGTCGTCCCCCTCACCTGGTACTCCGGCTGGGCCGACCCCGAGATCGGGTCCAACGTCCTCGAGCAGGGCACGAACTACTGCCTCGAGGCCATGAACGTCCTCAGCTGGGTCAACGACAACCACGAGGGCGACAGCCCCCCGACGCTGGCCATCATCTCGTTCCCGGGTGAGTACGGCCAGGACGGGGCCACCGGCGCGAAGATCGCGGCGGAGGAGCTGGGCATGGAGATCGTCTACGACGGCGAGGCCGCCGTCGTGCCGGGCCAGGACCAGACCGCGGTCATCTCCGAGATCGTCCGCACGAGCCCCGACTGGGTGTTCGCGACCACCAACCCCACCACCCTCGGTGAGATCATGGGCGGCGCCGTCGCCCAGGGCTTCCAGGGCAACTGGACCGGCTCCGTGCCGAGCTACGACTTCCGCATGCTCGACTCGCCGCTGGCCGAGGCCATCGACGCCTACTACTACCAGTCCGCCTACAACGTCGCCTTCGGGACCGACGTGCCGGGCATGCAGGAGCTGGTGGACGCGATGACGGAGGCCGAGCCGGACGCACGCGTGTCCGACGCTGCCGTCCTCGGTTGGATCGAGGCCACGATCATCGACACCGTGCTCCGTCAGGCCGCCGAGAACGGCGACCTGACGCGTGCCGGGATCCTCGACGCCGCCCTGTCCATCGACTCGATCGACTTCGGTGGGCTGCAGCCGACGCAGACCTACGCCGGCGAGCCGAACGACTACGTCCTGCGTGAGTCCGCGATGTTCAAGCCGAACCTCGAGTACTACAACGAGGGCGGCGGTGCCAGCGCGACCTACGCCAACGGCGGCAACACCGGCTCGGAGCTGATCCAGGACTTCTTCGCCTCGGATCTGGCTGCGAACTACGACTACCAGGGCGCCTGCTTCACCGGCTGATCCTGTTGGTCCCCCGGTCCGGGGCGGCGATCCGCCGCCCCGGACCGGCCCACCACCGGCGGGAGTGCCGCCGGCGACGAAGAGAGGTCCGACGTGCTGGAGGTGGCCAACCTCGAGGTCGTCTACAACGATGTCATCCTCGTGCTCCGTGGGCTCTCGCTCACGGTGCCCGACGGCAAGATCGTCGCGTTGCTCGGAGCCAACGGCGCGGGCAAGACGACGACCCTGCGGGCGATCAGCGGGCTGCTCGACGTGCACGAGGGCGACATCACGAAGGGCTCGATCCGGTTCGACGGCGAGGACGTCACGGAGGCGGCGGCCTCGGACATCGTGCGGCTCGGCATCAAGCAGGTCCTCGAGGGCCGGCGGATCTTCGCCGAGCTGACCGTGGACGAGAACCTGCGCACCGGCGCCTACACGAACAAGGACAAGCAGAGCGTCACCGACTCCTACGAGCGTGTGATGGACCTGTTCCCGCGGCTGAAGGAGCGGCGCAAGTCGGTCGCCGGCTACATGTCCGGCGGGGAGCAGCAGATGCTCGCCATCGGGCGGGCGCTGATGTCGAACCCGAAGCTGCTCGTCCTCGACGAGCCGTCGCTCGGGCTCGCGCCGCTGCTGGTCCAGCAGATCCGCGACATCATCGTCGACATCAACAAGCAGGGCACGAGCGTGCTGCTGATCGAGCAGAACGCCAACATGGCGCTGTCGATCTCCGACTACGGCTACATCATGGAGACCGGCAAGATCGTGATGGACGGCGAGGCGAAGAAGCTCCTCGGCGACGAGGACGTGCAGGAGTTCTACCTCGGCCTCCACGGCGAGGAAGGCGAGCGCAAGTCGTTCCGGGACGTCAAGCACTACAAGCGACGGAAGCGGTGGCTGTCGTGACCGAACCCCTCCTCGAGGTCGACGACATCCGGCTGTCCTTCAAGGGCGTCCGGGCGATCGACGGTGTCTCGTTCCACGTCGACGAGGGCGAGCTGTTCGCCATCATCGGCCCGAACGGCGCCGGCAAGACCTCCATCTTCAACACGATCAACCAGGTCTACGTCCCGCAGGAGGGCGACATCCGCTGGCGTGGCGAGTCGCTGATGGGCAAGCGGCCCGACCACATCGCCACGTTGGGCATCGCGCGGACGTTCCAGAACATCGAGCTGTTCCCGCACATGACGGTGCTGGACAACCTCATGCTCGGCCGTCACACCCAGATGTCGGCCGGCTGGTTCGCCGGAGGGCTGTGGCTCGGCCGTGCGAAGAAGGAGGAGCTCGAGAACCGCTCGAAGGTCGAGGACATCATCGACTTCCTCGAGATCGAGAGCTGGCGCAAGTACCCGGTCGCGCTGCTGCCGTACGGCATCCAGAAGCGGGTCGAGCTCGGCCGCGCGCTGGCGATGGAGCCGAAGCTGCTGCTCCTCGACGAGCCGGTCGCCGGCATGAACCTCGAGGAGACCGAGGACATGGCGCGGTTCATCCTCGACATCCGCGAGGAGCTGGGCATCGCGATGCTGCTCGTCGAGCACGACATGGGGCTCGTGATGGACATCGCCGACCGCGTGATGGTGCTCGACTTCGGCCAGAAGATCGCGGAGGGCCCACCGGCCCAGGTGCAGCGCAACCCCGAGGTCATCAAGGCCTACCTCGGTGAGGACTTCGGCGTCGTGGCGGCAGGCGACGACGAGACGCTCGAGGCCAGCGCGACGGAGTGACCCTGGCAGGAGGGCGACGTCTCAGGGTCGTCCGAGGGGACCACCGGATGGCGTCGACGGGGGTCGTGGTCCACGATGAGGGGGACCGCGCGGCAGAGGACGCCGCGCACCCGACCCGCAGAGGACCACCGTGAGCAGCGTTCCGCCCCCGCCCCCTCCATCGTCTCCGTCGCCGTCCGGACCGTCGCCCGACGGGCACCCGTCCGGCCTCCCCAGCGACGTCCGAAACCTCGGCATGGCGGCGCACCTGTCCGCCTTCCTCGGTGCCTGGGCGGCGCTCGCGTTCGTGGGTCCGCTCGTCCTGTGGCTCGTGAAGCGCGACGACCACCCGTTCATCGCCCACCACGCGCTCGAGGCGCTGAACTTCAACCTCTCGATCCTGATCTACGCGATCGCGGCGGCGGTGCTGGCGTTCACCATCATCGGGCTCGTCATCGCGATCCCGGCGGCGATCGCCATCGGGGTCGGCTGGGTGGTGCTCACCATCGTGGCCGCGGTGAAGGCCGCCAACGGTGAGGGGTACCGCTACCCGATGACCATCCGGTTCGTGAGCTGACGGCCCCCGGCGGGTCCCCCCGCGGGGGTGCCACACCCCTCCGGTAGGCTGCGACGCTCGAACGCACGTTCTCGACGCCGCCGAAGGTCCGATGCCTCCGTCCAGCTCGACCGCCGACCTCCTCGCGGGGCTCAACCCCGCGCAGCGCGAGGCGGTCACGACGACCGAAGGTCCGGTCCTCGTGGTCGCCGGCGCCGGCTCGGGCAAGACGCGGGTGCTCACGCACCGGATCGCGCACCTCATCCGCGACCACGGCGTGAACCCGTTCGAGATCCTCGCGATCACGTTCACGAACAAGGCCGCCGGCGAGATGGCCGAGCGCGTCGGGCAGCTCGTCGGGGCGAACCTCGCCGAGAAGATGTGGGTCACCACGTTCCACAAGGCGTGCGTCCGCATCCTCCGGCGCGAGCTCACCCGCCTCGGCTACCGGTCGGGCTTCACGATCTACGACCAGCAGGACAGCCAACGGCTGATCGCGTCGGTGATGAAGGACCAGGGCGTCGACGACAAGCGCCTGACCCCCCGGTCGGTCCAGCACGAGATCAGCCGGGCCAAGGACGAGCTGGTCGACTTCGAGTCGTACAAGGCACGCGCGAACGGCTGGCCGGACTCGGTCATCGCCGACGTCTACGAGACCTACCAGCAGCGGTTGCTACGAGCCAACGCGCTCGACTTCGACGACCTCATCGTCAAGACCGTCGAGCTGTTCCAGATCTTCCCGGCGGTGCTCGAGCACTACCAGCAGCGCTTCCGCTACCTCATGGTCGACGAGTACCAGGACACCAACCGCGCCCAGTACCACCTCGTCAACCTGCTCGCCGCCGGCCACCGCAACATCATGGTCGTGGGGGACCACGACCAGTCGATCTACCGGTTCCGTGGCGCGACGATCCAGAACATCATGGACTTCGAGGCGGACTACCCCGACGCCACGATCATCCCGCTGGTCCAGAACTACCGCTCCACGCAGAACATCCTCGACGCGGCGAACGCGGTGATCCGCAACAACCGCACGCGCAAGCCCAAGGAGCTGTGGACCGAGAAGGGCGCCGGCCCGCAGGTGGTCCGCTACCACGCCGACGACGAGCACGACGAGGCGGCGTTCATCTCCGAGGAGCTCGAGCGCCTGCGCGCCGACGGCTACCGGTTCGAGGACGTCGCCGTCTTCTACCGGACCAACGCGCAGTCGCGCGTGCTCGAGGAGGTCTTCGTCCGGGTCGGCACGCCGTACCAGATCATCGGCGGGCTGCGGTTCTACGAGCGCAAGGAGATCAAGGACGTCCTCGCCTACGCGCGCCTGCTCGTCAACCCCGACGACGACGTCTCGGCCAAGCGCGTGATCAACACCCCGCGCCGTGGCATCGGACAGAAGACCGAGGAGGCGATCGACTGGCACGCCCGACGCGAGGGCATCACCTTCCTCGACGCGTGCCGGCAGGCCGACGAGGTCCAGGGGCTCGCGGCGCGGGCGGTCTCGGCCGTCACCTCGTTCGTCCAGCTCCTCGACCTCCTGCGCACGCTGGCCGACGAGGGCACGGAGGTGCCGGACCTCATCGAGGAGATCTGGCAGCGGACGGGCTACATGCAGGAGCTGCAGGCCGAGCGGTCGATCGAGGCGCTCGGACGGGAGGAGAACCTCCGCGAGCTGCAGTCGGTGGCGCAGGAGTTCCAGGCCCGGGACCCGGACGGCAAGCTCGACGGCTTCCTCGAGTCCGTCACGCTCGTCTCCGAGCAGGACAACCTCGAGGACGCCGACGAGGAGGACGACGGGCAGGTGACCCTGATGACCCTCCACAACGCCAAGGGTCTCGAGTACCCCGTCGTGTTCGTGGTCGGGCTCGAGGACGGGGTGTTCCCCCACGTGCGCTCGCTCGGCGACGACGCCGAGCTCGAGGAGGAGCGCCGCCTCTGCTACGTCGGGCTCACCCGGGCACAGGAGCGGCTCTACGTCACCCACGCCGACCACCGCATGCTGTGGGGCGGGACGTCGTACAACCCGCCCTCGCGGTTCCTGAAGGAGCTCCCGGGGGAGCTGGTCGAGGTGCGGTCCGCCTCCAAGGTGGGCTCCGCGGCCAAGCGCGTGCGCGACCGCGAGGTGCTGTCGTACGAGGGTGAGGAGTTCGCCGTCGGCGACACCGTGATGCACACCAAGTTCGGCGAGGGGCTGATCGTGTCCCTGTCCGGGGAGGGCGAGTCCTCCGAGGCGGTCGTCGACTTCGCCTCCGTCGGGCGGAAGCAGCTCCTGCTGGCGTACGCACCGCTCGTCAAGGCCAGCTGACGTGCTCGAGGCGTTCCTGACGGCGCTGAGTGTCGTCTTCGTCGCGGAGCTCGGCGACAAGAGCCAGCTCCTGACGCTGACGTTCGCGGCCCGCTACCGGGCGCGCCCCGTCCTCATCGGCCTCGTCATCGCCACGGCGACGCTGATGGCCGTGTCCGTGGGCGTCGGCGCGCTCGCCGGCGCGGCCCTCCCCGAGCGTCCGTTGCAGCTCGTCGCCGGCGTGGTCTTCCTCGGCTTCGCCGTCTGGACCCTCCGGGACGACGACGCGGACGACGACGCCGACGCGGACGACGACGACGCCACGCCGGCGCGCTCGCCGGTGGCGACCGTCGCCGCGGCCTTCGCGCTGTCCGAGCTCGGGGACAAGACCATGCTCGCGACCATCACCCTGGCCTCGACCCGGCCGTCCCTCGGGGTGTGGGCCGGTGCGACGCTCGGGATGGTCGCGGCGAACGCGCTCGCCCTGCTCGTCGGTGACCGGCTCGCGGCGCGGGTCCCGGAGCGGACGATGCGGTGGGCGGCGGCCGGCCTGTTCGCGGTCTTCGGGGTGCTGCTCCTGCTCGGGGTCGGCTGAGGACGGGCCCGGTCGTCAGGCGACGCAGGCGGGGCGCTCGGTGTCGTCGCTCGGCGGCGGACCGGACAGCGGCTCGGACAGGTCGACGTAGAGCACGCCGTCCGAGACGAGCGTCGGGAACTCGGCGAGCGAGGGGCTGCCGAGGCCGCGCCCGGTGAGCGACCACACCCGCTCCGGTGCCTCGAGGCGACGGGAGGCGGGACAGAAGACGGGTGGCTCGTCGAGGCCGGTCAGGTCGAACGCGCGGGGTCGCCCGCCCACCGTGACGAGCAGCACGGTCGTGCCGTCGATCGTGCGCAGGTCGGCCTCGCCCACGTCCGTCAGCGGCCCGACCGCTCGGAAGGGCGGCGCCGGCCCGTCGTCCGCCCGGCCGAGGAACAACAACCCCGCGATCAGGACCACCGCGCCGGCGACGATGGCCGCCCACACCCACTGCATCCCGAGCGGGGCACGCAGCACGATCTTGCGCGCCCGCTTCGAGGCGCGCTCGGGGAGGTAGCCGCTGGGGCCGAAGTCCGGTCCGCTGCGGTCCCCGTCGTCGCCCGCGGGGGTCACGGTCGCTGCCCCGCGCTCCGCCAGCGGGTCCACCGCTGGGCCCGATGTCCGGCGGGGTCGCCCGCAGCCAGCTCCGCGAGCGCGCGGCCGACGGCCGCGACCGCCGTGGCGACCTCGGCGCCGCTGGGCTCGGGCACCACCTCGTCCGCGATGCCCAGCTCGAGCAGCCGTGCCGAGGTCGGGTCGAGCAGCTCGGCCACCTCGGCGGCACGGCCGGCGTCGCGGTGCAGGATGGCGGCGGCGCCCTCGGGTGCGATCACCGAGAAGGTGGCGTGCTCCTGGATCAGCAGCCGATCGCCGACCGCCAGGGCCAGCGCCCCGCCGGAGCCGCCCTCGCCGACGACGAGGCTCACGACCGGCGAGCGGACCGCCAGGACCTCGCTGAACGTGCGCGCGATGTGTGCGGCGATGCCGCCCGCCTCACTCGACGCGGAGGCGTCCGCCCCGGGCGTGTCGACGAGCGTCACCACGGGGACACCGAGTCGGTCCGCGAGCCGCAGCCCCCGCCACGCCTTGCGGTACCCGGCCGGACGCGGGCGTCCGTCGCCCGCGGTCCGGTCCATCGCCACGACGACCGCGGGGGTGCCGTCCCACCGCACCAGCGCCACGCGGATCGTGCGGTCGTCCTCGCCGGCGCGGTCGCCGTGGAGCTCGGCCGCGACGTCGAGCGCCGCGAGGAACGCCGGCGTCCGCGCACGGTCCGGCGCCCGGGAGCGCTCGACCTCGGTCCAGGCGTCGGTCCCGCCAAGGGTCGCCGCGGCCCGTCCGGTCTGTCGGTCGACGGCGCGGGGAGCCCCCGGGTCCCGTCCGGCGACCGGTGCGCGGCCGGGCCAGGCGAGGAGACGGTGCAGCACGTCCGGCAGCTCCGGGCGGGGCACGACGGCGTCGACCAGTCCTGCCGCCCGGGCACCCTCGGCCGTGTGGGACCCGGAGGGCAGGCTGCCGCCGGTCATCGCCTCGGCGACACGCGGACCGGCGAAGCCGATCGTGGCGCCCGGCTCGGCGAGCACGACGTCGGCGAGGTTGGCGTGGCTCGCGAAGACGCCGCCCGTCGTCGGGTCGCGCAGGACGGCCACCTGCAGCAGGCCGGCGACGGCGTGCGCTCGCGCGGCCACCGCCGTCGCCGCCATCTGCACGAGCGAGGCCATGCCCTCCTGCATCCGGGCGCCACCGGTGGACGGCAGCAGCACGACGGGCAGGCCGGCCTCCCGTGCGTGGTCGTACGCCGCCGCCACGACCGCTCCCACCCCGCTGGACATCGAGCCACCCAGGAAGTCGAAGTCCCACGCGACCAGGACCGCACGGGTCGAGCCGACGTCGGCCTCCACGGCCACGACCGCCTCGTCGAGCCCGGTCGCGGCCCGCACCTCGTCGCGCCGTGCGGGGTAGCCCGGCCACGCGAGCGGGTCGCCGTCGAGCGCCGGCGAGGGCAGGTCCGTGGCATCGCGCGTGAGCCACGCCAGCAGGGTCCTGGCCGCGATGCGGCGCGACGCCCCGCAGGCCGAGCACCACCCCGGCACGTCGCCGTCGGGGGTCCCACAGGTCGAGCACTCCATCGACACGCGTCTCCTCCTCGGCCGGGACGCTACAGCGCCGGACCGGTCGTACACGCGCCCGGCTCGCGGGGGGTTCCGGCGCTCGTCTAGCCTCGCGCCGGGTGGTGTCCCGTCGTCCACCCCTGTCCGCGGTACCCGTCGATCCAGGAGGCATCGGTCATGGCGATCCGTGTCGTGGTGGCCAAGCCCGGACTCGACGGGCACGATCGCGGCGCGAAGGTCGTCGCCCGGGCGCTGCGCGACGCCGGGATGGAGGTCATCTACACGGGCCTGCACCAGACACCGGAGCAGATCGTGAGCGCAGCCCTCCAGGAGGATGCGCAGGCCATCGGCCTGTCCATCCACTCCGGCGCCCACATGACCCTGTTCCCCAAGATCGTGAAGCTCCTCGCCGAGCAGGGTGCCGATGACGTCGTCGTGTTCGGCGGTGGGATCATCCCGGACGAGGACATCCCGAAGCTGCAGGAGCAGGGGATCGCGGCGATCTTCACGCCGGGCACGCCCATGAAGACCATCACCGACTGGGTCAAGGAGCACGTGCCGGAGCGCGGTTGACGCGCCGGCCACCCCGGACCCCTCAGCAACGACCCCTCAGACCGGAGCACAGATGGACCTCGTCGAGTTCCAGGGCAAGCAGCTGTTCAAGCGCAACGGTGTCCCCGTCCCCAAGGAGGGCGCCGTCTGCCGCACGGTCGACGAGGTCGAGCAGGCGGCCCGAGACATCATCCAGGCCGGCGAGGCCGGGATGGTCGTCGTCAAGGCGCAGGTCAAGACCGGCGGCCGCGGCAAGGCCGGTGGCGTGAAGCTCGCCAAGAGCGTCGACGAGGCCCGCGAGCTCGGCGAGTCGATCCTCGGGCTCGACATCAAGGGCCACGAGGTCCGCGTCGTCTACGTCGAGCCCGCCTCCGACATCGCCGAGGAGTACTACCTGTCGGTCATGCACGACCGCGTGCACAAGGGCTACCTCGTCATCTGCTCGCGTGAGGGCGGCGTCGACATCGAGGAGGTCAACCGCACGAACCCCGACGCCGTGGTGAAGGAGTCGATCCTCC
The DNA here is from genome assembly GCA_019348135.1 of Actinomycetota bacterium. GTDB lineage: Bacteria > Actinomycetota > Nitriliruptoria > Nitriliruptorales > Nitriliruptoraceae > JAHWJY01. The sequence continues at coordinate 29,882 of JAHWJY010000018.1, forward strand.
CGAGCGAGGCGCCGGGCGGTGAGCTCCCGCGGGAGCGCGCCGAGGACATCATGTCCCGCGCGAACATCCCGGACGACGTCCGCGACGAGGCGGCCGACCTCCTCGTGAAGCTGTTCGCCACGCTCGTGAACGAGGACGCGACGCTCGCCGAGATCAACCCGCTCATCAGGACCGAGGACGGCCGGGTCATCGCGCTCGACGCCAAGGTCTCGCTCGACGGCAACGCTGCGTTCCGCCACGACGACTACGACGAGTGGAAGATCGAGGGCATCGACGCCGACGACCCCCTCGAGGCCGAGGCCAAGGAGAAGGGCATCCAGTACGTCAAGCTCGAGGGCTCCGTCGGCATCCTCGGCAACGGTGCGGGGCTCGTGATGGCCACGCTCGACGTGGTCGCGCAGCACGGCGGGGAGGCCGCGAACTTCCTCGACGTCGGCGGCGGTGCCTCCGCCGACGCGATGGCGCAGTCGCTGGGCCTCGTGCTCAAGGACCCCAACGTCAGGAGCGTCTTCATCAACATCTTCGGCGGCATCACCCGCGGCGAGGAGGTCGCCAACGGCATCGTCGAGGCGACCAAGCGGCTGGGGGACTTCCCGCAGAAGCTCGTCGTCCGCCTCGACGGCACCAACGCCGAGGAGGGGCGACGCATCCTCGACGAGGCCGACCTTCCCAGCGTGGTCACCGCCCCCACCATGGACGAGGCTGCCGCCAAGGCAGTCGAGCTCGCCAACGCCTGACACGACCAGAGGAACCACGCAGATGAGCATCTTCATCGACGAGAACACGAAGGTCGTCGTCCAGGGCATCGGCTCGCAGGGGACCTTCCACGCCAAGCGCAACCAGGACTACGGCACCCAGGTCGTCGCCGGGACGCACCCCAAGAAGGGCGGCACCACCTGGGACGAGCTCGGCGTCCCGGTCTACACCACGGTGGAGGAGGCGGTGGCCGAGGCCGGCGCCAACACCTCGATGGTGATGGTGCCCGCACCGTTCACCAAGGACGCCATCCTCGAGGCGTACGACGCCGGCATCCAGACGATCATCGCGATCACCGAGGGCGTGCCGGTCCACGACATGACGGAGGTCTACGACAAGGTCGTGCGCGAGGGGGGCGTGCGCCTCATCGGGCCGAACTGCCCGGGCGTGATCAGCCCCGGCAAGTCCAACGTCGGGATCATCCCCGCCGACATCACCAAGCCGGGCAAGGTCGGGCTCGTGTCGCGTTCGGGGACGCTCACCTACCAGATCATGCACGAGCTGGCCCAGGCCGGCATCGGCATCTCCACCTGCGTCGGCATCGGCGGTGACCCGGTCATCGGCACCCAGTTCCTCGACGTCATCAAGGCCTTCGCCGAGGACCCCGAGACCGAGGCGATCGCCTTCGTCGGCGAGATCGGCGGCTCCGAGGAGCAGAAGGCCGGCGAGTGGATCCGGGACAACATCCCGGACACGCCCACCGTCGGCTACATCGCCGGCTTCGAGGCCCCCGAGGGCAAGCAGATGGGTCACGCCGGCGCCATCGTCAAGGAGGGCGGCCCGGGTGGGGAGTCGGCAGCCGAGAAGAAGGAGATCCTCGAGGGCTACGGCATCGCCGTCGCGATGAACCCCTCCGAGGCCGCCCGGCTGATGATCCAGCGCCTCGGCTGACGCGTCCCGAGGGTCGACCCCCGGGTTGAGGGGTCGGCCCCCGACCGGGGGAGGTCGGGGGCCGAGGCCGGGACGTGCGGGGCGCGACGTCCCGGCGAGGTGCACATCACGGGGGAGAGACGTGCACGCGCGGAGGAGAACGCACCGGACGTTTCGGCGGTGCCCGTCCGTGCGTCGCCCGCTCAAGGGTGGCGCCAGGAGGACGTCGTATGCTCGACCGGTCCCCTCCGAGCCCTGACGGAGGGCGTGATGGACCCCCGGGAGGAGCCGCGTGCGCGTCGGAGCCGGCCTGAGCCGGACCCCCGAGCCGGGGGTCGCCGCCGTCGAGGCGGCGGACGCCGCGGCCCAGGCGCTGGCGGGCGCGCCGGTCGACCTCGCGGTCGTGTTCGCCGGTCCATCCCACACCGACGACCTCGTCGACGTCGGACTGGGCGTCGCGACGCGGTTGGATCCCGGCTGCCTGATCGGAGCCGTCGCCCAGGGCGTCGTGGGGCCGGCGGCCGAGGTCGAGCAGGGGCCCGCGGTGTCGGTCTGGTGCGCGTCCTTCGGCGGGGGCGAGGCACGTCCGTTCCGCGCCTGGGCCGCACGGCCCCAGGACGGTGGGGTGGTCGTGATGGGGTGGCCGGACTCGCGACCGGGCGACGTCACCCTCGTCCTCGCCGACCCCTTCACCTTCCCCGTCGCCGACGTCACCGCCCGGCTGGGTCGCGAGCGTCCCGGACAGCCCGTGGTGGGCGGCATGGTCACCGGTGGCCCCCACCGGTCACGGCTGCTCCTCGACGGCGACCTCCACGAGGACGGAGCCGTGGGCGTCGTGCTGTCCGACGTCGACGTCGACGCCGTGGTCTCGCAGGGCTGCCGGCCCGTGGGCCCGCCCCTCACGGTCACCGGCGCCGAGCACAACCTCATCACGAGCCTCGCCGGCGAGGACGCCACGGTCGTCCTCCAGCGGATCTTCGACGAGGCCGGGGACACCGACCGGCGCCTCCTCGCCTCGGGTCTGCAGATCGGCCTCGTGGTCGACGAGTACCGCGACGAGTTCTCCACCGGCGACTTCCTCATCCGGGCCGTGCTCGGGGCCGACGGGTCCCGGCGGGCCCTGGCCATCGGCGACGTCGTGCGTCCCGGCCAGACCGTGCAGTTCCAGGTCCGCGACCCGGCGTCCGCCAGCGACGACCTCGTCGCCGCCATCGCGGACGGGCGTGGACCCGCCGCCGGCACGCTCCTGTTCACCTGCAACGGTCGCGGGCAGCGGTTCTTCGGCGCCCCGGACCGGGACGTCACGACCGTCGAGCGCGAGCTCGGGGGAGCCGTCGCCGGCGCCTTCTGCGCCGGCGAGATCGGGCCCGTGGGAGACCACAGCTTCGTGCACGGCTTCACGGCGTCGCTGGCCGTGTTCCGGCGGGATGTCGAGGCGTAACGCCCCGGAAACAGACGAGCAAACCGCGGGAAACGGCCGTCGGGCATCCTCCGGTCTCCGCGGCACGCCCGCGCCAGCCAGGAGGTCCCCGTGAAGCTCGTCACCGCGATCGTGAAGCCGCACCGGGTCGAGGAGGTGAAGGAGGCGCTGCAGGGCGTCGGCGTCCAGGGCCTCACGATCTCGGAGGTGCGCGGCTTCGGACGGCAACGCGGGCACACCGAGGTCTACCGGGGCGCGGAGTACCAGGTGGAGTTCGTGCCCAAGATCCGCCTGGAGGTGCTCGTCGCGGAGGCGATGGTCGACGAGGTCATCGACGCCATCGTCGCGGCCGCCCGGTCCGGGCAGGTCGGGGACGGCAAGGTCTTCGTCACGTCCGTCGAGCGGGTCGTGCGCATCCGCACCGGCGAGGAGGACGGCGAGGCGTTGTGACCGGGACCCGGTCGCCGGTCGCGGCGTCCCTCCGGTCCGCCCGGGACGAGCTTCGCACCGCGGGACCCGCGCCGGGTCGGGCGTGGTGCGAGGCCTGGACCACCGCCGTCGACGGGGCGCTGGGTGAGCTGAGCCACCCGGTCGCGGAGCTCGGCAGGTTCACCGTGGCCGCGACCGGCGGGTACGGCCGGCGTGAGCTGTGCCCGTGGTCGGACATCGACCTGCTGCTCCTCCACGACGGGCTCGCCGAGGCGGACCTCGCCGCCCTGGTCCGCGCCGTCGTCTACCCGCTCTGGGACGCGGGTCTGCAGGTGGGCTACGCCGTCCGGGGACGCCGCGAGGCGGTCGTGGCCGCCGACGACGTCGACAGCGCGACCTCGACCCTCGACGCCCGCCGCGTCGCGGGCGATCCGTCGCTCGTCCGCGACGTCCGCGAGGGCGTGCTCCAGCGGTTGCGCAAGCGTCGTGCGAGCTTCCTGGACGGGCTGACGGCCGCCGACGTGGACCGGCGGGCGCGGACGGGGGACGCCGCCGAGGTGCTCGAGCCGGACCTCAAGAACGGCGCCGGCGGGCTCCGGGACGTGCAGTCCCTGCGGTGGGCCGCGGCCGCCCTCGTCGGCGAGACGGGGCTCGATCCCCTCGTCTCGGCGCGGTACCTCGGCGCGCCCGACCGCTCGCGGCTCGCGCGGGCCTACGACCGGCTGCTGGCCGTCCGCGTGGCGCTCCACCTCGAGCGCGACCGCGGCGACGACGTGCTCCACCTCGAGCACCAGCAGGCCGTGGCGACGCGGCTGGGGTACGCGGACGGTGCCGACGACCGTGACACGGCCGCCCACCGCCTGCTCCGCGACCTCTTCCTCGACGCCCGCACCGTCGACCACGTGCACCGCCGCGCCTGGAGCCTCGTCTCGGCGGACGCCGCCCGCGGCCGGCGCTTCCGGCGTCCGTCGGAGGAGGAGGTCGACGGCTTCGAGCTCGTCGACGGCGTCCTGCGGCTGCCGCCGGACGAGCGCCTCCGGGACGCCTCCCTGCCGACCCGCCTGGGCGCCGTGCTGGCGATCCGCGGTGCGGTGCTGGACCGCACGACCGCGGCGGCGATCCGGCGGGCCGTCGACGCCCGTCGGGAACCGCTGGCCTGGAGCGTCCGCGATCGTGACCGGTTCCTGGCGATGCTGTGGCGGGGCGCGCCGGCGCTCCCGGCGGTCGCGGAGCTCGACGACGTCGGCCTGGTCACCGCGGCGATCCCGGAGTGGGAGTCCGTCCGTGGCCGGGCACAGCGCAACCCCTACCACCGCTACAGCCTCGACCGGCACGCGTGGCACGCGGCGGCCGCGCTCGGGGACCTCGTTCGGCGCGAGCCGTGGGCCGCCGACACGCTCGAGCTGGTCGAGGACCGCGCCGGGCTGATGCTGGGGGTCCTCCTCCACGACGTCGGCAAGGCCCACGGCGAGCCGCACAGCACCACGGGCGTACCCGTGGCCCGGGCGATCGCGGACCGGCTCCGGGCGGCCCCCCGATCCCTCGAGCTGGTGGGACGGATGGTCGAGCTGCACCTCCTGCTGCCGGAGGTCGCGACGCGTCGGGACCTCGCCGACCCGGCCACGATCGCCGAGGTCGCGCGCCGCGTCGGCGACCGACGGACGCTGGCGTGCTTGCATCTGCTGGCCGCCGCCGACGGGCTCGCGACCGGCCCCTCGGCCTGGAGCTCGTGGAAGGCGTCGCTCGTGGCAACCCTCTGCAGCAAGGTGACGGCCGTGCTCGACGACGATCCCGGAGACGCCCCCGAGGCGACGGTCCGCGAGGCCCAGCGGCTGGCCCCCGAGCTCGGCGTCGACCCCGCCGTGGTCCGCGACCACCTCGCCCAGCTGCCCGCCCGCTACGTCGCGGCGGTCCCACCCCGCGCCATCGTCCGACAGGCGGGCGTGGCGGCGACCCCGCTCGGGCCCGGGGAGGTGCGTACGCGCGTCACCCCCGGCGCGGACGTCCCCGACGGGGAGCAGCCGGCGGACGAGCTCGACGTCATCGCACTCGACCGTCCGGGGCTGTTCGCGAAGGTCGCGGGGGTTCTGGCGCTGCACGGCGGGTCCGTGGTCGCGGCGAACGCGTTCAGCCGTGACGACGGCGTCGCGGTGGACACGTTCACCGTGCACCGGCCGACGGACGCCACGGGCTCGTGGTGGGCCGCGGTCGAGGGGGACATCGACGAGGCGGTCGCCGGACGTCTCGCGGTGCGTGCCCGGGTGGCCCGGAAGGCCGCCACCGAGCGGCGCCGACCCGGGGTGGAGGTCGCGACCGAGGTCCGCTGCGAGCTCGACGAGGCGGGGGCGGCGACCGTCGTCGAGGTCCGCACCGCCGACCGGCTCGGGGTCCTCTACCGCATCGCCTCGGGCCTCGCCGAGCTCGAGCTCGACATCGTGCTGGCCCGCGTCTCGACGATCGGTCCGGAGGTGATCGACGTGTTCTACGTGCGTGACGCGACGGGGGCACCCCTCGACGACGACCACGTCACCGAGCTGGTCCTGGCCGTCGAGAGCGCGCTCGCGCCCTGACGGGCCGCGGCGTTCGACAGCCGCGGACGGGCTGGGTACGGTCGTGGACCGCCGTGGAGGGGTCTGCACCCGTCCCGGCGGTTGACAACTCGAGGGAGCGGCGGTTGCCGCTCCGACGGCGACGGGATAGCATCCCGTCTCGGACTCGGCGCCTCGCGCGGCGGGTTCGACAGCCTGCCGCTCCGGTTGCTAGGGTCCGCCCTCGCGCCGGGAACGATGGCCGGCCGACGCGGCGCACTCGCCGGGAACCCCTCCCCGAAGCCCTCCCGATCCTGGGAGCGTGGTGGGATGTGGTCCGGTACGCGCCCGAGACGCTCTTTGAGAACTGCACAGTGTGCCGAAAGCCAGTGATGCATCGG
>JAHWJY010000193.1 GCA_019348135.1 Actinomycetota bacterium
GCAGCAGCGCGAGCATCGCGGCCAGCACGGGTCCGAACAGGCGCATCGGCGGGGTCCCTCCCGGTCGTTCTCCGGCGGCGCACTCTACCGGCCCCCCGACGGGCCCCCTAGCCTGCACCCACGGTCGCCGGCGCCTCAGCGCAGGGCGGCGTCGACGTCCTGCTCGATGCGGCCGGCGAGCGCGGCCGTGCCGCCGAGGAGGTAGACCGCGTCGACGCTGCCGCGGCGGTTGCGGAGCCACGACGCGACCGCGGGGTGGAGCCGGTCCCCGCTGGTGAGGAGCACCGGCGAGCGCAGCTGCGACGACAGCGCACCGCCCGCGAGCGCGTCGGGGAAGTTCGACGCCGTCGCGAGGAGGATGTGGTCCGGGCCGAGCCCCAGTCCGAGCCCGTGGTCGGCCACGGCGAGGGCGGTCTCGACGCGGCTCGGACCCGCGATGCGGCGCACGGTCACCCCGGCGTCGCGCAGCGCCCGCTCGACCCCGGTCCCGACAGCGCCCTCCCCACCGACGATGTCGACGCGTCCGATGCCGAGCTCACGGATGACGGCCGCCGTGTCGGGCGAGAGGGCGTCGCGGCCGGTGTAGAGCACCGGCGTGCCGGTCCGGGCGGCCAGCGCCGACGCCGCCAGCGCGTCGGGGTAGTCGTCCACGGTGGTGAGGAAGGCGCTCGTGGGTCGACGCGGCAGCTGCCGGGCGGCGTCGGCGGCGGTGCGGACGTGGTCACCGCCGCCGATGGCCCGGACGGTCGCCCCGGTCGCCTCGACCGCCGCGCGCACCGACGGGTCGAACGGGCCCCCGACGAGGTGGACGGTCTTGCCACGGGCCGTCCCGAGCGCCCGGACGATGGCGGCGAGCGCGTCGGCGTCCATGCCCTCACGCCCCGTCAGCACGATCGGACCGCCCAGCTGACCCGCGAGGGCGGCGCCGGCGAGCGCGCCGTGGAAGTCGAACGCGTCCGCGACGACGGCGCCCGCCGCGCTGCCGGGGGTGAACCCGAAGTCGGCCAGGGACCGGGCGGTCGCGGTCCGTGACGCCCCCGAGAGACGGAACTGCGCCGGCGCCGGTCGGGGGGCACCGCTCTGGAGGGCGAGGAAGTTCTGCGTCATGAACAGCCGCGAGCCGCCCGAGACGACGCCGATGCCGACCCAGCCCCAGTCGGGGTCGAGGATGTTCGCCCGGTGGGCGGGCGAGGCGAGGAAGGCCTCGTGCACGCGCGGCACCGAAGGCCCGTAGCCGACGTTCTCCCCGATCGAGGCCCAGGCCGGGAACACGGCCTCCACGTCCTCGCGCAGCCGCTCGTTGTGGAAGATCGTGCCCTCGGTCATCATCCGCTGCGCGTGCCGCCGGGCGACGGTGCGCAGCGCCGCGGAGTTCGCGAGCCCGGGCAGCCCCCGGGCGGTGCGCTCGGCGTTCAGCAGCCGTCCGAGCTCGGCCTCCTGCGCCGACAGGAACTCGGTGGCGATGGCCGCCGACAGCTCGCTGCCACCCACGAGCGTGAGCAGCAGCACGAGGAAGACGAACGGGCGCGTGATCCGGTGCAGGACCCCCCGGACCCCCGGGCGACGGGGCCGGTGGCCGATCACGCCGTCCCCTCGGTCGGTGCGTCGCCGAGCAGGGCGGCGTCCAGGGCCCGCACGATCTCGTGCTGGTAGCTGCGCAGCCGCTCCTCGTCACCGGGCACGGTCAGGACCTCGCCGCGGAGGTGGCCGTCGGCGAGCACGCCGTCCGACTCGAGGTGCTCGCGGGCACGCTCCACGAGGCGGTCGGTGAACTGCGTGGCCCCCTCGCGGCCCGTCTCCGGCAGCACGATCGCGACGTCCTCCCGGCGGTCCAGCGGGACCCGCGAGACCAGATCGGTGCGTCGCACGCTCTGCTCGATGGACTGGCAGAGCCGCCGCAGGGCACGCAGGGCCGCACGCTCGTCCACCGCGTCGAACGCCGGACGGTCCACCGACAACAGCGCGATCGAGAAGACCGAGCCGTACCGCGCGGCCCGGGCGGTCTCCCGGTCCGCGATGGACAGCAACGCGCGGGCGTTGCCGACCCCCGTGGCGTCGTCGATCTCGTCGTAGAGCTCGAGCTTGCGCAGGGCGTGCTCGAGCATGGCGTTGGCCCAGCCGCCGAACAGCCCCAGCCCGGTGTAGAGCAGCACCCGGACGAAGGCGGCCGCCACGAACTCCGCGGGGTCGAGCGCCCCGAGCGTGGCGAACCGCACGCCGACGTAGACGATCGACGCCAGCACGGCCGCCAGCAGCCCCCCGCGGGCGTGGCCGTACGCGAGGCCGACGAGCACCGGGACGAACAGCACGATGGCCCCGACCTCGACCGGGTCGGCGCCCCGCAGGAACGCCGCGAGCGCGATGGCCGCGATCAGCACCGTCCCGAACCCGAGCACGACCGCGCGGGCCTGCTGGTAGGACACGGTCGGCACGGTCACCCTCCTCGGACCGCGCCCTGCTGTGACGCTCGGTGCCGGCCCGGTCACGCTGAGGGTACCCCTCGGACCCGCCGACCCGGGGGCGTTCCGGCGACCTCGTCACCGGCCGGCGCGAGGGTCAGGACCGGGCTCGGTCGCTCACTCGGGCAGCTCGGGGATGCCCGGGTTGGCCGCGTTGCCGTTCTCGGAGGGCAGGGGGAGGTCCGCGTCCTCGTCGTCGGCGCCCTCGTCCTCGCGGGGCTCCTCGTCGGCCCGGTCGGAAGCGGCGTCCCGCTCGTTCGCGTCGGCGGGTCGGTCGCTCGAGCCCGACGAGGCCGGCTCGGTGTCCTCCGGCTCGCGACGCGTCACCGGCTCTGCCTCGTCGTCGGACGGCTGCGGCTGTCGCGGATCGAGCGCATCCGCCACGGCGGGCGCGTCCCCGGCCGCGATCCCGCCCGCCACACGGACGACGCTCGCGACGAACTGGTCGACGAGCTCCTGCAGCTCGGACAGGCTCGTCGTGACGCCGAGGGGATCGGCGTCGCCCTGCGGCGAGCCGGCGGGCGACGTGGCCGGGCGGCGGATCCCGCGCTCGTCGGTCCCGAGGGCACGCTGGTCGGCTCCGCCCTCGCCGGTGTCGACGCCCGGAGCGAGGTCCGGATCCGCATCCCTCCGGTCGACGGCGTCGCCGACCCGGTCGTCGACGACGTCGTCGGCGTCGACGGCGGCCGTCGTGCTCGGGGACGGGACCGGGGCACCGAGGATCAGCAGCGCGAGCACGGCGACGGCCGAGGCGACGGCGGAGGCGGTGACGCGGACCCGCCGGGGGCCGGGGACGGCCTCGGTGGGGACCTCCTGCGGGCGTGCGAACACCGAGGGGCCGTCGGGCGCGCCGAAGAGCACCGCCTCGGCCTCGGCCTCGACGGCGGCGGCGGCGACCGCGGACGCGATGCTGTCCTGGAGCTCGGCGAGGAGCGCGTGCTGCTCGTCGAGGACGGCCGCGGCACGCTCGGGCTGGCCCGTGGCCAGCAGCGCGTCGCTGCGCAGCACCGTCTCCTCGAGGCGTACCCGGACGTCGGCGACCTCGGACCGCACACGCCGCGCGAGGCGGTCCCGGGACACGTCGGACGGACGACCCGCGGCTGCGGCGTCCACTGCCCGTCGTTCCCGTCCCACAGATCTCTCCGTCAGCTGAGCGGCACCGCCCCCCGGAGCCGCAGAGGGAAGGTTCGCCACCGCGCGGCCGTCCTCCTGCTCTGCGCCCGACCGAACGACCACGGACTCTGAGCTACGCGCCGTCCGGCCGCCGTCGCCCAGGGTACGGACCCCCGACGCGGCGCACGCAGGAGCCCGCTGGCGATATAGGGGTGGGGGGTATAGGCTGGGACCGTCCGAGGAGGACCGCCGTATGCCCGACACCGACACCCGCACGCTCGACCTCGACGTCGAGGGGATGACCTGCGGCTCCTGCGCCGCCCGCGTGCAGAAGGTGCTGGGCAAGCAGGCGGGCGTCGCCGACGCCACGGTCAACTACGCCACGGGGCGCGCGCGCATCGAGATCACGCCCGAGGCCGACGAGGAGCAGCTGGCCGCGGCCGTCGAGCGCATCGGGTACCGGCTCCTCACCGAGACCGACCGTGCCGAGGCCGCGCGCGCCGGCGGCGACCACGACGACCTCGAGGCCGCCGCCGAGGCGGGCTGGCTCCGGCGGGCCACCGTCGCCCTCCCGCTCGCGGCCGCGGTCGTGGTGATCGCGATGTTCAGCGGCGACTTCGGGATGAGCACCACGGGCATGTGGCTGGCGTTCGC
>JAHWJY010000060.1 GCA_019348135.1 Actinomycetota bacterium
GCGTGAAGGAGGATGTCACCGACATCATCCTCAACATCAAGGACCTCGTCGTGCGCTCGGACAGCGACGAGCCGGTGGAGATCTTCCTCGGTGGTGACGGCCCCGGTGTGCTGACCGCGGAGAACATCTTCGCCCCGTCGCAGGTCGAGGTCGTCAACGAGGACCTCCACATCGCGACGCTGAACGCCAACGGCCACCTCGAGATGTACCTCACGGTCGAGCGCGGACGCGGCTACCGGACGGCGGACCAGAACAAGAAGTCCAACGACCCGATCGGGGTCATCCCGGTCGACTCGATCTTCAGCCCGATCCGCCGCGTCGCCTACCGGGTCGAGTCGACCCGTGTCGAGCAGATGACGAACTACGACCGGCTCGTGCTCGACGTCGAGACCGACGGCTCGCTCACCCCGGCGCAGGCGCTGTCCTCCGCCGGCGAGACCCTCAAGGTGCTCTTCGAGCAGTTCGCGGGCTTCGAGCAGAGCGGCCCCGGCGGCATCGTGGTCTCCCCCGAGGAGGCGTTCGCCGAGCTCGGCTCGCCCGACGACCAGCTCCCCATCGAGGAGCTCGACCTGTCGGTGCGCTCCTACAACTGCCTGAAGCGCGAGGGCATCGGCACGGTCGGCGAGCTCCGGCAGAAGTCGGAGCAGGACCTGCTCGAGATCCGCAACTTCGGATCGAAGTCCATCGACGAGGTCAAGGAGAAGCTGCAGGAGATGGGGCTCTCGCTCGCCGAGTGACCTGATCCCGCCCCACGACCGCGAGGTCGCCTGCGGCGCTGCTCGACGCTCCCCACGTCCGGTGCGACCGGACGAGAAGACGAAGGAAGAGAACGATGCCTACCCCGAAGCGCGGACCCCGGCTGGGTGGCGGTGCGGCCCATCAGAAGATGATGCTGAGCAACCTCGCCTCCGACCTGTTCCGTCACGGTCGCATCAAGACCACGGAGACCAAGGCGAAGACGCTGCGGCCCTACGCCGAGAAGCTCATCACCAAGGCCAAGGCCGGCGACCTGCCGGCGCGTCGCCAGGTGCTCGCGAAGCTGCGTGACCGCGACGTCGTCGCCTACCTCTTCGAGGACGTGGCCCCGCGGTTCGCGGACCGCAACGGCGGCTACACCCGCATCCTGAAGCTCGGGCCGCGCCCCGGCGACAACGCGCCCATGGCGATCATCGAGCTCGTCGAGCAGTCGGCGCAGCGCGGCGAGGACGTCATCGAGGAGGGCAAGCGGCAGCGCTCGCGGGGCCTCTTCGGCCGGCGCGCCAAGAACGTCGGTGCCGAGACCGTCCCGAGCTTCGGTACGGGCGGGGCGGCCACCGCCACGATCGAGGACGCGACGGACACCTCCGCGGAGGAGCTCGGCGACGAGCTCGGCACCGAGGACGACGAGACCCAGGGTCTCGCCGCCCAGGCGCCCGAGGGCGAGGACACGCCGGACACGCCGCTCGACACCGAGAACACCTCCGACCCGGTCGGGCCCGAGGACGACCCGGACGCCGGCAAGGGCACCGGGAAGGACGCGAGCAAGAGCTGACCGTGGTCAGGCTCCGGATCGACCTGGCCTACGACGGTGGCCCCTTCGCGGGGTTCGCCCGGCAGGCGGACCAGGTCACCGTGCAGGGCACCCTCGAGGGTGCCCTGTCGCGTCTGTCGGGTCTCGACCTCGACACCACCTGCGCCGGACGCACCGACCGCGGGGTGCACGCCCTCGCGCAGGTCGTCTCGGTCGACATCGACACGTCCACGCGCCGCGCTGCTCGGCTGGTGGCGGACCTGTCGGCCACGCGCGAGCGCATCGACGGGCTGGTCGGCTCGGCCATCGCGATCTGGTCGGTCACCACCGTCGACGAGGGCTTCGACGCCCGCTTCTCGGCGGTCGAGCGCGCGTACCGGTACCGCATCGTCGACGCGGTGGTCGCCGACCCCCGGCTGCACGGGCTGCGGTGGCAGGTGCCCGCCCGGCTCGACGTCGAGGCGATGCACGCCGGCGTCCAGCACGTCGTGGGGGAGCACGACTACGCCTCGTTCTGCCGCAAGGCCGCGGGCAAGCACACCACGCGCCGGACCGACGAGGCGGCCGTCGTCCGGGCGGACGACGAGATCCACGTGACGCTGCGCGGCAAGGCGTTCTGCCACAACCAGGTGCGCTCCATCGTCGGCTGCCTCGCCGAGGTCGGGCGGGGCCGACGCCCGCCGGCGTGGATCGGCGAGGTCCTCTGCGCCCGCGACCGCAGCATCGCCGCGCGTGTGGCCCCCCCGTACGGTCTGACGCTCGAGGCGGTGCGCTTCGCGGACCCCTACCCGCCGGCACCGCTCGTCCGCCTCTGAACCGCTTCGGTTGAGCAGCGCCGCAGGCGACCTCACGGTCCGGTTGACCGTTCCGCGCATCGCTGGGTACGCTCCTCCTCCGCGGTCCGGTCAGGGCCGCGTGTTCTGTGCTCGGCCCCCGTGGCCTCCCCCGACTCGGCCGGCACTCAGCCTGCACACGCCAGGATCCCGACATGCGTACCTACAGCCCGAGCGCCAAGGACATCCAGCGCGAGTGGTTCGTCGTCGACGCCGAGGGCCAGACCCTCGGTCGTCTCGCGACCCGCATCGCCCACGTCCTGCGTGGCAAGCACAAGCCCACCTTCGCTCGCCACCTCGACATGGGCGACTACGTCATCGTGATCAACGCGGACAAGATCGTGCTGTCGGGGCAGAAGGACGAGCAGAAGATCTACCACCGGCACTCCGGCTTCCCGGGCGGCATCAAGTCCGTGCCGTTCGCCGCGATGCTCGAGAAGCAGCCGGTCAAGATCGTCGAGAAGGCCGTGAAGGGCATGCTGCCCCACACGAGCCTCGGGCGGCAGCAGGGCATGAAGCTGAAGGTCTACACCGGCACCGACCACCCGCACGCCGCGCAGCAGCCCAAGCCGCTGCCCTCGTTCGACACGAAGTGAGCAACGACACCATGGCTGACAAGATCTTCGTAGGACGCCGGAAGTCGTCCGTCGCCCGCGCCCGTGTGACCCGCGGCTCCGGCCAGTTCACGCTGAACGGCAAGCCGCTCGAGGAGTACTTCACCACCGAGAAGATGCGGTACTGGGTGATGGAGCCCTTCGCCCTCCTCGAGGAGGAGGGCAAGTGGGACGTCGTCGCCAAGCTCCATGGCGGCGGCACCACGGGTCAGTCGGGCGCCCTGCGCCTCGCGATCGCCCGTGCGCTCGAGGACCACGACGCCGACTGGCGCGCGCCGCTGAAGGCCGCCGGCCTGCTCACCCGCGACGCACGCCGCGTCGAGCGCAAGAAGTACGGCCTCAAGAAGGCCCGTCGGGCGCCGCAGTTCTCCAAGCGCTGACACCCGTTCTTCCCGCCACGACGCCGCCCCCCGGGGCGGCGTCGTGCTGCGTACGCTCGCGAGCCGCCTTACGGAAGGCACCACGGCATGGGACGGATCTTCGGCACGGACGGGGCGCGGGGCCAGGCCAACGTCGACATCACGCCGGAGCTCGCCCTGTCGCTCGGACGGGGCCTCGTCACCCTGCTGCACGAGGAGGGCCAGAAGCGTCCGTCGGTCCTGATCGGCCGTGACCCGCGGTGGTCGGGCGAGATGCTCGAGGCGGCCCTGATCGCCGGCATCACGTCGGCCGGCGGCGACGCGGTCAGCCTCGGGGTGCTGCCGACGCCGGCCGTGGCGCACCTCACCGAGCAGGGCGGGGCGGTCGCCGGCGCGATGATCTCGGCGTCGCACAACCCGGTCGGCGACAACGGCATCAAGTTCTTCGGCCCCGATGGGTTCAAGCTCTCCGACGCCGAGGAGGAGCGCCTCGAGGAGATCGTCGCCAACGACGAGGCGGACCGGCCGACGGGGACCAAGGTCGGTCGCCGGCTGCGCGACTCCGCCGCGGTGGCGCGCTACATCCAGTACCTCGTGGCGATCGCCGACGTGGACATGCGCGGGCTCAAGATCGTGGTCGACGGTGCCAACGGGGCGGCCAGCCAGGTGGCCCCACAGGTCTACCGGCAGCTCGGCGCCGAGGTGGTGGCGATCAACTGCACACCCGACGGCTCCAACATCAACGAGCACGCCGGCTCCACCTACCCGGACGTGATCGCGCGGGCCGTCGTCGAGCACGGCGCCGACGCCGGCATCTCCCACGACGGCGACGCCGACCGCCTCATCGCCGCGACCCACGAGGGTGTCGAGGTCGACGGGGACGTCCTGCTCGCCATCCTGGCCCGTCAGATGCACCTCGACGGCACGCTCGCCCAGGACACGGTCGTGACGACCGTGATGACCAACCTCGGGTTCAAGCGCGCCATGACCGACCTGGGCATCGACGTCGTGGAGACCAGGGTCGGTGACCGGTACGTCCTCGAGGCGATGCTGGAGCGGGGTCTGAACCTCGGGGGCGAGCAGTCCGGCCACCTCATCTCGCTCGACCACGCCCGCACGGGCGACGGGGTGCTGTCGGCGGTCCGCCTGCTGTCGACCGTGCGCTCGACCGGCCAGAGCCTCAAGGAGCTCGCGACCGTGATGCGGCGCCTGCCCCAGCTGCTCGTCAACGTCGGGGACGTGGACCGGGACCGCCTCGAGGGATGCGGCCCCGTGTGGGACGCGGTCGCGGCCGAGGAGGAGCGCCTCGGAGACGGTGGGCGCGTGCTCGTGCGGCCGTCGGGCACCGAGCCGGTGGTCCGCGTCATGGTCGAGGCCGAGACGGAGGGGGACGCGCAGGTTTCGGCCGACCGGATCGCGGACGCCGTCCGGGACCACCTCACCGTCTGAGCCCGCCCTGCTCACGGGCCGTGATGCGGGCCGTACCGCTCGTCCGGGTTCCGGCCGGGCCACGTCCGCACGGACGCCCGCGGCACGTCCGGACGGGGGCGCCACCCCGCCCGTCCGGCCGTCGGCGCGGCCGGGACGACCTCCGCAGGGCGTCTCTACGGTCCGTGGAGACGCCCTCAGGAGGTCCCCCGTGTCCGCATCCGTCCGCCGGTGGCTCACCGTCGCCACCGCTGCCCTGATCCCCGCGTTGTTCCTCGCGCTCCCCGCCGCCGCGCAGTCGCTCGGCGGGTCGCCGGTCAGCTGTGACCCGGCCGACCCCGACCCCGGCGAGACGACGACGTGCACCGCGGAGGGCCTCGAGCCCTCCAGTGCCTTCACGTGGCGCGCCGAGTTCGCCGACGGCTCGGCGCCGTCCGGCGACGGCACGGCCGACGCCGAGGGGGTCGGGACCTTCGAGGTCGTCGTCCCCGACAGCGAGGAGGCCGAGGGCGACTACACCGTCACGGTCACCGGGACCGGCGAGGACGGCGAGCCCTACGAGGAGCAGCACGAGGGCACCGTCGGGGGTGGTGGCCCGCTCGACGACCTCGGCGTGCCGGAGTCGCCCAGCGAGGAGCCCTCGGAGGAGCCCTCCGAGGGCGATGGCTCGGAGGAGCCCGCCCCGGGTGGCGGTGACGACGGCACGTTCGGCGCACCGGACGGCGGCGAGGGCCAGGTCGACCCGGTGCCGTCCGGCGCCGTCGCGGCCGGCATGGGCGGCACGAGCACCGACCCGGCGCCCGCACGCGCGCTCGCGGTCGTGCTGCTCGCGGCCGCATCGATCGGACACGTCGTCGCCCGCCGCCAGCTCGCGGAGGTCGGCGTCGCGGAACGGTGAGGAGGGCACCGCTCCGCGCCTGGCTCGTCGGCGGGGTGCTCGCGCTCGGCGCGTGCGCCCCGCCGGCGGGCACCACGGCGTCATCACCGCCCGCCGCGGCGACGGGTGTCGCGGACCAGGCGGCCGGTGCGTCCACGGCACCCGCGGCTCCGGGTGCGGTCACCGCCTCGTCCGCCGGACCCTCCACCGACGTCCCCTGGGTCCCGGGGGTGGTCGAGCCCCCGCCGGAGGGCGTGGAGCCGTGGGGGGTGTGGATCCCGCGGTTGGGGGTGGAGGCGAGCCTCGCCGGCCTCGGCCTCGACGACGCCGGCGAGCTCGACGTCCCCGACCGGCCCGAGGTGGCCGGCTGGTACGTCGGTGGCCCGCGACCGGGAGAGGTCGGCCCCACCGTCGTCGCCGGCCACGTCGACTCGACGACCGGTCCGGCCGTCTTCGCGCGCCTGCACGAGCTGCGCGAGGGTGACGTCGCGCACCTGGTCTACCGCGACGGGTTCGTCGTGACCTACCGCGTCCGGGGGGTGGAGCGCTACGGCAAGGACGCCTTCCCCACGGAGGCCGTCTACGGCGACACCCCGGTGCCGGCGCTGCGCCTCATCACCTGCGGCGGCGAGTTCGACCGCAGCGCCGGGAGCTACCGCGACAACGTGGTCGCCTACGCCGACGTCCTCGGCACGTGGCGCTACGACGTCTGACCGGATCCTCGGACGGGTGGGCGCACCGCCGGCGTTACGCTCTCGGGGTCCTCCCACGGTCATCGGAGTCGCGCATGTGCGGGATCATCGGCATCACGGGGCGCGACGACGCGCTCGAGCACATCATGGCGGGCCTCGGTCGGCTCGAGTACCGCGGGTACGACTCCGCCGGCGTCGTGATCGCCAACTCCTCCGCGTCCGGGATGGACGACGGCCAGCTCGACATCGTCAAGCGCGCCGGCAAGCTCGCCAACCTGGCCGGGGCGCTGCAGGGCGGGTCGCTCACCGGCCGCACCGGCATCGGGCACACGCGCTGGGCCACCCACGGCGCGCCGAACGACGTCAACGCCCACCCGCACACCGATCCGTCGGGGCGCGTCGCCGTCGTGCACAACGGCATCATCGAGAACTACCAGGCGCTGAAGGCGGGGCTGTCGGAGCGCGAGTACGCCTCCGCGACCGACACCGAGGTCGTCGCCCACCTCGTGGCCGAGGAGCTCGACCGGGTGGACGGCGGCGACCTCCTCGAGGCCGTCCGTCGCGTCGTCGGGCGGCTCGAGGGCGCGTTCTCGCTGTGCTTCGTCACCCTCGACGC
Source organism: Actinomycetota bacterium (assembly GCA_019348135.1). Lineage (GTDB taxonomy): Bacteria > Actinomycetota > Nitriliruptoria > Nitriliruptorales > Nitriliruptoraceae > JAHWJY01. The sequence goes on from JAHWJY010000060.1 coordinate 6,930, forward strand.
CCCGGACACGATCGTGGTCGCCAAGCGGGAGGCGCCGCTGATCGTCGCCCACGCCGACGGGGTCGGCTACTGCGCCTCCGACGTCGCGGCGCTGATCGCGCACACCAAGCAGGTCTCCGCGCTCCACGACGACCAGCTCGCGAGGATCACCCCGGACGGTGTCGAGGTCATCGGTCTCGACGGCTCGCCCGCCGAGGCGCACAGCTACGAGGTGAGCTGGGACCTCGCCGCGGCCGAGAAGCAGGGCTACGACCACTTCATGCTGAAGGAGATCCACGAGCAGCCGCAGGCGGTGCTCGACACGCTCCGCGACCGGCTGACCGACGGCAAGCTCCACCTCGACGAGCTCCGCACCGACGAGCACGAGCTCGGCCGCATCGACAAGGTGTTCATCGTCGCCTGCGGGACCTCGCTCCACTCCGGGATGGTCGGCAAGCTCGCGATCGAGCACTGGGCCGGCGTGCCGGTCGAGGTCGAGGTCGCGAGCGAGTTCCGCTACCGCGACCCCATCCTCAACCCGCACACGCTGGTGATCGCCATCTCGCAGTCCGGGGAGACGAGCGACACCATCGCCGCGGCGACCCACGCGCAGGACCAGCGCGCACCGGTCCTCGCCATCGTGAACGTGGTCGGCTCGACCCTCGCACGCCAGGCCGACGGCGTGCTCTACACCCACGCCGGGCCGGAGGTCGCCGTCGCCTCGACCAAGGCGTTCACGACCCAGATCGTCGGCTGCCTCCTCGTCGGCCTCTACCTCGCCCAGGTGCGCCACGCGATGTACGCGAGCGAGGCCGAGGACACCCTCCGCCGGCTGCAGCAGCTCCCCGGCGCCCTCGAGAAGGTGCTCGAGCTCGACGGCCAGATCCGCGACCTCGCGGACCGCTACAAGGACGTCCACTACACGATGTTCATCGGCCGCCACACGGGTCTGCCGATCGCGTACGAGGGGGCGCTGAAGCTCAAGGAGATCAGCTACCTCCACGCCGAGGCGTTCCCCGCCGGCGAGATGAAGCACGGGCCGATCGCGCTCATCGAGGAGGGCTCGCTGGTCGTGGCGCTCGCGCCCGAGGGCCACGTGTTCTCGAAGATGGTCAGCAACATCCAGGAGGTCAAGGCCCGCGGGGCGTCGGTCATCGCGATCGGCACCGAGGGCTCGACCGCCGCGCTCGCCGAGCACGCGGACCACATCCTGACGATCCCGGAGGCGAGCCACGAGCTGGCGTCGCCGGTCCTGTCGGTGGTGCCGCTGCAGCTGCTCGCGTACCACGTGGCGGTCGCCCTCGGCAAGGACGTGGACCAGCCCCGCAACCTCGCCAAGACCGTCACGGTGGAGTGAGCATCCCCCCGCCCGCCGCGCCCGTCACCGAGGTGCCGCTGCTCGACGCGGCGGCGGCACGCGCCGGCGACGAGCGCGCGGTCGCGGCCGGCGGGTCCTGGGCGGGGCTGATGGAGCGGGCCGCGGGCCACCTCGCCCGTGGGGTCGTCGCGGCCGGCGGCCACGGCTACGGGCTGAAGGTCGCGATCCTCGTCGGGAAGGGCAACAACGGCGGCGACGGGTGGGCCGCCGCGCGCCGGCTCCGCTCGCTGGGTGCCGCCGCGTGGGTCGTCGCCGTGCCGGGCGTCGACGCGGAGACGTCCTCGGAGGCGGCCGACAACCGGCAGCGCTGGCTCGACGCCGGCGGCCGCACCTCGTCCGGGGTGGACGATCTCGACGCGGCCCTCGGCTGGGCGGACGTCGCGGTCGACGCGCTCCTCGGCACGGGGATCGACGGGGCGCCCCGCGGTGACATCGGGGTCGCGGCCCGGGCGCTGCTCGCCGCGCGGGCCCGGGGGACGACGGTCGTCGCCTGCGACATCCCGAGCGGGGTGTCCTCCGACGACGGCAGCGCGCCCGAGGGCGCGGTGCGCGCCGACCTCACCGTCACCTTCGGCGCCTGGAAGCGCGGGCTGCTGCTGCACCCCGGCGCCGCGCACGCCGGCCGGGTCGTGGTGGGCGAGCTCGGTGCGGCCTACGACCCGCCGGCGGGGGACTGGCGTGCGCTGACGGCGGTGGGCGCGGCTCCCGCGCGGCTGGGACCGGACAGCGACAAGCGGCGACGCGGCGTCGTCAAGATCGTGGCCGGCTCGGTCGGTGCCGGGGGCGCGGCGGTGCTGTGCGCCCGCGGGGCGCTGGCGGCCGGCGCCGGCCTCCTCACGCTGGCGACGCCGGCGCACGTCCAACGGGTGATCGTGCCGGTGATCCCGCCGGCGATGACCGAGCCGCTCGCCCACGCCGGCGAGGCCATCTCGCCGAAGGGCGCCGCGCAGCTCGGGCTCGACGGCGTCGACGTCGTGGCGGCCGGGCCGGGGCTCACGCCGGGGGAGGGCACCTACGCGCTCGCCCGCCGGCTCCTCGCCAAGGCGCCCCGCGTCGTCCTCGACGCCGACGCGCTGAACGTCTTCCGCGACGACCCCTCCGAGCTCGCCGACCACGCCGGCGACCTGGTCCTGACCCCCCACGAGCGCGAGCTCGCGCGCGTCGGCGGCGGGTCGTCCGGGGAGGAGGCGTGGGCGCACCGGGTCGAGCGGGTGCCGGCGCTGGCGGCCGAGTACGGGGCGACCATCGTCGCGAAGGGTCCCGGCACGATCGTGGCGGCGCCCGACGGCCGGGTGTGGGTGTGCGCGACGGGGTCGCCGGCGCTCGGCAGCGGCGGGACCGGTGACGTGCTCACCGGCGTGATCGCCGCGGCCGTCGCCCGCGCCGACGACGTGCCGCTCGCCGTGGCCCGCGCCGTGTGGTGGCACGGCCTCGCCGGCGAGCTCGCCGGCGCCGGCAACGCCGGCTACGCCGACGCCGACGACCTCGTCGCCGCCCTGCCCGGCGCCCTGGCCCGCGCCCGTGCGTGGGCCGACGCCGGCGTCGCCTACCCGTTCGTCCCCGACCCGCAGGCGATCCGGGCAGCAGATGTCGGCATACCGACATCCGGTTCCCGGATCGCCCGGTCGCGTGGCACCGGGGGGCGGCCGTGACCGCGCGGCTGCGTCCCACCCACGCGGAGGTCGACCTCGACGCGATCCGCGCCAACGTCCACACCCTCGCGGCGGCCGCCGGCGACGCCGCCGTGTGCGCCGTCGTCAAGGCCGACGGCTACGGGCACGGCGCCGTGCCGGTCGCGCGGGCGGCCCTCGACGCCGGCGCCAGCTGGCTCGCCGTCGCGCTCGTCGAGGAGGGCGAGGAGCTGCGCGACGCCGGCATCGACGCGCCGATCCTGGTCCTCACCGAGCCACCGCCGGCGGGCGTGGACCGGCTGCTCGCCGCGCGGCTCACGCCGGCGGTCTACACGGCGAGGTTCGGACGGGCGCTCGACGCCGCCGGCCGGGGGCGCGGCGAGCCGGTCGCCGTGCACGTCAAGGCCGACACCGGCATGGGCCGCGTCGGGGTCCCGCCCGACGGCTGGGAGGGGTTCCTCGCCGAGGCGGCGGGATGGTCGGGCGTACGGATCGAGGCGCTGTGGTCGCACATGGCCCGCGCGGACGAGCCGGACGCGCCGACCACCGCCGAGCAGCAGGACCGCTTCGACGCGTTCCTCGCGCTCGCCGGCGAGCACGGCATCGAGCCGGCGCTCACGCACACCGCGAACTCCGCGGCGACGCTCGTCCAGCCGCGCGCGCGCCGTGACCTCGTCCGGGTCGGGATCGCGATGTACGGGCTGTCCCCCTCCACCGAGGTGACCGCCGACGGGCACGGGCTCGTGCCCGCGCTCCGGTTCGTCACCGAGGTCGGCTTCGCCAAGCGCGTGACGGCCGGCACGCCGGCGAGCTACGGCCACACGTGGTCGGCGCCGGCGGACGGGTGGCTCGCGAGCCTGCCGGTCGGGTACGCGGACGGCGTCCCGCGGCTGCTGTCGAACCGCGGCGAGGTGCTCCTCCGCGGCCTCCGGCGCCCCATCGTGGGCAACGTCTGCATGGACCAGCTGCTCGTCTGGTGCGGGGACGACGAGCCGCACGTCGGGGACGAGGTCGTGCTGCTGGGTGGCCAGGACGGGGCGCGCGTCACGGCCGACGAGTGGGCGGCCTGGGCCGGCACGATCACGTACGAGATCGCGACGGGCATCACGCGTCGCGTGCCGCGCCTCGCGCGCTGACGAGGAGGGACCCCGTGGGACGAGCGACGCGCGCTGCGGTCTGGACCGCCGCGTTGGCCGGCGGCGCGGCCGCCGGCTACCTCGCCGAACGATCCGTCCTGCGCCCGCGTCTCGCGCTGCCCGCGCCGGCGGGACCGCCGCTCGGGTCGATCGCCGGCGAGGTCCGGGAGGTGCGCGGCCCCGACGGCATGCGGATCACCGTCGAGAGCTACGGGCCCGAGGGTGCACCGCAGATCGTGCTCTCCCACGCGTGGACGTGCACCGGCCGGGTGTGGCACGAGCAGGTGCTCGCGCTCTCGGACCGCTTCCGGCTCATCACCTACGACCAGCCGGGTCACGGGCGCACGTCGCAGCCGAGGTCGCGGCGCTACGACCTCGACCTGTTCGGCGACAGCCTCGCCGCGGTGATCGACCAGGCCACCGCGCCGGGACCGCTGGTCCTCGCCGGTCACTCGCTCGGCGGGATGACGGTCCTCAACTGGATGCGCCGGTGCGCCCCGGGGGAGCGCGAGCGCGTCCGTGGCATCGTCCTGATGTCGACGACATCCCGTGCCGCGGCCGACGACGTGGCACTGGGGTTCGGCATCCACACCGTCGCCCGGCTCGAGCGGATCATCACCCGCGGCCTCGCGCTCGTCCGCCCCGAGACGACCTACCTCGCCCAGCGGCTCTACCGCGCCTCCAGCGACCTGTCGTTCCTCCTCACGCGCACGTTCGGTCTCGCCCCGGACGCGGACCCGCGGTACGTGGACTTCACCGAGCAGCTCGTGCTCGACTCCGATCTCGACATGATCACGGCCGTGATGGCGCCCGTGCTGACCCTCGACGAGGACGAGGCGCTCACCTGCGTGACCGTGCCCATGAAGGTCGTGGTCGGGACGGCCGACAAGGTCACCCCCCTGGGGCTGTCGCGTCGGATGTGCGACCGTTGCCCCTCGGCCGAGCTGGTCGCCCTGCCCGGGGTGGGGCACATGGCGCCGCTCGAGGCGCACGGCACGGTCAACGCGCTGCTGCACGCGATGGCCAGCGGCGTCCTGACGCAGCACGAGGAGATCGCGTGACGGCGCTCGGGATCGACGGCCTCCGGGTCGGGATGTGGACGGCGCCCGAGGGCACGAGCGGGTGCACGGTCCTGCTCCCACCGGACGGCTCGCTCGGTGCCGTCGCCGTCCGCGGCGCGTCGCCCGGGACGCGCGAGGCGGTCGCGCTCGGCCCCACCGGCAAGATGAGCCTGTGCCACGCCGTGGTCCTGTCCGGCGGGTCGGCGTACGGCCTCGCATCGGCCGACGGGGTGATGCGGTGGTGCGAGGAGCACGGCATCGGCTACCCGACCCGGATCGCGATCGTGCCGATCGTCGGTGCGGCGATCGTGCTGGACCAGGGCGTCGCGACGCCCGCCGCCCGCCCTGGTCCGGAGGCCGGCTACGCCGCCTGCGAGGCGGCCGTCGCCGACGATCCGGCCGAGGGTGCCGTCGGCGCCGGCCGGGGCACGACCGTCGCCAAGGTCGCGGGGCTCGAGCACTGCTGGCGCGGCGGCCAGGGCATCGCCGTCCGCCGCCACGGGGATCTCGTGGTCGGTGCGCTGGTCGTCAACAACGCCGTGGGCGAGGTGCGCGCCGACGACGGCACCTGGCTCGCCCGCGCGCGGGTCGGCGACGACGTCGAGCGCTTCCCGTACACCGACCGCTGGTTCCCGCCGCGCGAGGCCGCCGCGGTCCCGGGCGGGGGCCCGACCACCGACGGGGGCGGACCGACCGAGAACACCGTGATCGGCTGCATCGTGACGAACGCGCGGCTGTCCAAGACCGACGCCGTCCGCGTCGCCGACCTCGGGCACACCGGCATCGCACGGTCGGTGTGGCCGGCACACACCCAGGCCGACGGCGACGCGCTGTTCTGCCTCGCCACGCACGAGGTCGAGGCGGCCGTCGACCTCGTCGCGACGCTCGCCGCCGACGCCGTGGCCGAGGCGACCCGTCGCGGCCCCCTCCTCGCCGAGGGTCACAGCGGGCTGCCCGGCCTCGCCGACGGCTGACCGGCGCGGGAACCGCACCGCACGCCACCGGAGGACGCTCCGGAGGCACGGCTACCCTCGTCGCGATGCACACCAACCCGATGACGATCGATCCTGCCGAGCTGCGGCCGTGGAAGCAGCTCGAGCGGGACGCGCGGTCGTGCACGGCGTGCCGGCTGCACGAGTCCCGGTCCCGGGTGGTGTTCGGCGACGGCAACCTCGACGCCGACCTCATGTTCATCGGCGAGGCACCGGGACGCAGCGAGGACCTCGTGGGCCGGCCGTTCACCGGCGCCGCCGGCAACATCCTCGACAACTTCCTCGGCGACGTCGG
>JAHWJY010000194.1 GCA_019348135.1 Actinomycetota bacterium
CCGGCCTCGCCGCCCAGCGGGCGTCGCTGCGCGGCTCGGAGGTGTTCGCCCGCGGTGGCGGGCAGATCATCCAGCCCGCGGAGATCCCGGAGGAGCCGTTCGCCCCGCGTCCGCTCCGCACGGGCGTCCTCGCGGTCGTGCTCGGGCTCATGCTCGGGGTCGGCCTCGCGTTCCTGCGCGACTTCATGGACGACGCCGTCCGCTCCGACGAGCAGGCGCGCCGTGCGACCGGTCAGCCGGTGCTGGGCCACATCCCACGGTGGAAGGAGGCCTCGGCCCAGGAGTCACGCCTCGTGACCCTCGTCCAGCCGGCCTCGCCCGTCTCGGAGGCCTACAAGACCCTGCGCACCAACGTCCGGTTCATGACCGCCGGCCGGGCGTCTCGGTCGGTACTGGTGACGAGCCCGCTGGCCGGCGAGGGCAAGACCACGACCGCCGCCAACCTCGCCGTCGCGCTGGCCCGGACCCAGACGCGGGTGCTGCTCGTCGGCTCCGACCTGCGGAAGCCGACCATCCACCGGCTCTTCGGCATCGAGTCGCGGCCCGGGCTGTCCGAGGTGCTCATCGGCGACGTCGAGATCGCTGACGTCGTCACCGACGTCGGAGTGCCCAACCTGCGGGTCATCCCCGGCGGCACCGTGCCGCCGAACCCGGCCGAACTGCTGTCGTCCGCCGCCATGCACTCGCTCATGACCGATCTCGAGCACATCGCCGACATGGTGATCTACGACGGTCCCCCCGTGATGCCGGTCGCCGACGCGCTCGAGATCGGCCCGCGCGTCGGTGCCACGATCCTGGTGATCGACACCGGCACGACCGGCCGGCACGCGCTGCGGGCCGCGACCCAGCGGCTCGAGGACGTCGGGGTCAACCTGACGGGGGTCATCCTCAACCGCATCGACCCCGACGACGCCTACTACGGCTACGACTACTACGCCGCCTACATGGCCGACGGCGCCGAGACGGAGCCACCGCCGAGCCGTCCCACGCGCCGGTGGGGACCGACCGACGACGACATGGCCGTCGAGTAGGACGCCACGGCGTCCGGCCGACCGCAGGGAGGCACGGACGACTTCTGAGCGCTGTAGCGGGCTTGCCGGTATCGTGGCGCGACCGCGTCTGCAGCGCTTCGCGTTTCGAACAAGTAGGGGGGAACCATGACTCGCCGTGTCTCCGGTGTGTTCACCACACTTCTGACGCTCGTCCTGATGCTCACGGTGACCCCGCTCGCCTTCGGCCAGGCCGGCCCACCGCCGTACCCCCCGGGGGCGCAGGCGGCGGAGTGCGCGCGTGAGCAGGTCCCGCCCGGCGGGACTCAGAACTGCCGCGCCAGCGGCTTCGCCCCGGGCTCCGAGGTGAGCGTCGAGGCCCGCGGCAACCGCAGTGGCGGCCAGGCCGGCTGGGTCTACTCGACGTCGGTCACGGCCGACGCCGACGGCAACGCCACCGTCAGCATCCCGATCCCGGAGGACGCGGAAGGGCCCGCGGAGGTCACGTTCACCGGCTTCGACGACGAGGGCAACGTCGTCCGCGTCGCCAGCGCGGGCTTCATCGTCAACCCCGCGCTCGCCCGCGGACAGGGTGAGGGTCGCGACCAGGCCCCGGGCCTGGCCGCCAGCGGTAGCGACTTCACCACCGGCGCGGCGATCGCCCTGGTCGTGCTGCTCCTCGGCGCGGGGATGCTCGTCAAGACCCGTCGCAGCAACGGTGAGAAGGTCGACGAGGACACCCCCGCCGAGGTCTGATCACCGACAACGCACGGAGGGGCCGCCCGGGTAGGGCGGCCCTTTCCGTCGCCGGCGAACCACGGGGGTGGGCGATCACACGGGACGAGAGGCGCCTGCTCGTCGCGAGCCTCGTCGTGCTCGTGCTGGCGCTGACACTCGGCCCGCACGTCGCCCCCGTGTACGACGTGGTCAGCGCGCCGCTCCGAGCCCTGCTCGGCGCCTCCGGGGCCGAGTTCGTCTTGAACGCCGCGCTCCTGGTCCCGTTGGGAGCGGTCGCGGGCTGGGTGGGGAGCCGCCCCGGCCTGGTCGCCGTCATCGACCTCGGGATGGCGGTCGAGGTGCTGCAGGCGTTCCTCGGACGCGACCCCGGGATCGACGACGCCGCCGCCTACCTCATCGGTGCGGTCGGCGGCTACGCACTCGCGGGATGGTCCTCGAAGCGACGCGGGCCCCGCCGCCGGCGCCGCCGGCGCCGATCGTCCGTCTCCCCTTGACCCGTCGCCTCGGCGGCCGACAGGTCTCCCCCACGAGTGGAGACCGGGATGCGGAGGGCATGGAGCGTGACGGCGGCCGCGCTGGCGGCGGTGGCCGCTGCCGCCGTGCCGGCCGCGTCGTCGTCGGGACCCCCGCAGGGTGGCGCCTCGGGCTGTGACCCCGACGGTGTCCACGCCACCTACGTGCTCGACGGCCACGATGCCGGCACCGTCGCCGCCGTCGTGGTGCGGGGCATCGACCCCGCGTGCGACGGACAGACCCTGGACGTCGTGCTCGAGGGGCGGGCCGGCTCGGCGCTCGTCGAGAGCCCGGTCACGACCGTCCCGATCCGGGGCGGCGTGGACGCCGCGACGGTCACGCAAGTGGTCGTCCAGATCACTCCGCGTCGGTGACGAGCGCCTGGCGCTCGCGCTCGGGACCCCTCGGAGCCGGGTGACTAGTCCATCTGGGCCGGTGCGGTGAACGTGCCCGTCGGGCGAGCTGGACGGAGGGTGGGCCGAACGTCCCGGTAACGGACCCACCCATCGTGCCCGGCCGACTCGGACACCGTCAGAAGGGGTCTTCTGCACGCGTCATCGCCGGCCGATGCTGACATCACCGACCTCCCAGGGAGCCAACGATGTCACGTCGAACCATCCTCACCGCCGTCCTGGCGCTGTCCGCCTTCGGGCTCACCGCCGGCCTCACGGCCAGCATGACCGTCACGAGCGACCAGCTCGGCTCGGGCACCACCGAGGCCATCACCGCCTGCGACGCCGACGGCGTCAACGTCGCCTACGGCGTCTCGCCCGGTGCGAACGGGCTCGTCTCGGAGGTGACCCTCGAGGGCGTCGCCGCAGCCTGCGACAGTGACGACCTCGTCATCACGCTGCTGGACGCCGTCGGGGCGACGCTCGACTCGTACGACGGCAGCGTCGGCACGCTGACCGGCGGAGCCACGACGGTGACGCTGACCGGCGGCGCCCCCGCGGCCTCCGTCGCCAAGGTCACGGTCGTGATCACGGGGTGAGCTCCTCCGCGCCCGCCACCGCCGCGAGGGGACGAGCCGCCTGGCTCGTCCTCTCCGGTGTCGTCGCCGCGTGGTGGCTGTTCGTGGCGCCGGCGGCCCTCGGCGGTCCGGTGACGCCGATCATCACCCGCGGCGTGTCGATGGAGCCGACCTACACCGCCGGCGACCTGGCCATCGGCTACCGCGACCGGAGCCCCGAGGTCGGTGACGTGCTGGTCGCACGGCACCCGACCGGTGCGGTGGTGCTCCACCGGGTGATCGGCCGGGACGCCGACGGGTTCATCACCCAGGGCGACAACCTCGGCGCGCCCGACCCGTGGCGCACGCCGCCCGACGACGTGCTCGGCACGGTGCGGTTCTCCGTCGACGGGGCGTGGCGGGTCCTGTACCTCCTCCAGCAGCCGCTGGTGCTCGGGGCGCTGGCCGGGGTCGCGGTCGTGGCCATCGCGGCGCTCGCCTCCGACGGACGCCTCCGTCCCCGACGGCCTCCCGCGGGGGCGTCGTGGCTCGTGGCGATCGTGGCCGTCGGGATCCTCCCGGGGCTCACGGCGTCCCTCACCGTCACGAGCGACCAGCTGCTGGCGGTCGAGCTCTCGTACCCCCAGGGGCTCGACCCGACCTACGTCGTGAACCCGGGCGGGGGCTGCCCGCCCCGGAGCCCCAACTGCTGAGACTCCCCGCGGGTCAGGCGGTGGCCGGGACCTCCGGCCGGACCGCGGTGATGCGGCCGTCGAGACCCTGGCGGTCCAGCAGCCAGCCGGACACGTCGGCGACGGGCATGGCCCTCGCCCAGCGCCAGCCCTGCCCGTGGCTGCAGCCCCAGTCGGACAACAGCTCCTGCTGGCCGAGCTCCTCGACACCCTCGGCGACCGTGTCCATGCGCAACGTCTGCGCGAGCTTGACGATCGCGTGGGCGAGGGCGGCCTGCTCGGGACCGTCGCCGATGCGGGCGACGAAGCTGCGGTCGACCTTGATGACGTCGACCGGGA
>JAHWJY010000195.1 GCA_019348135.1 Actinomycetota bacterium
CTCATGGAGGCCGGCTACCAGCCGGAGGTCGCCTACTTCGAGTGCCTGCACGAGCTCAAGCTCATCGTGGACATGATGTACGAGGGTGGCATCTCGTGGATGCGTCACTCGGTGTCGACGACGGCCGAGTTCGGCGACTACGTGAGCGGCCCCCGGGTCGTCGACGACTCCTCACGGGAGGCCATGCGGGAGATCCTCCGCGAGATCCAGGACGGGACGTTCGCCAGGCAGTTCGTCGACGACTACGAGTCCGGCGGGGAGCTCCTCAAGCGCAAGCGCGCCGAGGGGCGCGACCACCAGATCGAACAGGTCGGTCGTCAGCTGCGCGGGATGATGTCCTGGATCCAGGGGCCCTCGGAGGACCTCGAGTAGGCGACGTCGTGGTGATCATGCACCGCATGGTCACCACGGGGGGTTCGGCGTTGCCGGCCTTTACATGCCCTCGCCGGTCAGTGACCCTGTGCGAGCGCTCGAGTACAGAACGTTCCCGCTCGGGACCGCGGCGGGGGGCTCATGGACGTTGCTGAGGTGGCCGTGCCGTTGCCTGCCCCGCCGTCGTACCGGACCCGTTCCGCTCGCGCGCGCAGCTGGGCCTCGCTCGCGTCGCGGCTGGAAGCGGGGCCCTGGGTGCTCGTCCGGGCGTTCGCGGTGGTGTCCGTCCCGCTGCTGGCCCTGTGGCTCGACGCCACGGTGGATCCACTCGCTGTCGGGGGTCTCGCCCTCTGGGTCATCGCTTCCTCGATCGCGCGGTCGCCACGTGCGACGGCCGTCCTGGACGCGGTCCTCGGAGCGGCGCTCGTCTTCGTAACGGGCGACGTGGTCACGCCCTACGTCCTCTACGTCCTCACGTCCGTCGCCGGCGCCGGCATGACCTACGGAGGGGTGACAGGGGCTGCGGCCGGCGCGGTCGTCTCGCTGACCCGGGTCGCGGCGTTCATCTCCGCCGGCACGCTCGGGCGACAGTCCGACGACCTGCTCCTCACCAGTCTCGCCCTCTTCCCGCTCACCGGCCTCGCCGCGGGGATGACCGTGGAGGTCCTGCGACGCCGGCGGAGCGGACGGTACGTGCTGGAGGAGGCGAACCAGCTGCTCGTGGACCTCCACCGCGTCGCCGGCGCGATCCCGGGCGGGCTCGACGTCGCGACCGTGGCCGGGGCGGCACTCGAGGAGATCGGCACCATCGAGCCCCCGTCCTTCGCCGTCGTCTTCTCCGGAGACGACCACCTGCTGCACGCCGTCGCTCCGGCCTCCGCGCGGGCCACGGTGCCGTCGCTGTCGCCCAGACGTCTGGACAGCCTGGTCGGATCCGCCGGCCACCGGCTCTGCACCTCACAGCAGGTCGAGGACGAGATCGGCCTCAGCACCCCCGGCCAGCCGCATTGGTTGGTCGTGCCCCTGCGATCGAGGAGGGCCACGGTCGGCGCGTTCGCTGTCGCGTACGACGACGTGTCAGCTGCCCGCCGCGCCCGCCGCGACCTCGTGGCCCTGGCGGCCGACACCGCGCTGGCGCTCGACAACGCCCGCCTGCTCGGGGCGACCACCCGCCGTGCCGCGGACGCGGCCCGCCGGCGGATCGCCCGCGATCTCCACGACTCGGTGGCTCAATCGCTCGCCCACCTCAAGATGGAACTCGAGCTCCTCACGCTCACGGGCCCCGGCAGCCAGGAGCTCCACGACGAGACGACCCGGCTGGCCCGGGTCGCCGGACGGGCGCTGGACGACGTCCGGGCCACGATCACCGGGCTCCGCAGCGACGTCGTCGAGGATGGACTCGTGACCGCCCTCCGCAGGCACGTCGAGGACCTCCGGAGCCCCGGAGGTCCGCGACTGACGTTCGAGACGCTGGGCAGCGCCGACGTCGACGCGGGCCTCGCCTCCGACCTCCTGCACGTCGCCCAGGAAGCCATCAGCAACGCGGTCCGGCATGCCCACGCGCGCCACGTCACCGTCTCGCTCGAGATCGATGACAAGAGCATCGAGCTGGTGATCGAGGACGATGGACGCGGCATGCCCGCGACCATCGAGACGCGGCCGGAGAACGGTGTCGGGCTCCGTGCGATGCAGGAGCGTGCCTCCGCGGTCGGTGGCCAGGTCACCCTGCGGCCTCGCGTCGGCGGCGGCACCGTCGTCATGCTGCGCTGCCCCTCGACGAGGACCGCCCCGCTGCGGCGCCGCTCCGTGAGGCGGCAGGTCCGTCGATGACACGTATCGCCATAGCGGACGACCACACCCTCGTCCGGCAGAGCGTCGTGAAGGCCGTGAGGGCTGAACCCGACGTCGAGATCGTCGGCGAGGCCTCCGACGCCGCCACCGCGCTCGAGATGGTCCGGCGCACCAGACCCGACCTGTTGCTCCTCGACATCGCCATGCCCGACGGGGACGGCCTCACCGTCGCGGCGGAGCTCCGGAAGGAGTTCCCGGACCTGAAGATCCTGTTCCTGTCGATGCACGACGACGACGCCAGCCTCCGCCGGGCGATCTCGATCAACGCCTCCGGCTTCGTGTCGAAGTCGGCGTCGATCGAGGAGCTGCTCGATGCCGTCCGGCAGGTCCAGGCCGGCGGGTACTACCTGTCATCCACCGTCGCGCACCGCGTGATGAACCTGGCCGCCGGCCGGACCTTCGGATCGCCTACAGCGCTGACGGACCGCGAGGTCGACATCCTCGAGCTGCTCGCCCAGGGGTCGCGTCCGACCGAGATCGCATCGACGTTGTTCGTCGCGGTGAAGACGGTGAAGAACCATCTGACGAACATCTACGCGAAGCTCGACGTCCAGACCGGGGCACAGGCCGTGGCGGTCGCCTACCAGCGCGGGCTGGTGAAGCGGGGCTCCGGCAAGGGGTGAGTCAGCCTTCGTCGAGCCGCTCGTCGACGAGCTGATCGGTCACGAGCCCGCCGTCGGGGTCGAACCGGAAGTGCTCGAAGTCCTTGCGGAACTCGACGTCGACCGGACTCGGACCGTTGCGGTTCTTCTCGATGCTCACCACGACCCAGTCGCGGAACGTCGCGGCACGGAGGGGGTCGTAGGCCAGATGCACCTTCGCGACCGCGTTCCACTTCTCGTTGAGCACCAAGGCGACGTCGGCCTCGAACGCCATGGCCGAGGAGCCCCGGAAGTGGTGCATGCGGGTCCGCCGCGCCTCGATCCCGGCGCGCTCGGTCGCGACCACCGCCACAACAGGAACCCCGGCCGAGAGGGCGAGTTCCTTCAAGCCCTCGGTGCTGCGCCTGACCTTCTCCGCCTCGGTCGGTGGCTCCGGTGACACGCGGACCTTCTGCAGGTAGTCCACGAAGAGAACCGGCGCCGGCTCGCCGATGCGCTGGACGAGATCGGTGAGCTCCTCCACCCCCGTGTGGGTACCGGAGGCCCGGACGAGGTGCAGCCGGTCCGCGTAGGCACCCAACCGTTCGAGCGCGTCCTTGCCGGCCCTCGTCCGTGAGAGCTGGTCCACGATCCCCGATGCCGCGGAAGCGCCGGCGAGCGCGAGTGCCGTGACGTCCGCAGGCGCGTCGTCGACCTCGTGGTCCAGCTCGAGCGCGAGCAGCCGGAGCAGGAGCTCGGCCTCCTCGTGCTCGTAGCAGGCGTAGATGACGGGGCGGCCGTCGCGAGCCAGGTTCCGGGCCCACTGCAAGGCCATGATCGTCTTGCCGACGCCGGGCGCCCCACCGAGGACGGTCAATCCTCCCGGGTGCAGTCCGCCGCCGAGGATGCGGTCGAGGGGCCGGAACCCCGTCGCGAGGGTGGCGAGCTCGCCGGCGTCTCCACCGGCGAGCCGGTCGTCGACGTCGCGGAGCACCGCGGCGACCGACCGCGGCGCCTGAGCGTCCTTCGGGGGCATCCGACCTCCTGGTCCACCCACATCCTGCCCGACCAGGTGCGCTCGTGCGCGGGTGTCAACGCCGACCCGTCCGAGGTGACCGGTCCTGTCATGGGACATCTGCCCCCTGTCCGAGCGACCGGTGTCCGGGACAGGTCCCGCCCTCCGCCTCAGGTGTCGGACGGCCGCGCTCCGTAGCGTCGTCGGTGCCAGAAGAACGGCGTGGGCAGCAGGCCGGCGCCACCGAGAACCTCACGGAGGTCCGCAATGGCAGAGCAGATCCGCGAGATGGCCAAGGCCTTCGCGAAGAAGTTCCACATCGACCAGGCCGGTGCCACCGCCGTCGAGTACGGCCTCATGGTCGCCCTCATCGCCGCCGTCATCATCG
>JAHWJY010000061.1 GCA_019348135.1 Actinomycetota bacterium
TGCCGGATCGCGAGCTCCTGGGCGATCATCCCCCCGAGGCTGGTGGCGACGAGGGCGGCGCGGTCCACGCCGGCGTCGTCGAGCACCGCGAGGACGTCGCCGGCGAGCTCGGCCGTGGTGTACGGGCCGGGCGGGGCATCGCTCCCTCCGATCCCGCGGTTGTCCAGCAGCACCAGGCGGTAGCGCTCGGCGAGCCGTCCCGCGACGGGCTCCCACCCCCAGCGCGCGTAGCCGAGACCGTGGACGAGCACGACCCACGGGGCATCCCGCCCGGCCCCGGTGTGGACCTCGTAGGCGATGCCGACGTCTCCGCCAACCGACCGTCGTTCGACCCGTGCCATCGCGGCGACCTTCCTCGGAGGGGAGCGGCCGTGCGGCCGCGGAGGGCCCCGAGCGTGCCAGACCGGGGCGCGCCGCCGAGCCCGACGGTCGTGATCAGGAGCTCGATCTCCGTGCAGCGGGCGGGCCGTCGGCCGCATCCTGCCCGCTCAGACGCGTCGCGCGGCGAAGTGCTGGACGGTCTCGTCGTGGATGCTCCGGATCACGGCGTCCAGACCGGCCGCGACGTCCTCGAGGTGCAGCGCCAGCTCCACGCTCGCCGCGTGCGCGGCACGGAGGTCGCCGAGCTGTCGGGACAGGGCCGCGAGTCGCACCAGCAGGTCGCGTGGCAGGCGCTCGCTGCACGCGAGGAAGCTGGGCGCCGCGGGCCGCTCCGCGGGCGCGCCCGGGTGCCCGTTCGCCGAAGCCGACACGAGGAGCACGCTGCACTCACCCGGAGAGGCGCTCTCGGACAGGTCGGTCATGCTCGTGCCTTCGGTACGGAGTCGGCGTGGTCTGGACCGGTTCCTCGTGCGGTCAGACGATCTCGGGGTCCCGGGTCGAGACGGTCTCGGTCTCGTGCACGACCTGGGTGCCGGCGACGGTGCCCCGGCGACGTGACGGGCTGAGGCTGCTCCAGAACGCCAGGGAGAGCACGAGCCCGAGGACCCCGACGACCATCAGGATCACCCCGGTCATGGCGAGGTCGATGCCGTCGACGGAGGTCTCCAGCGCGAACCGCAGGATGGCCCCCAGGGCGATCAGGAAGATGCTGACACCGATACGCATCGAACGCTCTCTGGTGCCTGCGTCACGGTCGTGGACCGGCTGAGGGTCAGCCACAGGCTCTTCCCGAGTGTCGGCGCCGGAACGTGACCAGGGCGTGACGGTGGCGTGACGGTGGCGCGACAGCGCGTGGGCCGTCCCGCCCACCGCTCACCCACCGCCGTTGCCACCGGCCACGCCCGAGGACCGACCGGTCTCGAGGAACGTCCGGACGGTGGCCAGGACCAGGTCGATGTCGGTGAGCGTCGAGGTGCGCCGGAACCCGCGCGAGACGTCGTCGGTGGAACGGACGTCGACCCGCAGCGGCGCGGTCGAGCCGTCCTCGGTCCACACCCGGAGCACCAGGATGCCGGTCTGCCGTCGTGTCATGCTCCGAGCGTCCGGGGTGTCCGTGACGCCAGCGTCACGGACCTGCGTCCAGCAGCGCCTGCAGCCGCGGGGTCGGCTCCAGCCCGAGCTCGCGTTCCAGGAGCTCCCGGTACCGCGCGAACTCCCGGATCGCGTCCGAGACGTTGCCCTCGGCCATGTGCACCCGGATCAGGGCGGCCCGGGGGCTCTCCCGCAGCGGATCGGCGTCGATGGCCGCCTGGGCGGCGACGGAGGCCTGCCCGAACGAGCCCTCGACCCGCAGGTCGTCGGCGAGCGTCTCCAGCGCGTGGAAACGACGCAGGCGCCAGGCCTCGGCTTCCACGATCACCCAGTCCTCGTACCAGTCGGGCAGGATGTCGGACGAGAGCGCGTCGACCTCCGCCGAGGAGGAGCGGTCCACGGTCAACGACTCGTGCGGACCCGCCAGTCGGCGGGCGAGCGCCTCGGACTCCCACAGGTCCACCGTGATGCGGTCGGCGATGGCGAGCTGCGAGGCGGTGACGACCAGCGCCGACCGCGCGCCCGCGTCGAGGCGTGCCAGGGTGGAGCGGAGGCTGGAGCCGGCGTGCTCCTGGGTCACGTCGGGCCACAGCGCCCCTGCGGCGAGCGTGCGTCGGACGGGGCGTTTGCGCAGGGCCAGGAACGCCAGCAGCCGCTGCGGCCCCTCCGCGATCGCCACGTCGACGCGACCGTCCGAGAGGCCGAACCCTCCGAGGAGCGAGATCCGCGGGCCACGCGAGGTGCGTGGGTCGGCGAGGCTCGCGCGTTCATCCCGCGCGCCCATCCATCTCCTCGCGACCGTCGCCCGATGGTGACACATCCTCGGCGACGATGCGCGGGAGGAGCGACCGCCGAGGATGTCGAATCCATCCGGCGACGGCGAACGAGCCCCCCGAGGAGACCACGGTGCGGATACGCACGTGCAACGGCCCGCGACGACGGACGACCACGAAGGTGCTGGCGGCGGCCGCCCTCGCCCTCCTCGGTCCCGGCGGGCCGGCCGCGGCCGCCGAGGTCGCGCCGGGACTGCCCTCGATCGGATCGGGTCACCGGCCCGGACCCGACGCGCTCTACCTGCCCCCGCCGCGCGCGCCCCAGCTCGAGAACACCGGTCCCTGGCAGGCGGACCCGATCCTCGTGTCGGGCACCGAGGCGTACCGCGACGGCGAATGGGTCTACCAGGACTTCCTCTTCGACGACCACGGCGCCACGGGCGTCCCGACCCCGCGGGGCGACCCCTACGGCACGAGCACCAACCTCTACTCGCCCTCGGCGGGCACGTTCCTGTACCCGACCGACCCCGTGTACGCGCACAACGCCGCGGACCTCGTCGAGCTCCGCGTCCGGCCGCTGGACGACGCGACCGCGTTCCGGGTGACCCTCAACACGTTGCTCGACCCCGAGCGCACCGGCTTCACGATCGCGCTGGGCGACGGTCCGGCCGCCGAGTGGCCACACGGCGCCGGCGTCTCCTCTCCGGCCGGGTCGTTCCTCACCGTCCACGGCACCACCGCCGAGCTCCTCGATGCCGCGACCGGCGACGCCGTGACGCCCCCGCCGGCCGCGACGGTCGACCTCGAGCGCCGGCAGATCGAGGTCCGCGTCCCGCACGCCGCCTGGGACCCCGACACCGGGACGGTCCGGCTCACGATCGGCGTCGGGCTGTGGGACGTCGACGCGGGGACCTACCTGGCCCCGCAGCCGGGATCGGCCGGCGAGACCACGCCGGGCGGTGGCGACCTCCGCGGCACCGCGATCGTCAACGTCGGTCCACGCTTCCATGAGCCCACCCCCCTGATGGCCGGCTACACGATGGGCGACACCGCCGCCGGCGCCCAGGTCCTCGCCCCGTGGTGGCGGGAGCGGCAGCAGTCGCTGCAGCTGTCCCAGGGGGACGTCACCCCCTTCGCGGCCGAGATCGACTTCGCCGCGCTCGCCGCCGGCACCCGCGACGACAGCGGCGTGCCCACGTCCGGTCCGATGGACCGGATCCTCGCCAGCCGGTACGTCGACGGGCAGGGCGTCCGCCCCGAGAACGTGTGCTTCGGGATCAGCGCGGGCATCGACGTGGGCACCGAGTGCTTCGGCCGCTACGTCGGACAGCTGCAGCCGTACGCGGTGTACGTCCCGGACCGCCAGCCGCCGGAATCGGGCTTCGGGCTGACGCTGCTGCTGCACTCGCTGTCGGCCAACCACAACCAGTACCTCGGTACCAACAACCAGGTGCAGCTCGGCGAGCGCGGGGCCGGGTCGGTCGTGATCACCCCCGAGGCGCGCGGTCCGGACGGCTTCTACAAGGGCATCCCCGAGGCGCACACGTTCGAGGTCTGGGCCGACGTCGCCCGCCACCACCCCGTCGACCCGACGTGGGTGACGGTGTCCGGGTACTCGATGGGTGGCTTCGGCACCTACCGCCTCATGGCCCGCTACCCCGACCTGTTCGCGCGCGGCTTCTCCGTCGTGGGCGCGCCCGGCAGCGCCGAGGACCAGCTGATCTCGCTGCGGAACACACCGGTGATGGCGTGGAACGCGACCGCGGACGAGCTGGTCAACGTCGCGACCGCCGAGGAGGCGCACGCGGCGCTCGTCGACGCCGGGGTGGACCACCGGTACTGGCAGTTCCCGCAGGCCGACCACCTCACCCTCGCGGCCAACGACGAGTACGGCCCGGGGGCCGACTTCCTCGGTGAGCACCGGGTGGACCGCGACCCGGCGACCGTGTCCTACGTCGTCGACCCGCGCGAGGACAGCCGCGACGTGGTGGCCGACCACGCCTACTGGCTCTCCGAGCTGAACGTCCGCGACCCGGAGGCCTCGCCGACGGGGGCGATCGAGGTGCACTCCTCCGGGTTCGGCGTCGCGTCGGAGGAGGCGACCGAGCTCGCGCCGGGGGGAGGCGTGCTCACCGGTGGCCAGAACCAGGCGATGCCCTACGTCTCGCGCGGCGTCGAACGCACCGCCGGCGCGGCCGAGCCGATCGCCGACGTCCTCACGATCACCGCGACGAACGTCGCGCACGTCACCATCGACGCGCGCCGGGCGAGGGTGAGCTGCGACGCGGAGCTCCGCGTCGAGTCGGACGGCCCCCTCGACGTCGACCTCGTGGGATGCGAGGCCCCCGCCGCCGCGGACCGGCCGGCGGCCGCGCCGGCGACGCTGCCCACCACCGGCGGTGGAGCCGCGCTCCTCGGCCTCGGTGCGGTCGCCGGCGCGCGGGTCCTCACCTCCGGTCGGAGAGGTCCGCCACGACGGTGACCACGACCCAGCGCCGGAGCGGCGTCCCGACGTCGCGCCCGTCGTCGGGGCTACGGTGCCCGCCTGAGGTGGTCGCGGAACGGATCGGTGTCGGACGGATCCCCCTGCCCGGGGACCCGTGTCCGCATCGGACGACGGGAAGGAGCGGGCTCCGGTGGGGCACGCCCTCGGCCTGACCCGTGACCGGATCCTCGCCTTCCGACAGCGGACGGGATCGCTCGGCGAGCGGTTGCCGGGAGGGCGAGGGTCGCTCCGGCGCGCGGCCTGGGCGGGACTCCAGGACAGCATGCCGCGTGCCGCGCTCCTCTCCCTCCACGCCCGGGTGGACGGCGTCGCCCCGGACGCGCTGGACGACCCCTCGCTCGTCCAGCTGTGGGGACCACGCTTCAGCGCCTACGTCGTCGCGGCCGAGGACGTGGCCGTGTTCACGCGGGGGCGGTTGCCGGTCAGCGGGGCGAAGCGGGAGCGGGCGGACACCACGGCGGAACGCGTGGCCGCCGTCCTGCCCAGGGGGGAGCGGAAGCCGTACGGCGAGGTCGGCCGCGCCCTCGGGGTGGACCCCAACATGCTGCGCTACGCCGCGCCGACCGGCACGGTCCTCCTCCGGTGGGACGGCGCCCGGCAACCGCTGATCTGGACCGTGCCGGCGCCGGACGTGGACGACGGCGAGGCCCGGCGCGAGCTCGCCCGCCGCTACCTCCACGTGTTCGGGCCGTCGACGGCTGCGGTGTTCGCGCAGTGGGCCGGCGTCCACGAGCGGGCGGCCGGCGCGACGTTCGACGCGCTGGTCGGGGAGCTCGCCCCCGTGACGACCCCCATCGGTGACGCGTGGATCCTCGCCGGCGACGAGGACGCCTTCCGCCGAGGACCTGCGGAGGTCTCCGGCGCCCGGCTCCTGCCGAGCGGGGACGCGTACCACCTCCGGTGGGGCGCCGAGCGCGAGCTCCTCGTCCCGGATCCGGACCATCGGGAGCTGCTCTGGACGAGCCGGGTCTGGCCCGGCGCCCTCCTGGTCGACGGTGAGATCGTCGGGACCTGGCGACGGTCACAGCACCGCATCACCGTCGCGCCCTGGCGGCCGCTGCCGCGTCGCGCACGCGACGCCGTCGAGACGGCGGCCCGGTCGCTGCCCCTCCCCTCGCTCGACCGCGAGCTCGAGGTGTCCTGGGACTGAGTGCGGCCTCACGCGAGCAGCCGGCGCATCACCAGCTCGACGATCTGCGTACGGCTGCGTCCCGGATGGTCCGTCACCATGAACTGCGCCCCGACGAAGACCGTGAACACGAGGAAGCAGCGCACCTCGACCTCCTCCGCGTCGGGGACGAACTCGCCGAAGAGCGAGCGCATGTAGTCCATGCGGCGGTTGTCGACCCGGCGGAGACGCTGGGCGACGGCATCGTCGTGGCGGGCCCAGTTGCGGATGGCGAGCTCGATCCGCGGGAGCTGATGGTACGACGACGCGAGGGTGAACAACCGCGTGAGCCGGGCCCGGGCGTCCCCGCCGCCGCCGTCGACCTGTTCGATGACCTGGTCGACGACCTCGTGCTCCCAGGTGTCGAGCATCGCCTCCAGCAGGGCCCCGCGTCCATCGAAGTGCCAGTAGAACCCGCCCTTGGTGACCCCCAGCTCACGGGCGAGGGTCTCGATCCGGACGGCGTCGGGTCCGCCGGCGGCGAGGGCCTCCAGCGCGCCGGCGATCCAGCGGTCGGGCGGCGTCCGGGTGCTGGCCATGCGCGTGTCCCCCGTGCGGTCTTGACGGCTCCGTGCCGCATGCTAGCGTTTCCATACGGCACCGTATGGAAGGCGGACCACGTGAGGCTCCCGGAGGACACGCACACGTCGCGGCCGTGGCGGATCCACGAGATCGCCGGCGACTTCCGCATCGAGGACGTCTGGCAGCTCCCCACGCCCGGCGGCGCGGAGGACTTCCGTCGGCTGGTGGAGGCCTTCGCCGATGCCGACCCGGAGGAGAACGGACCGGCCATCGTCCGCTGGCTCTTCGCGGTGCGGTGGAAGCTGGGTGAGCTGTTCGGCTGGGACGATGCGGACGACGGTCTCGGTGCCAGGGTCCCGACGCTGCGCGATCGCGTGCCGGCCGACCTGCGCGACTCCGCCACACCCGTGGACTTCCGCGCCCTGCCGTTCGCGCCCCTGTTCCTCCGCGACGACGAGTTCGCGGGCGAGATCGCCAACCGGACGATGCACGGGATCCTGCACCTCGGGTGGGTCCCCGACGGCACCGGTCGCTACCGCGGCCAGATGGCGGTGCTCGTGAAGCCCAACGGCACGTTCGGACGGCTCTACATGGCCGCGATCAGACCGTTCCGCCACTGGCTCGTCTACCCGCCGATGCTGCGCCACATCGAGCGGGCCTGGCGCGAGGCCGACGCGTCGAGCGCACCGACCCCTCCCGCCGCCTGACGGAGCCCGCCGCGGCCGCCGTCTACCCGCGGCGCCGCGCGCGTAGGACGAGGTCGTCGACGTGGGGCGAGCCCGCGCCGCCACGCCGGGGTCGCTTCTCGTGCACCTCGATCTCCCACCCGGGTGCCTCGGCCAGGACGGCGACGAGGTCGTCGGGCCGCACGAAGGCGTCGGGATCGATCCCCGGGCGCTGCCTGTGCCCGGTCGACCCGGCCCGCAGGGGCGCGAGGTCGTGGGTGACGAAGAGCAGGGTGCCGCCGGGGGCGACGGCGTCGAGGAGGTTGTGCACGCCGCGGTCGTCGGGGCTCCGTGGGATCGGCACGTAGTGCACCGTCACGAGGTCGAACGCACCCGACGCGAACGGCTGACGGTCGCCGGCGTCGGCGTGGAGGGGCTGGACCTCGAGGCCCCGCCCGGTGGCGAGCGCGCCCACGTGGTCGAGCGCCTGTCGGGACACGTCGCTCGCGGTCACGCGCCAGCCCCGCTCCGCGAGCCAGATCGCGTCGCCGCCCTCCCCCGCCCCGACGTCGAGCGCGCGACCGGGTGCGAGCCCACCGACCTCGTCGACGAGCGCACCGTTGGGCTCACCGCTCCACGTCGGGCCACCCGCGTAGCGGCCGTCCCAGTGGCTCTCCGCGGCCGAGGGCCTGGCCGCCGCCGCGATGTCCTCGGCCGCGAGGCTGAAGCTCACCGTGGCCCCGACGCGGCTGCCGTTGGCGGCCGCGTGCAGCACCTGCTGGCTCGGGTCGGTCACGTTGCCCGCGGCGTAGAGCCCCGGCACCGAGGTCTCACCGGTCGGGTCCGTCCCGACGACCTCCCCGAGCCCGCTGGGATGCTCCACCGGCTCGAGGCCGAGCGCCGCGAACGGCGCCGCTCGCACCCGGAAACGGGCACCGACGACGACCGCGTCGGCCTCGACCCGCTCGCCCGTCTCGAGCTCGATCGCCTGGACGTGTCCGTCTTCACCGGTGACGAGCCGCCGCACCCGCGCGTCGACGACGTCCACGCCGGCGTGGCGGAGCGCCTCGAGCTCGGGGATCTCGGCGGCGACACCTCCGTGCAGCACGAGCGTCAGTCGGTCGGTCAACTGGCGGAAGAGCCCGGCCGGGTGCAGACCCATCGGGTGGGTGACGATCTGCACCAGGCGCTGGTCGCGGACCTCGAACCCGTGGCAGAAGGGGCAGTGGATCACGTCGCGGCCCCAGTGCTCGGCGACGCCCTCGATGTCGGGCAGCTCGTCGACCAGGCCCGTCGCGGCGATCACGCGTCGAGCCGTGAGCCGGTGACCGTCGGCGAGCTCGACGGTGAAGCGGTCGTCCTCGGCACGGCCGACGTCGACGACCGTCCCGGTGAGGACCTCGACGGCGTAGCTGCGCACCTCCTCGCGGGCGATGTCGAGGAACGCTCCGGGTGCGACCCCCTCGTGTCCCGGGTAGCTGTGCATGTGCGCGGCCGGCGCGTTCCGGGGCTCACCGGCGTCCACGACGATGACGGACCGTCGCTGGCGGCCGAGCTGGAGGGCGGCGGCGAGGCCGGCCGCCGATCCTCCGACGACGAGCACGTCACACGTGCGCGGGTGGGGGCGGGGCGGGTGTTCATCCATGTCCGTGATGCTACGGTCCCTCGCGCATACCGCTAGACCTCTTGCAGTATCCGCAAGGAGGCCAGGACGCGATGGACGAGCCGGTCAGCATCGAGCAGGTCGTGGCCACGCGACTCCGGAGCCTGCGCACCACGCTGGGACTGTCGCTGGACGACCTCGCGGCCCGGACGAACCTGAGCCCTTCGACCATCAGCCGCATCGAGACCGGGAAACGGGCGATCAGCCTCGACGTCCTCCAACCGCTCGCCAGTGCGCTGCACGTGTCGGTCGACGCCCTGCTCGACATGAGCGGCGACGACGACGTGGTCATCCGCCCCGCGCCGAGCCGGTCCGGTGGGCGCACCACCTGGACGCTGAGCCGCGCCACGGGCTCCGCCATCGCGCTGAAGATCCGGATGGAACCGGGCGCCCGCACCCCGAAGCCGCGGGTGCATCCGGGGCACGACTGGTTCTTCGTCCTCGAGGGGCGCGTCCGGCTGGTCCTCGGCGACCGCGAGATCGTCGTCGAGCCCGGCGAGGCCGCCGAGTTCAGCACGATGACCCCCCACGCCTTCGAGGCTCTGGACGGCCCCGCCGAGCTCATCACCATCTTCGACCGCGACGGCCAACGCGCCCACGTCCACGGCGAGCCGGGCTAGCTGGAGCCGCGCGGCAGACACGCCAGCACACCGGAGACCGCCGACCGGATCCCGGGGCTGCGGCCCGTCAGGCCCGGCGCCGCCGTCGCAGCCCGACGAGCCCGGCCCCGGTCAGCCCCGCCAGCACGGCCAGCGGGACGAGCCCGCCGCCCGTCGCCGGCAGCGGCGCGCTCGGTGGCGCCGGAGCGTCCGGACCGCCGGTCGGTGGGGAGACCGCTCCGTTCGGGTTCACCCAGTCGAGGAGGTTGCGGAAGACGTTGTAGCCCGTGTACGTGACCCCGTGGCTGGCGAGCCCGAAGGGGTGGTCGTACTCCTCGGTGGGGACCGGAGCGATCGATCCCAGGATCCGCACCACCCCGTCGCCGAGTGGGAGCTCGCCGAGGGTGACGCTGCCACCGATCATCCCGACGTTGCGGCCGTCGGCCGTCTCGAACGCCTCGCGGTCCACGCCCCACTGCGGGTGGGTGGTGAGGTCGCCGCCGGAGGCGTCCATGATCGCGTACCCGGTGGGCACCGGCTCGCTCACCTGGTGCCGGTGGCCCGGCCCCTCGGCGGCACCGGGGAGGTCGACGTCCGCGGCGAGCGGGTCGTCGTAGGTGCTCGTCGCCCCACCGTCCGCCGAGAACTGCACGTGGCCGGCGTAGACCAGCTGGCGGCGGACGTTCCCGTCGGGCACGAGGCCCATCCACTCGAGCGCACGCAGCGAGTCGTCGGTGAGGACGAGGTTGCCGCCCTGCGTCACGAACGTCTCGAGGGTCGCCGCGATCGCGTCGCGGTCGGCGACGGTGAACGCGCTGTCGTTGGTCACCGCCGGGGCACCCTCGAAGGCGATCACGTAGTCCGCGGGGCCGGGGGTGCCGGCCCAGTTGTGGATCTCGAGCCGGTACTGGCCCGGGGTCGGGTCGGTGTAGGTGAGGGTCTCGAGGCCCGTGCGGCCCGACTCACCGGAGGCGACGTCCGAGTAGTTGCCGTCCGCGTCCTGGACCTGGAGGTACAGGTCCGGGTCGACGACCGCGGCGCTCGTGACCTCGACGTTCAGGGAGCTCTGGACCGCGGTCACCTCGAACGGGACGTACGCCGAGGTCGCCGGCGAGCGGGTCCCCGCACCCGGGGCGGGCACATTCGCCTGTCCGGTGATGGGGTCGAGGGCGGGGATGGCCGGACGGGGCTGGACGAACCCGGGCAGGATGCCGTCGTCGATCGCGACCACGGTGTCGAAGCGGCCGAGGTCCACGTCGCCCGCCAGCACGTCGGCGATCGGCACGGGGACGAGCTCGTCCTCGCCGGCGAACGGTCGCAGGTCGGCGAGGAAGTCCATGTTCGACACGTCGTACGGCGCCTGGCCGGGGTCGGGCCAGGCCGGATCGTGGCTGAAGGTGACCTCGACGTCGAACCTCGACGGGGCGTCGCCCGTGACGCGGATGCGGTACCGGCCCGGCAACGGCAGGTTGGCGTCGAGCTGTGCCCCGCCCTGGGCGTAGACGAACGACTGGTTGTAGTAGGTGTTGATCTCGTTCCAGTCGTCCGGCTCGTCGGTGTCGGGGTCCGGGTCCTCCTCCTCACCGCGGTACTGCTCGAGCGCGATCTCGTTGAGCGAGCCCAGGCCGACCGCGGCGACGTTGTTCCACGTCACCTTCGCCCGGATGCTGCCGTTGGAGACGCCGCTCTCCGGCCCGAGGACGTCGAACTCGTGCGCGGTCTCGCTCGGCGCGTGGTCGATCGTGAAGGCGATCGGGTCCTGCGCCGGCAGGTCCTCGTTCACCCCCGTCGGGCGCGACGACCCCTCGTGCTGGATCCGCTCGGGGTTGAACAGGTAGGCCGCCCGGCCCTCGTAGTCGAAGTCGGTGTCCTCGGGGAGCAACGAGTAGTGGATCATCCCGTAGATGAGCGACTTGTTGCCGTCGACGTGCAGCTGTTCGAAGTCGGTGAGGAAGCACGTGCCGACGCCGCAGTTGCTGAGGTGCGACATCGACATCTCGTTGCCGACCGCGTCGGCCTGCAGCCCGATCGGCGATCCCATCCAGCCGTCGTTCGATCCGGTGGTGGTGTAGCCGATCGTGTCCCAGACGGTCCCGTACTGGACGCCGTAGATCCGGTTGCTCGGGTCGCAGTTCGGGTCGTCGCTCTGGTGCGGGGCGGTGCCGCCGACCCAGACGCAGGGCTCGGGCTCGTCGTTGCCCTTGATGATGGGGTTCCACGCGAGCCGCTCCTCGGCGTCCTCCCAGGCGCCCTGCACGAACTGCAGCATGCGACGGTCCTGGTCGTAGGCACGCTCCGCGCCCCCGATCAGGGTGAACGAGAAGGCGCGGTCGATCAGCTGTCCGTGCAGGTCGATGCCACCGTTCCAGTCGTCCTCGATCGCCTGGAGCACCCTGCCGAAGGAGCGCGTCTCGGGCTCCGACCAGGGCGTGTACGGCCGGAAGGTGTAGCCCTGCGTCGGCCAGTCGCGGTTCATGTCCACGCCGTTGCCGTTGTAGCGCTGGTAGAAGAAGCCCGGCGTCGAGCCCGGCGAGAAGACCGCACGCTGCTTGTCGCCGCGGCGCCAGCCGTCGGGGTTCGCCAGCACGAAGTAGACGACGCTCTGCCTCAGCGCCTCGCCGGCGGTGATCGACGTGTCGGGCTGGGTCTCGAGCAGCGGGTGCGGCGTGTCGGGACCGGCGGCCTCCTGGGCGCAGTCGGCCGGGGAGCCCTCGTCGCCGTGCTTCTCGCACGACGCCCACGTGGCGAGGTCCTCGATCGCACGGATGCCGCCCTCGACCCCGGCACGCTCGATGCCGTGGATCGACAGCGTGTACGCGAAGTGCTCGCGCTCGTCGATCGGGATGCCGGCGTCCTCCTCGTCGGTCACGCGGACGAGGTAGAGCGCGGCGGGGTCACGACCGAGGTCCTCGGTGGGGAGCCCGGCGCTCATGCCCTCGCCGCCCTCGAGGTCGAGCACGCCGGCGAACGGGCCCTCCGGATCCGAGAGGTCGTAGACCTCGACGAAGTCGGCGTACATGGCGTCGCTGGCGAGCAGCTCCAGCCCGCCGAGGGTCTCGTCCCAGCCCATGAAGTCGACCGCGCGACAGGAGGCCATCCCCTTGGCGAACGGCGACTGCCCGGGGGCCGGCTCCGGCGAGGGCCAGTAGGCGTGGGGGTCGGGGAAGACGCGGCCACAGGCCTCGTACGGGGGTCCCGTGACGCCGGCGACCGGGAAGGCCTCGGCCGGAGCGGCCAACGGGACGGTGAGTCCCGCGGCGAGCGCGATGGCCGCCAGGACCCCCGGCACGATGGTCGAACGTCGGGAATCCCTCACGGCAGCCCTCCCCCCTTCGGCGGACGCCAACCCTATCCGGGCAGCTTTGGGCCGGACGCCGAACGGTCGGTCGCTGCGCGGACAGCAGGAGCGGGAGGCGTCCGTGGCGAACGACCCGGGGAACGCCACCCGTGGAGGACCCCCGTGCGCCGTGCACACCCCGTTCGCGCTACCCGCCTGCTCGCCGTGTCGCTGACCGCCGCCGGGCTCGTGCTCACCGTCATCGCCGTCGGTGGTCCCACACCGGTGTCCGCCCAGGAGACCTGTGCCGCGCCGACGGAGCCGGCCGCCTACGAGATGGCCTACATCGACGAGAGCCGCGCCGGCGGTGAGCCGATCATCGTCACGCACCCCGACGGGACGCTCCTGTGGGGCAGCCACGCCGGCACGACGCACTTCTACGGTCCCGCGGCGCCGGACCCCGAGACGGCGGCGTTCCTCGAGAACTACCAGGGCCAGACCTACCAGTACTGGAGCGACGACGACGGGGCCACCTGGCACTTCAGCCCACGGACCCCGATCAACGCCGACCCCTCCTCCGGGCTGCCGAACTCCGGCTTCTCCGACCCCGAGTTCGCGATCGACAGCGCCGGCAACGTCTTCATCAGCGAGATCAACCTCGCCAACATCGCGTTCAGCAAGTCCACCGACTCCGGGCGCACCTACAC
>JAHWJY010000062.1 GCA_019348135.1 Actinomycetota bacterium
GGCCCCCGGCGACGACGATCTCGCCGGCGAGGTCGCCTTCGCCCGGGTGATGACACGCGCGGGCCGCTGGATCGTGCTGCACGGCGCGGCCCTCGTCACCGACGGATCCCGACGCGCCGCGGTCATCATCGAACCCGCTCACCCGGCGCGGCTGATGCCGCTGCTCATGTCGGCGTACCAGCTGACGGAGCGCGAGCAGGACGTCACCCGGCTCGTCCTGCAGGGCGACTCCACGACCGACATCGCCGCGAGCCTGTTCATCTCCCCGCACACGGTCCAGCAGCACCTCAAGAGCGTGTTCGCCAAGACGGGCGTCCGCAGCCGCAGGGACCTGATCGGCAAGGTCTTCTTCGCCCCCTACGAGCCGCGCGTCCGGGACAACGAGCGCAGAGCCCTCGCCGGGCGCCCCCTGCGTGGAGGGCCGCTCCCCGACCGTCGCTGAGCCCTGCCCCCGGTCCAGCGCGCCCGGTCCGGCGCGCTCGGCGCACGTCGGTCCGCCCGATGCTGTACCCGGGCCGCGGACGAGCCGCTAACGGAGAGTGACTAGATACATCGGACCGTATCGTCACCCATCCCCCCGGAGGATCCGACCATGGCGTTCATCTCGCGCATCGCCCAGGCCATCACCACCAAGACCGGCGCGGTCGCCGCCGGCGTGACCCTGGCCGTCAGCTCCGTCGGCGCCGCCGGTGCGAGCGAGGCGCTGCCCGGTCCGCTCCAGGACGGTTTCGAGCAGCTGGTCGGCGGCGACGACGACGAAGCCGCCGAGGCTGCCGAGGCGGAGGCCGAGGCCCTGGAGGAGGCCGCCGAGGCGGAGGCCGAGGCTGCGCAGGAAGCTGCCGAAGCCGAGGCGGAGGCTGCGGAGGAGGCCGCTGAGGCGGAGGCGGAGGCGGCCGAGGCCGCCGCCGAGGCCGCGGAGGGGGACGACGAGACCGAGTTCGAGGACGACGACGCCTCGGACGACCTCACCGACGATGACCTGACCGACGACGACCTCACCGACGACGACGCCTCGGACGACCTGACCGACGACGACCTCACCGACGACGACGCGTCGGACGACCTCACCGACGACGCGGCGGACGACACCGCCGATGCCGAGGACGCTGCCGCTGACGCCGCCGAGAAGGCGGCCGAGGAGCAGGAGAAGGCCGACGAGGAGGCGCAGAAGGCCGACGAGGAAGCCGCCCGTGACGCGGAGGACGAGGGCGAGGACGACGGCGAGGACGACGACGAGGACGACGACGCCTCCGATGACGAGGGCGACACCGAAGAGGACTGACGTTCCGCCGCTCCACGGTGCGCTCGACCCCCGCCAACGGCGGGGGTCGACGCGTCTCGGCGGCTACGTGCCGGGCGGGCGGTACGAGATCTCGCTCGCGGTGCGGAGCGCGTCCAGCGTCTCCTCGACGCTCAGCAGCACCGTCGTCTCGAGCGACCGCAACGCCCCGCCGGAACCGATCGCGAGCGCGACGGCAGCCATGGACACGTTGTCGGGTGCTTCCCAGAGGGTGTAGCCATCGTCGGCCCCGAAGGCGTACCAGAAGCCGTGGAGGGTCCCGCCGACGGACTCGATGTACGTCGTGGCCGCCTCCCGCCGATCCTCCGGTGTCGCGACCAGTCGCGCCCAGGTCTCGGCGGTGTAGCTGAACTTCGTCAGGTAGAGCGCCACGCGGTCTCCGTCCACACACGAGGGTGTGGACGGACCACCACGCACCCGGCCGCCCGAACGGGCCACCAACTGCCGACTATCCGCTCGCCGACGACCCGTCGTCAACCGTCCCGCCCGGCGGGGTGGCGGCGTCGGCCGGTCGGGGGGGACGGACGCGCCCGTCGTCGTCGCCTGCCGCCAGCAGCGCGACCAGGTCCCCGACGGTGCGCCGGTCGCTCAGCGCCTCGCCCAGGGGTCGCTGGGTCTGCACGGTGTAGCGGTTGCGCCTGCCTTCGCGCTGCTTCGTCAGGTAGCCGTCCACGGACAGGTCCGTGACGATCGCGTGGGTCCGTCGTTCGGTGATGCCGACGACGTCGGCGATCTCGCGCAGGCGGATGCCCGGATCGTCCGCGATGGCGAGGAGGACCCGGGCGTGGTTGGTGAGGAAGCCCCAGCTCGGCATGACCAGATACTAGCAATATATTTCTAGAAATATCTCTCGAACTTTGCTACCCTCACGTCACCCCCCGCCTGGGGGGCTCAGATGGACCGCCGCACCGGCGATCCCGGAAGGGTCGTCATGGTCCGCGCGAACCACCACCGAAGAGCAGACGGCAGGACACGGGACCGGCGTCTCGTCCCCGCCGTCGCCCTGATCGCCACGGCGGTCGTCGCCGTGCTCGTCGGCCCGCCCGCCCCGGCGCGGGCGGCCACCCAGGTGAACCTCGGCACCGCAGGCAACTTCGCGGTCCTCGCTTCCACAGCGATCACCAACACCGGCCCGACCACCATCAACGGCGACGTCGGCATCCATCCCAACGGGCCCAGCTCGGTCACCGGGTTCACGAGCGTGACCCTCAACGGCCAACCGCACTACGGCGACAACGTCGCCCTGACGGCGAGGAACGACCTGAAGACGGCGTACAACGCCGCCGCGGGCCAGCCGACGAGCGCCACGATCCTGACCCAACTCGGTGGTGCGACGCTGAAGAGCGGCGTCTACGCCTCCGCCGACGGGACGTTCGACCTGACGGGCACCGTCACCCTGGACGGTGAGAACACGGCGGGCAAGGTGTGGATCTTCAAGACCGCCACCACCCTCGTCACGGCCACGGACAGCCGCGTGCTCCTCATCAACGGCGCCAACCCCTGCAACGTGTTCTGGCAGGTGGGGTCCTCCGCGACGCTCGGTACCCGTACCGCGTTCGCGGGGAACATCCTGGCCGACCAGTCGGTCACCCTCGTGACCTCCGCCATCATCGACGGCCGAGCGCTGGCCTACAACGCGGCCGTGACCATGGACAGCAACACGATCACCCGTTCGTTCTGCCCCACCCAGACCACGTCGCCGTCGCCGTCGCCGTCGCCGTCGCCGTCGCCGTCACCGTCGCCGAGCCCCTCCCCGACGCCGAGCCCGGCCGTGACGCCGGCGCCGACCGCGTCGCCGACCGAGGTCACGGTGCCGGTCGACTCGACGACGGACGGACCCACCAGTGGCACGCCGGACGCTCCGGACGCCACCCCCCCGGGGAGCGGCACGCCGCAGGTCCCCGTGGTCCCGACCGGACCGGTCCCCGCCGGCGACGGCAGCATGACGGCCACTGACGACGGACTCCCGGGCATCCTGCTGCTCCCGATCGGTGCCGCGATGGTGCTGTTCGTCACGTGGCGCCGCCGGCTCGCGTGAACTTCTCCGCCCGCGCGTCCATCCCCGGTCGTGTGGCACGCCTGCGGCCACGCATCCTCGGCGTGACCGTGGGTGCGCTGGTGGCCGTCCCCTTCGGGGCGGTCCCGGCCGGCCCGGCCCCCGCCACCTCGGCCCCGGCGGCCTCGGTCCGCGCCGTCCCCGCCGTCCTCGCCGGCCCGGCGCCGGTCCCTGCCGTCTCGGCCGTGACGGTCCCCGCCGTGGCCGTTCCCCTGCCACCGGACGTCGACCGGGTCCCCGCCAGGCTCGGCCCCGGTGAGGTCCTCGAGCCTCCCGCACCGCCGGCGTCGACGCTCGGGCGCTCCGTGCCGACGCGTCTGCACATCCCGGCGATCGGCGTCGAGTCCGAGCTCGTGGGCCTCGGTCTGCAGGACGACGGGCGCATGGAGGTGCCTCCCGGCGCCTACCCGGCGGGCTGGTACACCGGCGCGCCGACACCGGGCGAGCTCGGCCCGGCGATCCTCGCGGGCCACGTCGACCACGGCGGACGGGCCGGCGTGTTCTGGCGGTTGCGCGAGCTCCAGCCCGGGGACACCGTGGAGGTCGGCCGGGCGGACGGCGCAACGGCCGTCTTCCGGGTGACGCGCGTCGAGCAGCACGCCAAGGACGCCTTCCCCACCGCCGCCGTGTACGGCGACCTCGACCACGCCGGCCTACGGCTCATCACCTGCGGTGGCGCGTTCGACCGGGACGCGCACAGCTACGAGGACAACATCGTGGTCTTCGCGGAGCTCGACACCCGCCGCTGATCCGAGCTGGCTACAGCGGGAGGGTCGGCTCGCCGGCGTCGTAGACGAGCTGGCCGTCCTCGACGCGCGCGACGTCGGTCGGGCGGTGCTCGGCGAGCCGGCCGTCGTGCATGAGGTGGCGGACCTCCACGGCGTGGAGCAGCACCGCCGCGTCGGCGATGAACCGCCGGTGGCAGCGCCACCACACCGACTCGGAGCACATCACGGCCACGCGCCGCTCCCGGGCCTCGTCGAGCACCTCCCCGAGCGCCGCGCGGAACTCGTCGCTGTCGAGGTGGTCGGCGTAGGCACGGAAGGAGGGGTTGCGGATCCCGACGTGCGGCGAGGCCGGCGCGGGCTGCCGGCGGCCGCCGAGGCGCGGCTCCCAGCGGTACCCGATACCGGCCGCCGGCAGCCACCGCGCGAGCTCGTCGCGCGCGACGTGCGGATGGCGCCGGCTGCCCGGGAACCGCCGGACGTCGACGACCAGGTCCACGCCCGCACCGCGGAACAGCGCCGTGAGGTCGTCCTCGCCCGCCGTGCCGTGCCCGACGGTGAGGAGCCGCGCGCCGCCGCGGCAGCGGTGGTCGCCGTCCTCGCCGCCCTCGACGAACGCTCCGCAGTCCGGGCACACCTGATCGACCCAGCACGCCGGGTCACCCATCGCGTGACCCGGCGAGGAGCGCCTCGCGGACGGTCATCGCGGGGTGTCCGGTGAGCCGTTCGACCCCGTCCGACACGACGGCGAGCTCGCCGTTCGCGATCGCCTGGTAGGTGCTGACCCACGCATCGAGCTGCCAGTCCGGCGCGCCGTACCCGGCTCGCGACGCGTAGGCCTCGGCGACCGTCTCGGCCTCGTACCGCACGGCCGTCCCGGTCACCTCCGACACGATCGCGGCCAGTTCGTCGAGCGAGTGGAGCTCCGGACCCGTCAGGTCGAACACCCCGTCGCACGCGGGGTCGAGCACCGCGGCGACGGCGGCATCCGCGACATCGGCGCGGGCGACGGGCGCGACCCGCCCGGCCCCGCCCGGCCCGCGGATGACCCCGTCCGTCGCGAGGTACGGCAGCACGTCGGCGTAGAGGCTGTCCCGCAGCGCGACCCGGGCAAGGCCGGCCTCGGCCAGGGCGGCCTCGGTGTGGAAGTGGTCGCGCGCGAGCGTGAACGTGGCGTCGGGCGCCGCCCCGAGGAACGAGGTGTAGACCACGCGTCCGACCCCGACCTCCGCGATCGCCCGCACGGCGGTGCGGTGCTGCTCGAGACGGTCGGGCGCCTCGCTGCCCGAGACGAGGAACAGCACGTCCACGCCGGCGACCGCGCGACGCATGGCGGGACCGTCGCCGTACTCCGCGACCGCGATCTCCGCGCCGGCGAGCCGCGGCGCCCGGGCGGCGTCCCGGACGACGAGTCGGGTCCGTTCGCCCCGGTCCGACAGGGCGCGGGCGACACGACCTCCGACCTCGCCGGTGGCACCGGTCACGCCGATGAGCACGTCCGTCATGGCAGCCCTCCCGTCCTGGGGGACCGAGGCTACGGCGCGCGGCGACGACGCGGAGGGCGCACCCTGTCGGCATGGGACATCTCACGGAGGACGAGCGCTCGGAGCTCCTCGCCGAGGTCGCCGCCCGGCGCGCGCGCACGGCGGAGCGGGCCGCGGCGCTCGCGCGCGACTTCGACGACATCGTCACGGCCTCGGCGGACGCGGTCCGCGACGACGAGCACGACCCGGAGGGCGCCACGATCGCGTTCGAACGGGCCCAGGTGGCGGCGCTGCTGGCGGACGCCCGCGCGCAGCTCGAGGCGCTCCGCCTCGCCGGCGATCGGCTCGCCGGCGACGATGCCGGCCGCTGCGAGGTGTGCCGTGAGCCCATCGCCTTCGAGCGGCTCCTCGCGCGGCCGGCGTCGACGCGCTGCGTGACGTGCGCGTCCTGACGGGGCGTCACGCCAGGAGCAGCCAGGAGGAGACGGCCGCGCCGGTGTACGTCAGGCTGACCAGGCCGGCGACGAGCGGCGTCCACCACGGCGGCCCCGAGCGGTCCGCCCGCCACGCGAGCCACAGCACGGCGCCGAGCAGCACCTCCGCGACGAGGACGTACGGCGCGACCGTGCCGACGGTCGGGACGTCGACGGGCTCCCACACGCCGAGCCGCGGGATCACGGTCTCGGCCGCGGCGAAGACCAGCAGGGCGACGCCGGCGGCGCCGGCGACGGCCGGGCCCGGCCCCGCCCGCCGGCGTACCGCCTCACCCGCCAGCACGACGAGGACCGTCGGCATCATCCACATCCCCGCCATCGGCAGCGTGACGGCACCGATGTCGGGTACTCCGTCCGGCGGGAACCGGAGCGAGCCGACCACCTCCACCAGGACCTGGTCGGGGAGCACCTGCCACAGGGACAACGCGGCGGCGAACCACCACAGCCGCAGCAACGGTCGGTCGCGGGTGACCACCGCGACCACGAGCACACCGACCTCGTAGGCGCCGACGACGAGCAGGGCGGCCACGCCGATGCGCAGCGTCGGCACGACGACCGCGGCGAGCAGGGCCACACCGACGTGCAGGGCGACGAGCGCTCGCGTCCACCGCGGTCCGTCCACCCGCCGCCCCTCCGGTCCCTCCCAGCGTCGCACAGCGGGCGTCGGGTTCGCGGCGCGTGCGCCGCCCGGGGATACTCCCGCCATGCCGTCCCTCCTCGCCGCCGTGCTCGTGTTCGTCGCGTCCGCGGCGGTGCTGGTGCTCGAGATCCTCGCCGGTCGGCTGCTCGCCCCCTACGTCGGGGTCACGCTCGAGACGTTCACCGGCATCATCGGCACGATCCTCGCCGGCATCGCGCTCGGTTCGTGGTGGGGCGGCCGTCTCGCCGATGCGCACGACCCTCGTGGACTCCTCGGTCCGCAGCTGGTGTTCGGCGGGGTCACGGCGTTCCTGTCGATCCCGTTCGTCGACCTCCTCGGCAGCGGGCTGCGCGGGGCGTCCCCGGGCGTCATCGTGGTCCTGGCGTTCGTCGGGTTCTTCGTGCCGGCGACCATCCTGTCCATGGTCACCCCGACGGTCGTGAAGCTCCAGCTCGACGCCCTCGACCGGACGGGTCGCGTCGTCGGCCGCCTGTCCGCGATCGGGACGGCCGGGGCACTCTTCGGCACCTTCGTCACGGGCTTCGTGCTGGTGGCGGCCGTCCCCACCCGCCCGGTCATCCGCCTGGTCGCGGGCGCGCTGGTGCTCGGCGGGCTCGCGCTGTGGGCGTGGCTGCGCTCGTCCCGGTCGGTGTCCGCCGCGACCGTCGTCGTCGCGCTCGTCGCAGGCGCGTCGTCCTTCGCGGCCTCCGACCCGTGCGAGCGCGAGTCGGCGTACTTCTGCGCCTACGTCGAGGAGGACCCGGCGCGGTCCGGGGGGCGGGTCCTGTGGCTCGACACGCTCCGGCACAGCTACGTCGACCTCGACGACCCGACGCACCTGGAGTTCACGTACGCGCGCACGATGAGCGACGTCCTCGCCACCGTCGCGCCGGCGGGCGAGCCGCTCGAGGTGGCGCACATCGGCGGGGGCGGGTTCACGCTCCCCCGCTACCTCCGCGAGACACGCCCCGGCACCCGCTCGCTGGTGCTCGAGCTCGACCCCGAGCTCGTGGCGATCGGCCAGGAGGAGCTCGGCCTGGAGCTGCGCGACGACATCGAGGTCCGCACCGGCGACGCCCGTCTCACGCTCGCGGAGACCGCCCCGGAGTCGTTCGACCTCGTCGTCGGCGACGCCTTCGGTGGCGTGTCGGTGCCGTGGCACCTCACGACGCGGGAGTTCGTCGCCTCCATCCGGGAGCGACTGCGTCCCGGCGGCGTGTACACGCTGAACCTCATCGACTTCGGACCACGCGACTTCGCCCGCGCGGAGGCGGCCACGCTCGCGGACGTCTTCGCCCACGTCGCCGTGCTCGCCCCGCCGGAGCGGTTCGCCGAGGACGGCAGCGGCGGGAACTTCGTGCTGGTCGCGTCGGACGGGCCGCTGCCCATCGACGCGATGCTGGAACGGAACGCCGCCCGCGGCGACGACGAGATCGCGCTGTCGACCGCCGACGGCTCGCTGGCGAGGTTCGTGGGAGACGCCGGCGTGCTGACCGACGACCACGCACCGGTCGATCAGCTGCTCACGCCGACCCCCGGACGAAGCTGACGACCACGTCGGCAAGCTCCGGACCGCGGTCCTCCTGGAGGAAGTGGCCGGCGCCGGCGATCGTCGTGTGCGGTTGGCCGGACGCCCCCGGGACGAGCTTGGAGAACACGCGCTCGCCGCCGGCGGTGATGGGATCCCCGTCGGAGAACGCGGTCAGGAAGGGACGCTCGAACCGCTGCAGGGCCTCCCAGGCGGCGCGGTTGGCGGCCGCCGCGGGGTCGTCCGGGGACGTGGGGACGAGGCTCGGCAGCACCTGCGCGCCGGCCTTGAAGCTCCGGTCGGGGAACGGGGCGTCGTAGGCCGCGACGACCTCGGCGGGGAGGTCGCTCGTGCAGCCACCGTCGACGAGCCGCCCGACGGGGAGGTCCTCCGCCTCGCTCGCCCACCGCTGCCACGCCAGGAACGCGTCCGGCATCCGCTGGTCCCCGGTCGGCATGCCGGTGTTCGCCACCACGACCCGCGCGAACCG
Organism: Actinomycetota bacterium; assembly: GCA_019348135.1. Taxonomy (GTDB): domain Bacteria; phylum Actinomycetota; class Nitriliruptoria; order Nitriliruptorales; family Nitriliruptoraceae; genus JAHWJY01. The sequence continues at coordinate 8,718 of JAHWJY010000062.1, forward strand.
GTCCGGGTGCTCACCCACGAGCCGCAACCCGATCAGCCCGCCCCAGTCCTGGCAGACGAGCGTCACGTCGGTCAGGTCGAGGACGTCGAACAGGCACTCCCGCATCCAGGCCACGTGCCGGGCGTAGCTGTGGTCCTCCTGCCGGGCCGGCTTGTCGGAGCGCCCGAAGCCCACGAGGTCCGGCGCGACGCAGCGCAGCCCGGCGCCGGCGAGGACGGGGATCATCGTCCGGTACAGGTAGCTCCACGACGGCTCCCCGTGGAGCAGCAGCACGACCGGGCCGTCGGCCGGGCCCTCGTCGAGGTGGTGGACGCGCAGGCGCCCACCCTCGTGGTCGTCGACCTCGACGTAGTGCGGCGCGAACGGGAACCCCGGCAGGTCGGTGAACCGGTCGTCAGGGGTGCGGAGGACGTCCATCAGCGCTCCTACGGCCGCTCGGCATCCGCGGCCGGCGCGGGTCGGGTCGGATCCGTCGGTTCGTCCGGGTCCGCAGCGCTGGAGAACCGCAGCATGAGGTAGCCGATCACGCCCGACACCAGGCTGGCTCCGAGGATGGCGACCTTCGATGTCGCGACCTGGGACGGCTCCGTGAAGGCGAGGCCGCTGATGAAGATGGCGACCGTGAACCCGATGCCGGCGAGCGCGCCCACACCGGCGAGCCCGCGCCAATCGACGCTGCCGGGGAGAGCGGCTCCGGTGATCCGGGCCGCCAGCAGACCCATCAGGACGACGCCCACGGGCTTGCCGACCACCAGACCGAGCGCGATACCCAGCCCGATCGGCTCGGTCACCGCGGCGGTCACCCGCTCGGGCGACAGCGCGACCCCGGCGTTCAGCAGGGCGAACAGCGGCAGGATGAGGAACGAGGACCAGGGGTGGAGCGCCTGCTCGAGGCGAGCGAGCGGTGAGCTGCCCGACGAGGACAGCCGGCTGACCTCCAGCATGAGCTGATCGTCGATCTCGTCCGGCTGGCTGCGCATCTTCTCGAACTGCTTGCGGATGACGCTCGCCGTCGCCTGCGGGTGGTGCAGTGAACGTGCCGGGGTGAGGAGTCCGAGGATCACGCCGGCGATCGTGGCGTGGACGCCCGACTCGTGGAGCGCGTACCAGAGCACGCCGGCCAGGACGACGTACGGCACCAGCGAGATGACGTCCATGCGCCGCAGGGCGACGATCGCGACGATGACGACGGCGGCCACCGCCAGCCAGCCCAGCGACAGCTGTGCCGTGTAGAAGACCGCGATCACGAGGATGGCGCCGATGTCGTCGACGATCGCGAGCGTGAGCAGGAAGGAGCGCAACCCCGGCGCGACCCGGCTGCCCAGGAGCGCGAGGACGCCGACGGCGAACGCGATGTCCGTCGCCATCGGGATGCCCCAGCCGTCCGAGACCCCGCCGGAGCCGGCGTTGACCGCGAGGTAGATCGCGGCGGGGACGACCATGCCGCCGACGGCGGCGACCATCGGGACCGCGGCCGCACGGGGGTTCGAGAGGTCCCCGAAGCTGATGCCGCGCTTGATCTCCAGTCCCACGACGAAGAAGAAGACGGCCATCAGCAGGTCGTTGACGAGCTCGACCGCATCCAGCTCGAGGTGGATGCCGGGAGCATCCAGGGCGAACTCCGCGTGCCGGAAGGTGTCGTACGCGTCCGCCCATGGCGAGTTGGCCCACACCAGGGCGATGACCGCGGCGGCCAGCAGGACGAGGCCGCCGGAGACCTCGGTGTGCAGGAAGTGCTGGAGAGGCGCGACCACGCGCTTCGGGACGGGACGATCGGACAGCGACCAGGGTCGCTCGTCGAGGTCCTCCTCGGTCGCAGTGTCCCAGCGGTACGGGTTCGGCACGTCACACCTCCGGCGCACGATGCTAGTCGCGGCCGCATACCCCCCCGATGGCGACGAACGTTCGTATCCCTCGACCCGCCGACGACGGGACCGCGGTGGTCGCGGCGGAGGAGCCGTGGCGTCGTGTGGCAGGCCGGCTAGGTCGACGGCAGCGTCACCACGAAGGCGTGGCCCTCGGGACCGTCGGGGTCGTAGGTCGCGTCGCCGCCGTTGGCGCGGGCGAGACCGCGCACGATCGACAGGCCGAGGCCGCTCCCGTGGCTCGACGCGCCCCGGCCGAACCGCTCGAACAGCTTCGGCCGGACCTCGGGCGGGACGCCGGCGCCGGCGTCGCGCACGAGGATCGCGACGGTGCCATCGGCCTCCTCGGCCGACACCCGGACGGGTGGGCGACCGTGACGGGCGGCGTTCGCCAGGAGGTTCCACACCATCTGGGCGAGGTGGTCGGGATCGGCCCTGGCCTCGAGCCCTGCCGGGACGTCGACCGCGACCGCCTCGAAGCCGCCATCGGCCGTGACCTCCGCCACGACCGGCGCGATCGCGGTGGCCTGTCCGTTGACCTGCAGCGAGCCGGCCTCCAGCCGCTGGGCGGTCAGGAACATCTCGACGAGCCGGCGGAGACGCGCCAGCTGGCGGTCGAGCAGCTCCAGCAGGTCGGAGCCGGTCGGTACGTCGTGAGCGGCGAGGTCCTCGGCGAGCAGTCCCGTGGCCGTGTGCGCCGCCGCGAGCGGCCCGCGGAGCTCGTGGCCGACGATCGCGACGATGGCCTCCCGGTCCTCGGCGAGGGCGCGGAGGTCGTCGAGGGCCTGCTCGCGCTCGAAGACGCGTCCGAGCTGTCTCCCGACGGTCTCCATGACGTGGAGCAGCTCGTCCTCCGGCTCGCTCGGCCGGTCCCGGAACAGCTCGATGACGGCCACGGTCCGCCCCTGCACGGTGATCGGGAACGAGAACGCGGCGACGACGCCCGAGGCCATGGCCGCGTCGACCCGCGGGAAGTCCTGGTCCTGGCGGACGTCGGGGATCCACGCCGGCCGTCCCGTAGCCGCGACCCTGCCCGGCAGCCCCTGCCCGCGGTCGAACACCCGCACCCGGGTCGCCTCCTGCAGCGGGCCGTCGACGGTCGGCGACCACCACCCCGTAGCTGTCAGCCGGTCCTCGGCGACGAGGAAGGCGTGGGCGAGGCTGCTCCCCGACACGTCGCGGACCTCGTCGAGCGCGGTCCGCATGGCGGCCTCGACCGTGGTGGCCTCGTTCGCCGCCAGCGCCACGCGTTCGAGCAGGCGCAGGTAGCGCTGCTCGCGCCGAGCCGCGGTCACGTTGTGCAGGAACGCGTGGAACTGCCACTCCCCCGTCGGCGATCGTGCCGGCAGGATGGTGAACGACACGTCGATCCGGGCACCGTCCCGCGTCAGGGCGGGCAGCTCCAGCCGTTTGAAGACGGCCTCGCCGCGGCCTGCCGCGACGAAGCGCTGCAGCCCCAGGAGGTGCGCGTCGCGGTACTCCGGAGGGACGATCATCTCGGCGAGCACCGCACCGACCGCCTCGACGCGGGACCATCCGAACAGCTCGGTCGCGCGCCGGTTCCACTGTGTCACGACTCCGCCGGCGTCGATGGCCACGTAGGCGTCGTTGGCCGAGTCCATGAGCGCCTGCCAGGCGTGGCTGCCCGGACCGCTCATCTCCCCGGCGCGCGCCGTCTGACACCTACCCACCCGGACCTCGCTGTGGTTCGACGTCCCTTCGACCTCAGCGAGGTGGACGCAGCGTCACACCTACACGACCGACAGGGGTCACCGCAACGACCCTTCGGTCCGGCCGGGCGTCGGAGACGAGGTCAGGACACGGGTCGTGCGCGGCGCAGGGCCGACGCGCCGATGCCGGCCGCGCCGAGCAGGAGCAGCGCGACCTGCAGGAGGCCACCCCCCGTCGCCGGCAGGCTCGCCACGGCCCCGGCGGGGGCATCGTCGTCGTGCCCGTCGGACGCCGGCACGGCGACCTGGTGGTCCTCGAGGCTGCCGGCGGCGGGGCGCACCTCCTCGACGTTCCCGTCGGGTCCGAAGAGCACCTCGACGAGCGTGAGCTCGCCGTCCTCGCCCTCGACGCAGTAGACGTAGGCCGCGCCGTCGCGGTCGAGCGGCTGCCCGATAGCGGTCAGGAAGCCCTCGAGGTTCGTGCCGACGAGCGCGTGCAGATCCTCCTGCTGGAACGTCGAGCCGTCGTCCACGCAGTCGCTGCCGCCGTAGACGGCGCGCTCCCACATGGCGAGGTACGTCTCGGCTCCGTCCAGCATGTCGTCGATGATGGCGTCGCCCCCGCCCTGCCCGGCGTAGAGCTCGTCGCCGGCGAGGCGCAGCTCCTGGAACCAATCGGCGAAGATGCCGTAGTGGGGCACCCCCTCGACGTTCACGTCGAAGGTCCGCAGCCCGCTGCGCTGCTGGTGGATGGTCACGCCACCGATCGGCGCGGTCCAGCCCGTCGTGTAGTCGACGCGCTGCGCGGCCTCGGTCCGGGGACCCGGCTGACCGCCGAGCCCGTTGGTGTCGGCGCCGTAGCCCATCCCGAAGTCGTAGCCGGCGGGGGCGTGCTGCTCGGCCCACGCCTTGTGCTGTGCCCAGCGGTCGGCGAACACCGCCGCGGTCCCCGTCCGGGGAGCGACCACGCCGTCGAGGGCGTAGATGCGCTGGTAGGTGACGTCGTTGCCCCAGCTGTGGCTGGAGATGATCCCCGG
>JAHWJY010000196.1 GCA_019348135.1 Actinomycetota bacterium
TCTGGTCGCGGCTGGAGGTGCTCGAGGAGACGACGTCGACGAACGACGTCGTCGCCGAGCACGCCCGCGCCGGCGCGGCGGGCGGCCTCGTCGTGGTGGCCGACCGGCAGACCGCCGGACGTGGCCGCCTCGGCCGGGTGTGGGAGGACCGTCCCGGCGGGAGCCTCCTGGTGAGCTTCCTCGTGGGCGTGCCGGCGCGTGGGCAGCCGCTCGTACCGCTCGCGACCGGGCTCGCCGTGTCCGACGCGCTCGTGCGGTCCGGTCTCGACGCCGAGCTGAAGTGGCCCAACGACGCGCTCGTCGTCGACCCCGGGACCGGCGAGGCGCGCAAGGTCGCCGGCGTCCTCGTGGAGCGCCACGATGACCCCGGTCGCGGTGCCTACCTCGTCGTCGGCGTCGGCGTCGACGTCGACTGGCGCGGGACCGACCGGTCCGGCGAGGCCGGCGCCTGGACCAGCATGGCCGAGGAGCTGGGGCGCGACGTCGACCGGTGGGACGTCCTCGCCGACCTCATGCGCGCCCTGTCGGCGTGGCTCCTCGACGTCCCGCGCGACCCGACGCAGCTGCTGGCGTCGTACGAGGCCCGCTGTCGCACGATCGGACGGGACGTCGAGGTCGCCACCCCCGGCGCTGCCGTCGTCGGCACGGCCACCGGGCTCGACGCCGCCGGCGGCCTCGTCGTCACCACCCCGCAGGGACCGGTGACCGTGACCGCCGGCGACGTCACCTACGTACGCCCGGCCTAGGAGGAGGGTGGGGACGGCGGACTACGCTGGTCGGCCCCGTCCCACGAGGTGCTCCGTGAGCCTGTCGTTCGCGCTCTCCCCCGAGCAGGAGGAGTTCCGCAAGGTCGTCAAGGACTTCGCCGACCGCGTCGTGGCACCGGCCGCGGACGAGCTCAACGCCACCAAGACCTTCCCCGTCGACATCGTGCGCCAGATGGGCGAGCTCGGGCTCTTCGGCATCCCCTTCGAGGAGCGGTACGGCGGGATGGGCGGCGACTTCCTCACCCTCTGCCTCGCGATCGAGGAGCTCGGCCGCGTCGACCAGTCGATCGGGATCACGCTCGAGGCGGGCGTCGGCCTCGGCGCGGTCCCGATCCACGAGTTCGGCAGTGAGGAGCAGAAAGAGCGGTGGCTGCCGGAGCTGTGCAGCGGCGAGCGCCTCGCCGGCTTCGGGCTCACCGAGCCCGGCGGCGGGTCCGACAACTGGGGTGGGACGCGCACGCGCGCCGTCGAGGACGGTGACGAGTGGGTCATCAACGGCGGCAAGGTGTTCATCACCAACGTCGGCACCGACATCACCTCGCTCGTGACGATCACGGCGTGGACCGGCGACAACGAGATGTCGGCGATCATCGTCCCGATCGACACGCCGGGACTCGAGATCGCCCCGCCGTACCGCAAGGTCGGCTGGCACGCCTCCGACACCCGCGAGCTGTCGTTCAACGACGTGCGCGTGCCGAGCGGGAACCTCCTCGGCGAGCGCGGGGCGGGCTTCCGCCAGTTCCTCCACACCCTCGACGACGGCCGCATCGCCATCTCGGCCCTCGCCGTGGGACTGATCCAGGGCTGCGTCGACGAGTGCGTGCGCTACGCCAACGAGCGGGAGGCCTTCGGCGAGCCGATCGGCAAGCAGCAGGCCATCGCCTTCAAGATCGCGGACCTCGAGGTGGCCGCCCAGACCGCGCGGTTCATGTACTGGAACGCCGCCTGGCGCAAGGCCGAGGGCCTGCCCTACAAGCGCGCGGCCTCCATCGCCAAGCTGTACTCGTCGGAGCAGGCCGTCACCGCCGCCCGCCAGGCGTCGCAGGTGTTCGGCGGCTACGGCTTCATGACCGAGTACCGCGTCGGCCGCTTCTACCAGGACGCCAAGATCCTCGAGGTGGGCGAGGGCACCTCCGAGATCCAGCGGATGCTCATCAGCCGCGACCTGGGGCTGTAGCGGTGGCGGACCGCTACACGTCCCGCGTCGCGCTCGTCGTGGACGGCGAGGTCGACGTCGCCGCCGTCGTGAAGGGAGCGGGCGCCCAGGGCGACATCGACCGCGGCGCGCCGGTCCCCACCGGCGACCCGAGCGAGGCCCAGGAGGTCCACTGGGGCGGCCGGATGCAGAAGGCGATCGTGCGGCGCGTCGTGGACGAGGACACCGGGGAGCACCTGCTCCGCACCGAGACCTACATCGGCGACCAGGGCGTCGAGCAGGGCATGTCGCGGCAGGCGAAGCTCCTGCAGGCGCTGTCCCGACAGCTGCGCGGCCGCGTCCGTGGCGTCCGTGACCTGTCGGCCATGACCGAGCGCGACGAGGCGTGGATGAACCGTCTGGCCGTCGGCTCGGTCACGGTCGAGGACGCCATCGTCGTGCGCTCCGAGGGGGAGGGCACGCACTGGATGCTGACCCACGGCGGCGCGCGCTTCGACGTGCCGGATCTCGAGCTGTACGGCCTCGCCCGGGCGCAGCTGCCGGCGGCCGAGGCGGCCATCCGGCAGGTCCACGCGCAGGTGCTCCGCGGTGGCCTGGCCGCCGACCTGTCGCTGCCCACGGGCGAGGCGGTGTACCTCGTGCCGGTCCTGGAGGCGTGGGGGAGCCTCGAGTTCGCGTGGCCCGGCATCGGCCGCGCCGGCCAGGACCGCGGCCCGGGCCTGGACGGTCCCCGCGCCACCCTGAGCATCCGGCACAGGCCCCGGTTCGGTCGCTACAGGAAGGACCTCACCGGGGTCCTGAAGGCGCTGCCCGCCGAGCTCTGACCGTCAGGCGTCGTGCTCGAGCTCGGGCTCGGTCCAGCCGCGGTCCTCCGACTCCGGGCGGTCGTCGCCGCACCACTCCCGCAGCCGCGGTGCGCCCTCCTCGGGTCCGAGGGCGAGGATCCGGTCGCCGGCGCGGAGCACGCGGGTCGACCGTGGCCGGTAGACCCAGCGCTTGTCGCTGTCGATGGCGAGGATCTCCATCCCGGTCTCGGTGTGGATGCCGAGCTCGCCGAGCTTCTTGCCGTCGACCAGCGACCCCTCGTGGACGATGGCGTCGGCGACGATCTCGTCGGCCTCGGACAGCGCCTGCGCGATGATCGGGTGGGGGGCCTCGTCGGTCTCGATGATGCGCGTCATCGACTGGGCGGCGTCGACGATGCGCTCGGACGCCGAGGCGAGGTGCATAAGGCCGCGCAGGCTCTCGGGATCCTCGGCCTCGGCCGCCGCCCGCAGGACCCAGCCCTCGAGCCCGTGGTAGAGGTCGTCGGACTTGTCCTCGATCACGCTCACCTCGGTCGCGAGCGAGCGGTCCTGCAGCAGGATGGCGGAGTACGCCAGCCCCACCGCCACCTCGGCGACGTTCTTGAGCTCGACGACGAGGTCGACGGCGCGGTCGAGGTTCGACAGCTTCTTGCCCTGCACCGGGGGCGGGAACTGCCGTGCGGTCCCGCCGGCCAGCTCGCGCAGACGGTCGACCCCCTCGGGCGGGCCCTGGAGGAACAGCACGTCGCCCTCGCGGAGGACCTCGTCGGCGTCGGGCCCGTAGGACCAGTCGACGTCGCGACGGATGGCGATGACCCACATCCCGGTCCTGGCCGGCAGCTCGAGGTCACGCAGGGTGGCGCCCTCGAGCTCGTTCTCCTCCCGGATGCGGACCCGGGCGGTCGTCTCGGTGGCGTGACGGAGGTCGTCGCGCAGCTCCGGCGGCACGCCGAGGTCCTTCAGGACCACCCGCGCGATGTCCTCCGCCGCGTCGGCGATCCCCTCGATCGACACCGCCATCGACAGCACGCCGGCGAGCTGGTCGGCGTCCTCGGGCGTGCGTGCCGCCAGCATGCAGACGGCGCGGAGCTCGACGAGCAGCTCGTCGACCTCCTCCTCGAGGACGAGCACCTCGCGTCCGAGGTCGTCGTCTCCGAAGAACACGGCGGCGTAGGCCAGGTCGACCATCAGCTCGGCCGCGTCCTTGGCGCCGACGAGCAGCTCCTTGACCGTGCGCCGGTCGCGGCGCGAGCCGGTGCGTTCGTTGCCACGTTGTCGAGGCATGTCGCTATCCCACCTGTAGCAGTGTCATGGCGGACACGAGACAGAGGATCCCCGCCAGGTCCATCGTGGCGGTGACGATCGGTATCCCGTGGTTGTCAGGGTCGAGCCCGAAGCGGAAGGTCGCGACCGCGGCGCCGTACGCCACGAACGCGA
>JAHWJY010000197.1 GCA_019348135.1 Actinomycetota bacterium
GACCGCGTACGCTTCGGCCGCTCGCGTCCGCACCCGACAGAGGAGTCGACGCCGTGTCGATGTCCTCCCACGCCGCCGAGCCCTGGCAGTCCGGTCCGGGCGTCCTGGCCTCCGCCTGGCGGTACCGCTGGTGGGTCCTGCTCGCGACCGTCGCGGCCGGGGTCCTGGGCTTCGTCGTGTCCTCGCTGCAGCCGACGACCTACGAGGCGACCGCCCGGCTCTTCCTCACCGATCCGCGTCAGGCCGCGGTCTTCGGTACACAGCAGGCGGTCGACCCCGAGCGCTACATCCCGCAGCAGACCGAGCGCGTCACGAGCGGACCGGTCCTCGAACGCATCTCGCAGCTGCTGTCGGCGGACCTCTCGCCCGAGGGGGTGGACCGCCAGCTCACCGTCGACGGGGACATCGAGCTCGACCTCATCGAGATCACCGCGGCCAGCCAGGACCCGGAGGTGGCGGCCGAGCTCGCCAACACCGCGGCACGCGCCTACACGGAGGTCGCGCAGGAGACCCGTCTCGCCTCGGCGCGCGAGGCCGCGGCCGCGCTCGACGAGGCCGCCGGCGACCTCGACGACCAGATCGCGGCCGTCCAGGCGGAGGACCTCGACGAGGACGCCGCCGCGGACCAGCTCGAGGTGCTCATCCGTCAGCGGGTGGACCTCACCAGCCGGGCCCAGCAGCAGCTCGTCGAGGCCCGCGTCTTCGGGTCCGGCGTGGACTTCCTGGAGGCGGCGACGGCGCCGAGGTCGCCGGCGCGCCCCGCCCCGAAGCGCGACGCGGTCCTCGCGGCGGTGCTGGGAGCGGCGCTGGCGGCGGCGCTCGCCTACCGACGCGCGGGACGGATGACGACCGTCGAGCGCCGGACACAGCCCGCCGACATCCTCGGCGCTCCGCTGCTCGGCGTCCTGCCGATCTACCGCGACTCCCGGGGCGCCGGCCTGGACGAACGCCTGTCCCTGGATGCCGAGGCACAGGAGTCCTACGAGTTCCTGCTGTCGTCGATCGAGTACGAGCTCGCGCCGCTGCACGCGACCAGCCTGCTCATCACGTCCGCGGAGCCGGGGCAGGGCAAGACCGAGGTGGCGTTGCAGCTGTCGGTCACCGCGTTGCTCCAGGGGCGGCGGACGCTGCTCATCGACGGTGACCTGCGGGTCCGCTCGGTGACCCACCTCATGGACGCGGACGGCGGCCCGGGGCTCGTCGACCTGGCCGTGTCCTCGCCGCGTCAGTACCGCTCGTACGTGCAGACCCGGCCCATCCTCGGCGGCGAGGCGGAGCTGCCGGTCCTGCCGGCGGGCAGCACGGCGGACGAGGGGGCGGGGAGCCTGCGGCAGCCGGGCGTGCGTCGTGGCCTCAAGGTCATCGCCGAGGAGCTCGACCTCGTCATCATCGACTCCGCCCCCCTGCTCGCGACCGCGGACACGACGACCCTGTCGAGCGGCGTGGACGCGATGCTGCTCGTCGTCCGGGCCGGCACCAAGATCAGCGACCTGCAGTCCCTGCGCGAGCGACTGTCCTTCGTCGGCTGCCCCGTCCTCGGGTACGTCTTCATCACCGGGGACGCGTCCGACGTGGGGTACGCCTTCGGGTACGGCAGCTACCGGTACCGGCACGCCCGCACCGTCAAGTCCGAGGTCGTGGGCATGCCCGAGAGCCGGGCGCAGTCGCACGTCGCCGAGTGGCTGCGCGAGGAGCCGACCGTGCCGTCGGGTCCCCCGGCCCGGCCGCCGCTCGCCCGCCGTCCCGAGAGCCCCGACGCTCCCGAGCGGGCGGACGTCGACGACGACGCTCCTGCGGAGCCGGAGAGCGGCACGGAGGGGACCGGCCCGTCCGTCACCGGATGAGCTCCGACGGCGACGAGCCGGCGCGCCCGCCCGACGCGGACGCCGAGCCAGGGACCGGGGCCCCGGACGAGCTCGGCCGGCGCACGATCGCCGGGATCCACTGGTCCTACGTGCAGACCATCGTCTCGGCGGGTCTCCAGATCGTCATGGCCGCCGTCCTGGCACGGCTGCTGACCCCGGCCGCGTTCGGTCTCGTCGCCCTGGCCAACCTGAGCCTGCGGTTCGTGACGTACTTCGCCAAGGCCGGCATCGCGCCGGCCGTCATCCAGAAGCGCGACCTCGACGACGTCGACGTCCGCGCCGCCTTCACGTCGAGCGTCGGCCTCGGGCTGCTCTTCGGATCGCTCGTGTGGGCGGGGTCCCCGCTCGCTGCCGCCATCTTCCGCGACCCCGGGCTCGTCCCCGTCCTGCGCTGGATGTCCCTGGCCGTCCCCCTGGCCGCACTGGGCGCCGTGGCGGACGCGCTCCTGTACCGGGACCTGCGTCTGCGGGCCCTGGCCGTGCGACGCATCTCCTCCTACGTGATCGGCTACCTCGGGGTGGGACTGCCCCTGGCGGTCGCCGGCGCGGGTGTCTACGCGCTCGTGGCGGCGGTCCTCACCCAGATCGGCGTCGGGGCCGCCCTCGCCTACGCGGTCGTGCGGCACCCCGTGACGCCGAGCTTCGACCGCCAGGCGCACCGTTCGATCTTCGGCTTCGGCAGCCGGGTCTCGGTCATCAGCTTCTTCGAGTTCATCGGGGACGAGCTCGACACCATGGCGGTCGGCCGGTTCACCGGCACCAGCGCCGTCGGCGTCTACAACCGGGCGTACCTGATCGTCCGCCTCCCGCTGGAGCACGCCACGACCAGCCTGTCGTCGGTGCTGTTCCCCGCGTTCAGCGCGACCCAGGACGACGTCCCCAAGCTCGCCCGCGGCTACCTCGCCGCCATCTCGGGTGCCGCGGGCATCGTCCTGCCGCTGGTCGCCGGGATCGGGGTGGCGGCCCCGGAGGTCGTGCTCGTGCTCCTCGGGGAGCAGTGGACGGACGCGATCCCGGTGGTCCCGTGGATCGCCGCCGCCGGCGCCGTCTCCGCCCTCAGCCACTTCTCGGGCGTGGTGGCGGAGGCACGCGCGACGCTCAACCCGAAGCTGGCCATCGCCGTGTCGAACGTCGTCGTGTTCGCCGGCCTCCTGTGGCTCGCCCGCGGTCACGGCCTGTGGGCCTACGGGGCGGCGCTGGCGGGGTCGGAGGTCTACGCGCAGACCCTCTACGTGCGGCTCACCGCCCGCGTGATCGAGTCCCCGGTGCGGCGTGTCCTCGCGGCCTACGTCCCCGGGGTGCTGGCGGCGGTCTCCGTCGCCGTCACCGTCGCGATCGTCAGGTTCGGGCTGCTGGCGGCCGGCGCTCCGCTCGCGGTGGTGTTCACCGCGGAGGTCCTGGCCGGCGCCGCCGCGCTCGTCGCCAACCTCCACGTGGGGTCCCTGCGCCCCGTGCGCGACGACCTCCACGCCCGGCTCCGCTCCGCCGGCTACCTCACCCGCGTGCGCGAGCGCCGTTGGCTCCGGCTGCTCGCGACGGTGGTGATCGGCCGCGTCGAGGGCCCCGGACCGGGCCCGGCATCCGACCCGGATCCTCGACCATGAGGATCGCCCTCGTCGGCCCCGCCCGACCCTCGGACCTGGCCGCCCGCCTCGGCGGCGGGGCGCCGGCACTCGCCGCGTTGTCCGGGTCCTCCGTCATCGGTCACCTGGCGACGACCCTCCACGACCGCGGGCACGAGGTGCTGGTCGTGACCCTGTCGCGGGACGTGGGAGCCGAACCCGTCCGCCTCGCCGGTCCGCGGATGGAGCTCCGGGTGGGGCACTACCGACCGGTCCACCGCGCGCGCGACGCCTTCGCCGGCGAGCGACGTGCGGTGCAGGCGTTGCTGCGCGAGGGATCCCCGCCCGACGTCGTCCACGCCCACTGGACGTACGAGTTCGCTCTCGCCGCGCTCGCGGACGGCGCCCCGGTCGTGGTCACGGTGCACGACTGGGCCCCGCGGGTGCTGCGGTTCCACCCCCACCCCTACCGACTGGTCCGGCTGGGCCTCGCCGCGCGCGTGCTCCGGGCCTCGCGACACACCACGGCGGTGTCGCCGTACCTCGCCGACCGGGTCGAGCGCTGGACGCGACGACGGCCCGTCGTCGTCCCCAACGGCCTCCCGGCAGAGGAGTTCTCCGCCACGTCGACCGGAGCCGCCCACGGTGCCTTCGTGGCCATCAACGACGGGTTCTCGCGGTGGAAGAACGTGGCCAGCCTGCTCCACGCCTTCGCGCTCCTGCGCCGTCGTCGCGG
>JAHWJY010000019.1 GCA_019348135.1 Actinomycetota bacterium
TCATGAAGTCGTACTGGCCGTGCATGACGTTGTGGCCGATCTCCATGTTGTCGAGCACCTTCGACATGGCGAGCGACGCGACGCCGGCCACCCACGTCGCGGGCGTCGGCACGAACAGCAGCACGCGCCCCGTGACCTCGCAGGCACGCTGGGCCTTCACGACGTTCCTGATGTAGCGGGCGTCCTCCTCGCCGAGGTCGGCGATGATGCGCTCGCGGATGGCGTCGAACTCACGACCGATCTCGGCCACCTGCTCGGGCGTGAGCCCCGTACGCCGCATGAGCGCCGTGTCGTCGGTCTCCTGGCCCGGGCGGCGACCAGGGGCGGAGGGGGTGCCCGCGGCGTTGTGGGCCGGCGTGGCGGTGTCGGTCTCGGTCGCGCTCATGCATGTTCCTTCCGTCAGCGCCGCGGTGGCGCGGCTCGCGTTCGCGTGTCGCGTCGGTGCTAGAGGTCGAGCTCGACGTCGCCGAGGGCGACGCTCACGCAGATCTGGATGTCCTCGTCGTCCTCCTGGGACACGTCCCCGCTCGAGAGGTTCTGGGTCGTGCCGGCGATCTTGCGGGTCGTGCACGTCTTGCAGATCCCCATGCGGCAGCCGTACTCGGGCTCGAGCCCGGCGTCCTCCGCCTGGACGAGCAGGGGCCGGCCGTCGTTCTCGACCTCGATGTCGGAGCCGCAGAGGCGGACCATCCCGTCGGCGTCGGCGTCCGCGGAGGGGACGCGCAGCGTGAACCGCTCGATGTGGAAGTTGTCCATCGCCTCGGCGGACCCCCACAGCTCTTCGGCCGTGTCCAGCATCGGCGGCGGGCCGCAGACGTAGGCGGGCATGCCGGTCCAGTCCGGGACCAGGGTGTCGAGATGCTCGCGGTCGAGGAAGCCGGTGAAGCGCGCCCCGTCGGGGTCCTCGTCGCTGTAGATGGTCTCGACGAGCACGTGGTCGTGCCGGGCGGCGATGTCGTCGAGCTCCGCGCCGAAGATGCGGTCCTGGGACGTCTTCGCGTAGTGGAGGAAGGAGACCTCGCCCGCGTGGCCCTCGTCGAGGAGCGTGCGCAGCATCGACATGCAGGGCGTGATGCCGCTGCCGCCGGAGACGAGCAGGAGCCGCTCGGGGCGGGGGGTGGGGAGGACGAACTCGCCGCGCGGCTCGGAGATGTCGATCACCAGGCCCGTGCGGGCGTGGGTGTGGGTGAACCGGGACACGAACCCGTCGGGGTTGGCCTTGATCGTGAGGGTGATGAGACCGTCGTGGCGGTGGGCGCTCGAGGAGACCGAGAAGTAGCGCGTGCGCCGGCGACCGTCGAGCTCGACGTCGATGCGGACGTGCTGGCCAGCCTCGTGCGGGCCCCAGTCCGGACCCGGATCGAGCACGAGCGTCGTGACGTCGCGGGTCTCGCGCCGCTTGTCGACGAGGAGCGCGCGCGTGGTCTCGATCGACCACAGCGGGTTCACCATCCGCAGGTACGGCTCGACCCCGTGGGGCGTGGTGGCGAGCTCCACCACCCGCGAGCGCAGGACGCGGCGCAGCGGCCGCGGCAGGCGGCGGGTCCGTGCCTGCAGCGGTCCGGCGTGGACCGATCCGCCCGCCTCCTGCGCCCGTTCCGGGACGAACCGGTCCTCGGACCGTTCCAGCTGCGCCTGGCTCATGGGACGTCGCTCCCCGCTCGACGGCTCCCCGGTCGGTGGACCGGGAGAGGGTGGATACGACACTTATCGCTGTAACAGTTCCCCTGCAGAGGTTCCCCCCTGGTCGTGCGGTCAACGTCCGGGCCGCGCGAGCGCGGAGGCGGCCGACGGGACGTGACGCCGCGGTCACCGGCCGCGCCGTCCGCGCTCTGCTGACGTCCTCTAACGAGCGGAGGTCCTCGCATGGCGTACTTCCCCAGCGGCGTGCACCGGTGGAGCAAGAGCGAGAACTGGTGGGTGCGACACTCGCTCAGCCTGGTGCTCGTCGTGATCCTCGTGGTCCAGACGGTGATCTTCCACGTCACGGAAGTGCCGGACTGGACGGCCGACCAGCGCACCCACGGCGAGAGCACCGCGCTGTGGCCCGGCTACTGGCTGCACTTCACCGCCGAGTGGTTCGTGTCCGTGCTGGCCGACACCTACGGCGCGCTGCTCCTGGTCGTCCTGACGAAGTGGTTCTACGAGGAGGGCAGCGCCGAGTCGCAGGGCAGCGGGGGGGAGCAGACGGCCAACGGCGGCGGCTGACGCCCCTCAGGCCTCCGGCATCGGGGGGGTACGCGCGACGACCGCCCCACCGACCCAGCCGAGGGCGAAGGTGACCAGCAGCACGACGGCACCGGTGAACCAGCCCGGCTTGTAGGTCATGAGGGCGACCATGCCGATGCCGAGGCCGAGGAGGGAATGCACGGGTCCCCAGAGCGACGGCGCGCCGGCCTCGGCGCGCAACGCGGCCGGCAGCCCGGCGTCACCGATCTCGTTCCCCTCGGCCACCAGGCGGCGCAGACGCGGGCCACCCAGCATCGGGCCGGCCGGCGCGAGCAGCACCAGGCCGATGACCCCGAGGGTGATGAACGGGTAGGAGAAGCCGCTGCGCGCGTCGGTCGTCCACACGGCGCCGGCGAGGTGGCCGCCGGTCAGCAGCGACAGGACGGCGGAGCCCGCGATCAGCAGCCCCGCCTGCCGGGCGAACCCGGCCCACGACGCGAGCTCGCGTCCGGTCCGTGCGGTGCGGACACGGGTGCCGGCGAGCACCTGGACGATGCCACCACCGACGAGACCCGTGGCGGCGAGGACGTGGAGGAAGAGCGAGGAGGCGTCGATCACGTGGGTTCCCGAGGCTGGGGCGGCCGACGGTAGCGCCGGGACCGGACGGCTCGGTCAGTCGAGGGTCGCCGACGAGGACGACGCGGCCGGCACGGTGTAGGTGAACGTGGTGCCGCGGCCCGGCTGGCTCTCGACGGAGATGCTGCCGCCCTGGCCCTCGACGAGCGCCTTGGTGATGAACAACCCCAGTCCCGTGCCGGGCGTCTGGGCACGGTCCCGGCGTGGCAGCCGGGAGAAGGGACGGAACAGCTTGTCGACGTCGGCAGCGGCGATGCCGGGGCCCTCGTCGCGGACGTGGACGGCGAGGCGATCGCCGAGGTCGGCCAGCGTCACGGTGATGGTGGTGTCCGCCGCGGAGAACTTGACCGCGTTCGACAGCAGGTTGCCGACGATCTGCGCCTGCCGGCCCTCGTCGGCGAGCGCGGGTCCGAGGCGTGAGGGCACGGCCACCTCGATGGCACGGCCGGTGGCGGCGCGCACGTCGTCGGCCGCCTCACGGACGGTCCTCGGGAGGTCGACGGCCGCGATCTCGTACTCGAACTGCCCCGACTCGATGCGCGACATGAGCAGCACGTCGTCGAGCAGGCGCTGGATCTTCGAGGCGTTCCGCGACGCCGTCGTGAGGTACTCGCTGACCTCCTGCTGGTCGAGCTCGGGCCAGGCCTCGCGGAGGAAGTCGAGCAGCCCGGAGATCACGACGGTCGGGTTGCGGATGTCGTGGACGACCATCGCGACGAACTGGCGACGGACCCGGTCCACCTCGGTCAACCGCTCGAGCGCGGCCTCGAGCTCCTGCTGCTTGCGCCTCAGCGCCTCGCGCTCGTTCGCCCCGGCGACCGCCTCCTGCTGGAGCACGGCGACGGCTCGCTGCCGCTCGTCGGGATCCTGCAGGCTCGAGAACCGTTCCGGCGGCAGGACGGCCCCGTGTGCGTCGCAGACGGCCCGGAACGCCTCGGTGTCGGTGTCGTCGGCGAAGGCCGTCGTCGGGTAGCCGCAGAGCAGCGTGAAGCGGTGCGTGTCCGCGAGGTCGTTCCACAGCTGCTCGAGCTGGAGCGCGCCCTTGACGTCGCCCGCCTCCCACAGCAGGACGACCATCTCGCCGTACGCCAGCAGGCTGCGACCGGGGCGACGGTGCCGCTCGACGACCGCGCCCATGACGGTCCGGAACCGGTCCGGGTCGAGCCGGCCGTCGGCGTCCGTGAACGCGGCGAGCGTGTCGGCGGCGTCCAGGGCCACGTAGACGTCGGCAGCCCGCAGTCCCCGCTCGACGAGCTCGGCCCGGAACAGCTCGTGGTGCGCCGGCGTCGCGATCACCACGGCGACGGCGTCGTCCTCGAAAGCGGGCAGGAGGAAGCGGGCGACGGCACCCGCCAGGTACGCCTCGGTCTCGTAGAAGCCGACGAGGTGCTGGTGGGGTTCCGTGCCGGGCTCGTACGTGGCCGGGGTCGGGGGCACGACGGTCCTCGGAGGGGGCAGGTCAGGGGGAAAGCGGATCACCGGAGGAAAGCGGATCTCCCTGACAGCGTACGCCTGTGACGGAGGCGGAACCCCGGCCGGACGACCGGATGGCCAGGGCGGAAGCTAGGCGCCGCGGTCGATCGAGCCCTTCGACTCCTTCTTCGTGCGCTTGGCTTCCTTCTTCTCCTTGGGGCTCTTGGCGGCAACGGTCTTGCTGCTGCGCCCGCCCTTGTCCTTGCTGGCCATGTCGCACCCTCTGGTCACGGGCCGCGTCGACATCGGCCACGGGCCACTGTCGCACACGGGCGGCGTGGCTGGGTCGATCGCCGGAGCGGTCAGCCGACGTCGGGCTGGAGCACGCGCACGCGTCGCGGGAGCGGCGGCATCGGCGTCCGCTGCGGCTCGGTGGCTCGCTGGCACCGGCGCTCGATCAGGCCCAGGGCGACGTGACCCGCCGCGTCGGACTCGATCCGCTCCACCCGCCAGCGCGCCTCGGTGGCGATCACCTCGACGGTCGTGCCGGCCCCGTCCGCGGTGCGCGTGAAGCCGGTGACGTCGGTGTAGAAGAGCTCGTCGATCATCGTCCGCGTGAAGCCCTCGGTCACCAGGAGCAGACGCCGGTCCGTCGCGACGAGCGCGACGTGCCCGCGGCCGTCCCCACGGTGCCCCAGGACCGACGCGATGAGGACCTCGGCCTCGTCCATGCGCGGGCCGATGGTCCGCACCAGTCGGTCGAGCCGGCTCATCGGGGTCTCCTGGCACGGGACGCTGGACGCCCGGTGCGATGCCTCCCTATCGACACGTGGAGGGCACGCCTTGACCCGCCCCGCCGGGGAGCAGCAGGACGTTGACCGGACACGCGACGGCGGCGACCACCCGGGCGATGTCGTCGAGCTCGTCCGACCGTAGAGGTGGTTCTCGGCGCCGCCGGGCGGCACGCGCACGATGTGGACCCACGGTGTCGGTCGCGGCCCGGCTCGTTCGACCCTGTCGCACGATGCGAGTCGGGGACGTTCCCCGCTCCCCTGGGAGGAGATGCACGATGCGCTACCTGCTGCTGATCTACACGGACCCGGACCTGGCCCCGTCCACGCCCGAGGCGATGGAGGCCGACATGGGGCGGTGGTTCGCCTACACGGAGGACCTCAGGAACGCCGGGGTGCACCTCGCCGGCGAGGCGCTCCAGCCCGCGACGACCGCCACGACGGTCCGGGTGCGCAACGACGAGACCCTCACGACCGACGGTCCCTTCGCCGAGACCAAGGAGGTGCTCGGCGGCTTCTACCTGATCGACGTCGCGGACCTCGACGATGCGCTGAAGTGGGCTGCTGCATGCCCCGGGGCCGGGTACGGCTCGATGGAGGTCCGTCCGATCATGGAGTTCGACGCACCCTGAACGCGCACGGGACGGGGCACGGGTCGGCCCGCTCCGACGTGGTGCTCGCGGAGGTGTTCCGCGAGCACCACGCGCGGGTGCTGTCGGCGCTCATCCCGCTGTGCGGGCGGGACTTCGAACTGGCCGAGGACGCGCTCGCCGACGCCGTCACCGAGGCGACCGCCGCGTGGCGCGACCGTGGGGTCCCGGACGACCCGCCGGCGTGGCTGCTCACGGTCGCCAGACGCCGCGCCGTCGACCGCATCCGGCGGAGCACCACCCTGCGGCGGAAACTGCCCGGACTCGTGGAGCCCACGGTGACGGACCCGACCGTGGAGTGGGACGCGCCCGTGTCCGCCATCCCCGACGACCGGCTCCGGTTGGTGTTCACGTGCTGCCACCCCGCCCTGGCCAGGTCGGCACAGGTGGCGCTGACGCTGCGGACCGTCGCGGGGCTGTCGACGGCCGAGGTCGCGCGCGCCCTCCTCGTGCCCGAGGCGACCATGAGCCAGCGGCTCGTGCGGGCCAAGCGCAAGATCCGGGACGCGGGCATCCCCTACCGGATCCCGCCGGACCACGAGCTCCCCGACCGGCTGGAGGCGGTGCTGGCGGTGGTCTACCTGGTCTTCAACGAGGCCTACGCCGCGGCCGGCGGCGACGACCTGCAGCGGGTCGCCCTCGCCGAGGAGTCGATCCGTCTCGCACGGGTGCTGCGGACCCTGATGCCGGACGAGGCCGAGGTCGCGGGCCTCCTGGCACTGCTGCTCCTGACCCACGCCCGTTCCCCGGCACGCGCCGGCGGCGGCGGCACGCTCGTGCGGCTCGAGGACCAGGACCGAGCACGCTGGGACCCCGACCTCATCGAGGAGGGACGCCAGCTCGTCGAGTGGGCGCTGGTGCGTGGGCCGCTCGGCCCGTACCAGCTGCAGGCCGCCATCGCCGCGTGCCACAGCGATGCCGCCGTGTTCGCGGACACGGACTGGCGCCAGATCGTCGCGCTCTACGAGCAGCTGGTCGTCGTCACCGCATCCCCGGTGGCCCGGCTGAACCTCGCGGTCGCCCGTGCCCGGGTGGCGGGACCGACCGTCGCGCTGGCCGAGCTCGAGGCCCTCGCCGACGAGGGGTCCCTCGCCGACTACCCGTACCTGCACGTGGCCCGGGGCGAGCTGCTCGTCGAGACGGGCGACCTCGCCGGCGGGCGTGCCGCCCTCAGGGCCGCCGCCGCGCGGACCGCGAACGGCGTGGAACGTGCCCACCTCCTACGCCGCCTCGACGAGCTCGGGTCGTAGGAGCGGATCAGCCGCAGTGCTCCTGGCTGCCCTCGCCCTCGGCCTGGTTGTAGGCGTCGGCGCGCCCGCCCTCGTCGTAGGACGGACCGCAGGTCACGGTCCGGTCACCGACGTCGACCTGCGCCCAACCCTGGAGCTGATCGGGCGAGTTGTCGCGGTCGCCGTCGGCGGTGAACGTGCCGTCGGCCCCACCGGCGCCGACCACCCCGTCGAGGGTGAAGCGACCCTGGATCGGCAGCGCGCCGTCCGAGCAGGTCTGGAGGTAACCGGCCCCGCCCGTGCCGTCCTGCGCGAAGTCGCCGCTGACCGAGACGCCGGTGGCCCCGTGAGCGCCGGGCGCGAGCTCGTCGTCGGTGCCACACGTCACGTCGTTGGTGTAGTACGTGGCGGTGTAGGTCTTGCCGGGGTCGTGTGCGCCGTCGGTCGTGCACTCGTCCAGGCCGTGACCCGACGGCGGGTCGTAGTGGGGGTCGGCCTCGGCGCCGCAGGAGCGTTGCTCCTCGACGGCTTCGCTCGATCCCGCCTGGTCGGGGGCGGCGGGCGCGGCGGCGAGGAGGACGGAGGCCAGCACGGCCGGGAGCAGCAGGAAGGACGTGGTACGCATGGGGTGGCCCCTGGGCTCGAGGATCGGTTCGTGTGGGACGGCGCGACGGCGGGAGGGGCGGTCCGCGTCGGGAGGTGTTCGACGGGTCACTGGCCGTCTCCTGCCGCGGACCCCGCGTGACCGCGCTCGCCGGTGCGCCCGCCGCCCGATCGGCCGGATGTTCCGGGCGGATGCGTCAGATCGTCACGACGACCTTGCCCCGCGCGCGCAGGCTCTCGACGTACCGGATCGCCTCCGGGACCTCGACGAGCGCGTAGGTGCGGTCGATCACCGGCACGACCGATCCCTCCTCGATCAGACCGAGCAGCTCCATCGCGTCGGCCTGGTTCTCGGCCGCCAGGAAGGACCGGACGCGCGGACGCACGAACGGGCGCGCGACGGTGGCGGCCACGAGGGACCGCACCGGCCCGAACACGACGCCTCCGCCCTCACCGCCGCCGACGTTGACCAGCACGCCGTCCGGCTCGACGAGGCGGAGGCGCTCGCGGATGGCGCGGTCGCCCGCCACGTGCAGGACGACGTCGAACCGGCGACCGCCGGCGGAGAGGTCACCGCGCGTGTAGTCGAGGACGTCGTCCGCCCCGAGCGAGCGCACGAGCTCGAGGTTGCGGGTGCTGCAGACCCCCGTGACGTGCGCGCCCCGGGTCTTGGCGATCTGTACGGCGAAGGTGCCGACGCCGCCCGAGGCGCCGACGACCAGCACGCGCGTGTCCGGCCCGACCTGACCGTGGTCGCGGACCGCCTGCAGCGCCGTGATGCCGGCGATCGCGATGGCACCCGCCGCCTCGAAGCCGAGGCCCGCGGGCTTCGGGACGAGGTGGTCCTCCGGCACCACGACGTACTCGGCGAACCCCCCACCCGTCGCCCACCCGAGCACGTCGTCGCCCGGGGCGAGGCTCCGGACGCCCGGCCCGACGGCCTCGACGGTGCCGGCGACGTCGGCACCCTGGATGCGTCGCTTCGGCCGACGGAGGCCCACCCCCGCGAGGCGCATCACGAGCGGCTCCCCCCGCATGAAGTGCCAGTCGAGGGGGTTGACGGAGGCCGCCCGGACGCGCACGAGCACCCCGTCGGCTCCCACGGACGGCCGCGGGACGTCGCGCAGCTCGAGCACGCCGGCGTCGCCGTACCGGTCCTGGACCATGGCCTTCATCGTCACCCCTGCCGCTCGTCCGACGACCATCGTCGTACGGCGTAAGGTGTAGTCGTACATCGTAAGGCCGTCAACCCGAGGGCCTCCCGGCTTACCGTGTACGGCTAGGCTCCCGCCGGAGGCGGCGATGGCGCCGGGAGCGAAAGGACACCGTGGGGACCGCGCAGCGGCGTCCGCCGCTCAGCCGGGAGCGCGTGCTGGCCGCGGCCGTGGCGCTCGCCGACCGGGACGGCCTCGACGCCCTCACGATGCGACGACTGGCGCAGGACCTCGAGGTGGAGGCGATGTCGCTCTACCACCACGTCGCCAACAAGGAGGCCCTGCTCGACGGCGTCGTCGAGGTCGTCGTCGAGGAGATCGTCGCCGCGACGGACGTCGCCGGGGGTCCGGCGACCGGGGACGACTGGCGCGCCGGCCTGCGCGCCCGGATCCTGTCGGCCCGCGAGGTCCTGCTGCGTCACCCCTGGGCCCCGCGCGTGCTGGAGACGCGCACCACGCTCTCGCCGGCGGTCATCGGGTACTACGACGGTGTCCTGGGGATCCTCCGGGCCGGTGGCTTCAGCTACGACCTCGCCCACCACGCGCTCCACGTCCTGGGCAGCCGCACGCTCGGCTTCGTCCAGGAGCTGTTCGAACCGGACGACCCCGCGGGGGCCGACGCGGACGTCACGGCGATGCTCGAACAGCTGGGCGGCCGCTTCCCCCACATCGTCGGCATGATGGCCGAGGTCGCGCACGCCACGGAGGGCACGTTGGGGTGGTGCGACGACCAGTTCGAGTTCGAGTTCGCGCTCGATCTGATCCTCGACGGCCTCGAGGCCCGCCGGGTCGGCGACCGGCCCCGTTCCGACGCTCCTGGCAACCTTGACGACCGTACGACGTAAGGTATACCTTACGTCGTACGGTAGCGTCGTCGAGAGGTCAGCTCGTGCTCGTTCGGATCCTGCAGGTCGCAGCGGTCCTCGCGTCGGTCGCGGGCGTGCTGTGGGCCGCGCTCGCGCTGTCGTTCCGAGCGGAGGTCCGACCGGTCCTGGACCGCATCCGGCGGATGAACCGGGCGGTGACGAACCCGCGACAGCTGAGGACCGCCGGTCAGCCGGGCGCGTACGCATCGGTGGTGAACCACCTCGGACGGGCGAGCGGGACCGCCTACCGGACACCGGTCGTCGCGGTCCCGGCCGGCTCCGGGGTCGTGGTCGCACTGCCGTACGGCGCCGGCGCCGACTGGGTCCGCAACGTCCTCGCCGCGGGGCGGGCGACGGTCGAACACGAGGGTCGCACGTTGCGGCTGTCGCGACCGCAGCTGCTGACCGCGCGCGACGCCGACGGGTACTTCCCCGTCAAGGAGCGCCGCCTGCACCGGCTGTACGGCGTCGACGACTTCCTGCTCCTCGAGGGGACCGACGCGGGCGAGCCGCCGGAGGGAGCCGCCCCCGGGTCGGCGCGCAACCTCCGGGCCGGTCTCGACGTCTAGGAAGCGATGACCGCTTCCGGAGACCGCCATGTCCGTCCGCATCCCGACCCTCCTGCTCGCGCTCGTGCTGGCGCTCGCCGCGTGCTCGCGCACCCCCGACGACGCCACAGCCGAGCCGGCCCCCTCCCCGGGGGATCCCTCCCCCACGACCCCGGATCCGTCCGGGTCGCCGGCTGATGGCTCGTTCGCGATGGACTGGCACGCGCCGTTCGAGCTCACGCTGCCGAACGGCTGGACCGTGCGGGACTGCGCGGGCGACCGCACGGACGCCTGCGTGGACGCCGACGGGGAGTTCCTCGGCGACCTCGAGCTGTTGACCGGCTACCCCCTCACCGAGGACCAGGCCGCCGCGGAGCCCGCCGCCGTGCTGTCCGGTCTGGCCCACGACTTCCTCGCGCACTTCGAGGAGGACCGCGCCGCCGGCTGCCCCGGGTTCACCTTCGTCGCCGACGAGGTACGCGACGCCCCGGTCGGCGGGCAGCCCGGCAAGCGCGCCTCCTTCAGCCTGCGGGACGCGGATGGTGCCGTCGTCGAGCGCGTGATCAACCACTTCACGCTGCAGGACGGGACCTACGCCATCGTCAACACGGACGCCTACGTCACGGAGGGCGGCTGCCTCGGCCCGTCCGAGACCGACGCTTCGTTCGTGCCGTCGGGTCTGGCGACGCTCGAGCCCTTCCTCGACCGACTGGTCGCCGAGACGGACCTCACGACCGCGTCGCCCTGAGGGACCGTCGCCGGAGACCCTCGCCGGCCGCGAGTCCGAGCAGACCCATGAGCACCCAGGCGGGGGCCCCGGTCGCCGGCAGCGGCCGGTCGTCGGGAGCGCCCGGTGCCGGAGGTGCGGGGTCCGGGTGGCCCGGTGCGGCCTGCCCCCCGGGGACGAGGAAGTCCATCGCGGGCGTGTTGTCCATCGGCTCGAGGAAGCTCTGGGCCTCCTGGGTGGGCGAGAAGGGGTTGGCGACGGCGAAGGTCGCCGCCGTGTAGATGCGCGTGCCGGGCTGGGCCGGGACCTCCTCCGGGGTCTCGCCCGGACCCTGGTCGTCGGTGAGCCCGACGAGCAGCTCGAGCGGGACGGTCATGCGGATCCGGCCGGTGTCCTGGTCGACGTCACCCTGCACCGGCGTGCCTCCCGGGTACTGGAGGCACTGGTCCTGGTTCGCTCCCGCGCCGGGGGTGCCGCACTCCCACGCGGTACCGACGAACCCGTTGTGGCCGAAGGTGAAGCCCTCGAACGGGTTCCACCGGGCACTGACGGCGCTGTACCGGTAGCCGTCGACGTACCGGAAGATCCACAGCAGCGACTGGGCCTTGGCGTCCTGCAGGGCCTGCTGCAGGGCGTCGTCGGAGAGGTCGGCGACGTCGATCGTGACGGTGAAGCCGCCACCGTCCAGCGGCTCGCCGGACCCGAGGTCGATGGCGGCCCCGATCTCGTTGGCCAGCACGTCGGCGGCCGCGACCGGCACGCGCCCCGGGGGCACGAGCTGCGACGAGTAGTCGGCGACGGCGTCGCCCTCGGGGTCCTCGGAGCGGGTGCGCAGCGGCACGAGCTCGGGGTTCGAGACGGTGCCGCCCGCGAGGCTCGGTCCGCCGATCTGGCGGAACACCAGGGGCGTGGAGACCTGGCCGGCCGCCTGCCCCGGCTGCTTGTGGGCGCGGTTGAACACCCCGACGATCTCGCCGGTGACGGGGTTGAGGTCGATCGAGAAGAAGTCGACCAGCGACCGGTCGCCGCCCGTCGAGCAGGTGATCCCGAACAGGCAGATCTGGTCGTAGTGGTTCGGGTGGGTCGTGACCTGCACCTGCGAGAACGTGGCGTCCGGACGGTTCGCGTCGAGCGACTGTGCGACGTAGACGTGCCACGTCTTGGCGTCGGTCGAGTCGGCCGGCGCGTCGGTCTCGGAGCCGTAGTACGACACGGCGACGCGACCTGGCTCGCCGACCGCGATCCAGGGGAACAGCGACGTGCGCACCGGCTCGCGGTTCACGACGACCGGCGCGGTCGCGCCGACGGGTGCCTTGAACTCCGCGACGGTGTCGTCGGTCCCACCGACGCAGTCCACCAGCTTCTCGTTGGCCAGGCGCACCATCCGCGTGTTGAAGTCGGCGTTGTCGCTGTAGACGACGTAGAGGTCGCCGTTGGTGTCGTGGTCGGCGACCACGAACAGCTGGCTCACGTCGCCATCGCCCTCGACGAGGAGGCAGTTGTTCCAGGTGTCGCCCTCGTCGAGCGACACGGCGAGCATCACCTGGGAGCCGGCGCGGGACCACGGGTAGTAGAGGGCGGGGAGGTCGCCGCCCGGGTTGAGCTCGGGCGGGAGGCTCCGGACCGGACCGGGGAAGTCCGGGTTGGGGGACACGACCACCGGCTCGCCGTAGGTCAGACCCCCGTCGTCGGAACGCTGCGCCGTGACGGCGCGCGGGATGACCTGGTTGTAGGTGAGGAAGACCGTGTCGGCATCGGTGAACGCGTTCCACTGTCGGTCGACGCCCGGCCGGGACTCGCTGATCGGTGACGACCGGAAGGTCGCCCCCCGGTCCGCGGACGTGGCGGTCGCGAAGTTCAGCAGCCCCGACAGGCCGGTGTAGGCCAGCTGGAAGTTGCCTTCGTCGTTGCGCTCGGGGGCCGTCGCGAGACCGCAGTCGCCGCCGCCACCGCCCACCGAGAGCTGGCCGCGCGGCGGCTCACCCAGCAGGTTGAACTGGTCCCCGCCGTCCGTCGAGGCCTGGGCGTACTCGTTGGCCTGGCTGAAGCCCGTGGGTCCGCACGTGTAGATCGTCCCGTCACCGTCGATCTCGATCAGCGGCTCGCCCTCGTCGCGCTGGATGTCCGCGGGCACGGCTGCCGAGAACGCGAGACCACGTGGGTCGGCGGCAGCGGGCAGCGCGGTGGCCCCCTTCGCCTTGGCGGTGGCGATCAGGGTGCCTTCGTACTCCGTCGCGCCGGCGGCGAAGGCGCAGGTGACGGCCGTGTACGTCCCGGCGGGGAGGTCGGGCAGGAACACGGTCTCGGCCGGGCTTCCGCCGTCGCTGCTGCCCAGCACCTCGCCCTCGGGCCCCTCGATGGTGAGGATCAGATCCTGGTTCTCGTCCACCCACGTGATCTGGAACTTGTAGTCGACCCCGACCCGGTCGTAGGTGCCGGCCGGCACCTCGATCGTGATCTCGTGCCGGTCCTCGGACGCCTCGCCCGGTGCGGAGCACTCGCTCGTCGGGTTGACCCCGGGAGGCGACGTGCCGGTCCACGAGGTCGACGCCTCGTCGCCGGCGGCCTGCGGCGCCCGCAGGGAGGAGCTCTCCGGATCGGCGGCGTGAGCGGGCACGCTCCCCAGCAGGGCGGTGGTGAGCATGAGCGCGAGCGGACGCCGTGAACGCATGACGGGATGACCTCCAACGACTGGCTGGGCACTTCGGCGTCCGACGGACGTCCTCCTGCCGGCTCCCCCTGTCCGTGCGACGGCGCGGGACCCGGCTCAGGGCATCGCGACCGCTGAGCCGCCCACCCCGATCCCGGGACGGTCCGCCGGGACGTCCACCTGGATGAGGCTCGGTCGGCCCATGTCCTCGCCCTGCAGGATCGTCAGCCGTGCGGGGACCGCGAGCAGCCCCGCGTCCCGGAGGTAGCCGCCGAACGCCGCCGCCGAGGCGCCGGTCGCAGGATCCTCGACCACCCCGCCGATCGGGAACGGGTTGCGGGCGTGGAAGCGGTCGTCGGACTCGCGCCAGACGACGGCCACCGTGGTCCAGTCCTGCTCCAGCATGACCCGCTTCAGATCGTCGAACCGGTACGTCATCGCCGCGAGCGTCCCACGCGACGCGACCGGGAGGACGAGGTGGGTCGCGCCTCCGTAGGCGATCGCCGGCGGGAGGCGGGGATCGAGGTCGTCCCGGGTCCATCCGAACATGCCGAGCACCTCCGCCAGGAGGTCGTCGCCGGCCTCCCGGTGGGAGGTCGGCGGCGACGTCAGGGTGGCGACGATGCGGTGGCCGTCGCGACGGATGGCGACGGGGATGAGGTCGGTCCGGGTCGCGAGGAGGACCTCGCCCAGCTCGGGGTCGCGCTCCGCCAGCACCACCCCCGTGGCGATGGTGGCGTGCCCGCAGAACACCACCTCCCGCTCGGGGCTGAAGTAGCGGATGTCGTGATCCGCTCCTCCCGACGACGGAGCGACGAACGCGGTCTCGGAGAACCCGACCTCCGCGGCGATCCGCTGCATCTCCGTCTCGGGTGGCAGCTCGGACGCGAGGACGACCCCCGCGGGGTTGCCGCCCCGGGGATCGTCGGTGAAGGCGGCGTAGCGCAGCGTTGCGGGGGATGCCATGGGGTCGCCTCGCTCTCCGGTCGGGGCCGCCATCCGAGCACGCCCAGGTCCCGCCGTCGGCCAGGTCCGGCCGGCCGTCAGCTGAACTTCGTGGTCGGACGCTCCCAGCGTTCGCCATCGACCTCGAGGTCGACCTTCTCGTTGTAGAAGGCGAGCAGACCGGCGATGCCGCGCACCTCGTCGCGGGGGTCGTCGTACACCCAGGCGAGGTCCTCGAGGCGTTCGCCGCCGGCGACCACCGTGAAGTACCGGCTGGTCGTGCCCTTGTACGGGCACGAGGTCTCGGTACCGCTCGGTTCGAGCAACCCCACCTCGACGTCGTCCTCCGGGAGGTAGAACCGCGGCGGCAGCCCGGTCTCGAACAGGATCGACGGACGACGGCTGTCGGCGACGACCTCGCCGCCGACGCGGACCACGACGTGCCGGTCCGAGCGGATGACGTCGCAGCGGTGGTACGGGTCGCGGGCGTGGACCCCGATCCGCTCGGCCTCCTCCCACCACTCGTCGACGGCATCCCACGCGAACGCGAGGGAGCCGCCCAGCGGTGGCGCCTCGGGGAGCGGCTCGGGGTAGCCCCACACCGCGTGCTCCCGTACGGCGTCGCCGGCGCGGATGGTCCAGTACGAGGCGTCGCCCTTGAGCCCGGAGTGGGTCGTCCGGTCGGTCGGCTCGAGCAGCTCGGTGCGGACGTCCTCCTCGGGGAAGTAGTAGACGGGCAGCAGGCCGGACTCGTGGAGGAGCTTCGTCCGCGAGCTCTCCGCCACCGTCTCGCCGGCCACGACGACCCGTACGCGCCGCGGGCTGTCCTCGAGGTACAGGACACCGCCCGGCGCGGCGTACGTGAAGTTGAACGTGCCCGCCGGGACGTCGCCGAACGGGCCGGTGCCGATGGTGAGGGTCACGTCGTCGCCTTCCGTCGTTCCTCGTCGCCTCCGTCATCGCCCTCGGCGACTCGGTCCATCGCGGGCGGGGCCGGGAGGTCGACCTCGGTGCCGACGAGGTGGTTGAAGTAGTTCGTGAGGATCGTGCGCACGACGTCGGCGTACGCCTCGAGCACCTCCTTCTCCGACCAGCCGGCCTCGAGGGCGGTCTTCCAGGTGCCGTCCTCGACGTGGCCCTTGTTCGCGGCGATCTCGCGGGAGACCTGGAGGAGCGCCGTGAGCTCGTCGTCGCCGGGGAGCTCACCCCGGCGGATCGCGACGGTCTCGTCGTCCGAGAACCCCGTCGCCTTCGCGGCGCCGGTGTAGGCGGCCTGGCAGTAGTCGCAGGCGTTCACGTTCGCGACCGTGAGGTGGATCGCCTGACGGACGCGCTCGCCGAGCGAGGACGTCTCCTTCAGCGTCCGCTCCATCGCGGCGTAGGTCTCGAGCACCGCCGGCGCGTGCGCCATCTCGCCGAAGATGTTGATGACCTTGCCGAACCGCTGCTCGAGCTCGCCGAGGGTCTCGCGGCTCTCCTCGGGGGCGTCGTCGACGGTGTGGACGGGGACACGGGGCACGGCGGTTCCTCCGGGTGGGGTGACCTCCACGGAACCCCACCAGCACGTGTGCGCTTCCGTCGCGGGCGGCCGGACGGCGGGGCTCCGGCGGGAATAGGCCGGGCGGCGGGAACGAGCGCCCTCGGGACGCGCACGTCGTGTGCGCCGCCGCACGGCCGTCGCCGACCCGGCGAGTGCGAGGGAAGAGGACGGTCCGCTGCGGGTTGCCTCGGTCACCTGGCCACGACGCTGGCCGTCCCTGACGAACTCCCCGGAGGTCTCCCGTGCACCGTCTCAGCTTCCCGTCCGTCCAACGGTTCGCCCCCGTCGCTCCCGTGATCCTCCGCCTCGTGGTGGGCTCGGTCATGGCCCTCCACGGCTGGCAGAAGCTCACCGAGATGGGCCCGGCGATGTTCGGTGAGGGCATGGTCGCCGAGCTCGGGATCCCGGCGCCGGTGCTGGTTGGGTGGGCCATCACTCTGGTCGAGCTCATCGGCGGATCGTTCCTGGTCCTCGGCTTCCTGACGCGCATCTCCGCGGTGGCGGTCACGGTCGTGCTCCTGGGTGCGACCATCCTCGTGAAGCCGGACCTGGGGCTCATCGCACCCATGGGCTCGATGCTGCCGGGAGCGGAGCTCGACCTGTCGCTCATCGCCGGCGCGCTCGGGGTGCTGTTCCTCGGCCCCGGCCGGCCCTCGCTGGACCACACCCTCGGGATCGAGACGGGGACGCCCGACGCCGTGCGTGACGACGAGCCGGCCGCACGCGAACCCGCCCGGGTCTGAAGCCCATGGGGGTCGGTTCTCCGCGCCGGCCCGCCCGTGCCCTCGCTGCCGCGCCGGTGCGTGGCGTGACGGACGGGGTCCGTCCGCACGCGGCCGGGGAGGTCGACCTCCGTACGTTGCTCGGGACGCGCGGCCATCCGACCGGAGAGCACGAGGAGCCATGATGGAACGACACGGACACGGCGGCGGGACGTACCGGTTGGCCGGCGAACGCGGCTGGGGCTACGACCCCGGGCGGACGGCCCTGCTGGTCATCGACCCGGTCAACGACTTCCTGTCCGAGGACGGCGCGGGCTGGAGCATGACCGAGAGCACGGTCAGCAAGCACGACGTGGTCGGCCACCTGCGTCAGGCGATCGACGTGGCGCGCGAGCAGGGGATCCCGGTCCTGTACGCGCCGATGGCGTTCACCGCCGAGGACTACGAGGACCAGGAGCTCCAGCGCAAGACGGGTATCGGCCGCATCATGTTCGAGCGCCGGATGTTCCTGGCCGGCACGTGGGGCGCGGACTTCCATCCGGAGCTGACGCCCGCCGACGACGAGGTCATCCTCCAGCCGCACAAGGTCAACGACGTCTTCGAGACCGACCTCCCGGATCACCTCGAGCGGCTCGGGACCACGCAGCTCGTGATCGCCGGCATGACGGCCAACCTCTGCTGCGAGGCCACCGGACGACACGCCTCCGAGCACGGTTACGACGTGACGTTCCTCCGCGACGCCATCGGCGCGGAGAACCTGCCCGCCTACGAGGCCTCCATCCGGGTCAACTACCCGCTGATCGCCAACGCGGTCATGGACGTCGAGGACTTCGCCGCGGTCCTCCGGGCAGGCGGACGCGCCCCGCAGGAAGGTGACGACGTCATCGCCTCGGACCAGCTGAAGATCGGGTCGGTCGACGAGGTGGTGGTCGACGCGGATGCGGGCACCGGCTACCTCAAGGTCGGCCGCAGCATCTTCGCGAGCGACCCGTACCTCCCGCTCGACGCGGTCGTGAAGGTCGGCCCCGACAAGGTGTTCGTGAACCTCCCGAAGCTCGTGATCGGCGAGATGCCGTGGGACCAGCCGCCGTCGGCCGAGTCCCGACGCGACAAGGTCGGTCCCCGCGCGGACGCGGTCACCGGCCTCTACGGGGAGCTCAGCCCCCGCTCCTGAGGGCGCGGAACAGAGGATCCTCGTTCCCGGTTCCCGGCGAGGAACCGACGAGCGAAGGTCCGTCGGCGAGACGCCGGCACAACGCGAGCGACGCGTGCAGAAGGAGCGCCGGGAGGAGGACGTGAGCGAGGACGACATCGACGGCCTCCGTGCGCTCGCCCGCGAGTTCGGATCCCACGTCACCGTCGCGCCGAACCTCGCCATCGCCTTCCGTCAGCGCGGGCCCGAACGCGTCGACGGCGACGTCTAGCGGCTCCAGCTCGACGATCGGGCTGGACGGAAGCCTCCCGGGAGCCCGCGGGTTCCGTCCACAGCAGACCCTCGGAGGGAGCACGATGGAGTTCTCGATCGTCGCAGCACTCGTCGCCGGCCTCGTCGGCACGGCCGTCATGTCCACGATGATGAAGCTGTCCGGGAAGATGGGCATGACCGACATGCCGCCGATGGAGCTCGTCACGGGCTCGATGATGTCGGGCGACCCGGACCGGGCCCAGCAGCTTGGCATCGCGTTGCACTGGGGCATGATGGGCACGGTCGTCTTCGGCCTCGGGTACGCCGCGCTGTTCAACGCGCTCGGATCGGCGAGCTGGCTCACCGGGGTCGGGGTCGGGGCGGTGCACGGCCTGATGGTCGGGCTCGTGTTCATGCCGATGATGCCGTCGATGCACCCGCGCATGACACGTCAGCCCGTGTTCGCCGGCACGGTCGACCCCGATGCGTCGACCGTCACCCTTGCGGCCCCCGGCGTGATGGGGAGCCGCTGGGGTGGCATGACGCCGGTCGGGCTCCTCATGGGCCACGTCGTCTACGGCCTCGTCGTCGCGCTCGTCTACCAGAGCTTCGTCTGAGCACACCGCCGCGCGCCTTCCCGGGAGGACATCGCCATGGCACGGACCACCCGATCCGCCGCCCTCGGCATCACGATCGCCCTGGTCGCGACGGCCTGTAGCGCCGGCGCGTCCGACCCGTCGGCGGCGGGGGGCTCGGGGGACACCACCGGGGCATCCGGCGAGCATCGCTCCTGCATCCCGCTCGCGGAGTTCGACAACGGCGACGTCGAGAACGCCGCCGTGCAGGAAGCCGAGTTCCCCTGGAACCGCGACGACCCGGCGGTGCTCGAGGGGTTCGACTTCAGCCGGGTCGTGAGCGGGGGGCCGCCCCCGGACGGCATCCGACCGATCGAGGATCCGTGCTTCGACGACGTCGCCACCGCCGACGAGTGGCTCGAGCCGCAGAGCCCGGTCATGGTGGTCGAGGTCGGCGACGACCGGCGTGCCTACCCGCTGGCGATCATGACGCAGCACGAGATCGTCAACGACGTCGTCGGTGGCGAGCCCCTCGTGGTCACGTACTGCCCGCTGTGCAACTCGGGCCTGGCGTTCGAACGCACGGTCGACGGGCAGGTCCTGGACTTCGGCACCTCCGGGCGGCTGTTCCAGACCAACCTCGTGATGTACGACCGTCAGACCAAGACGCTGTGGGCGCAGTTCACCGGACGGGCGGTCGTCGGCGAGGACTTCGTCGGCACCGAGCTGGTGCGTGTCCCGACCGCGTTGCTCGGGTGGGCGGAGTTCAAGGAGGCCGCGCCCGACGGCGTCGTCCTCTCCCGCGACAGCGACCCGTCGCGTGACTACGGGCGCAACCCCTACCCCGGTTACGAGGGCTCGGGGGACTCGTTCCTGTTCGAGGGTCCGCGGGACGAGCGCCTCGACCCCAACGCACGCATCGTCGGGCTCGGCACGGACCGCGACCCGGTCGCCGTCACGCTCGACCATCTCCGGGAGGAGCAGGTCGTGGCGCTCGACCTCGACGGTGACCCCGTCACGGTGTGGTGGGCGCCCGGGCAGTCCAGTGCCCTCGACAACGCGTCCGTCGACGACGGCCAGGACGTCGGCTCCACGGCGGCGTTCCGCTCGACCTTGGAGGACGGCACCGAGCTGACGTTCGCGCCGAGTGACGACGATCCGACCGCGTTCGTCGACGAGCAGACCGGCTCCACCTGGAACCTGCTCGGCGAGGCCGTCGAGGGCGACCTGGAGGGGACCCGGCTGACGGCCGTGTCGCGTGACGACACGTTCTGGTTCGTGTGGTTCGCGTTCCAGCCCGACACCGGCATCGTGGGAGGCGGGACGACCGATGCGTGACCTCCGCCGCCAGAGCCGTGCTGATCGCCGGCGCCGCCGTCGTCCTGCGCCCACACCCACGACAGGCCCGAGCGTGCCGCCGAGCGCGTCGACGAGGTCAGCGACTGATGAGCCCCGGTCACCGGCCCGCGAGGTCCTCGATCACCGCCAGCAGCTCCCCCACCGGGGGACGGTCGTCGCGGCGTTGCGGGCGGCTGTACGCGATCGTGCCATCGGGCGCGACCACGAAGTCCCCGCCGAGCTGGAGGGTGTCCTCCCCGGAGCCACGGATGCGCTGGCCGGAGGTGAGCAGTCGCGCGTACTGCTGCCAGACCTTCGGATCGAGCCACACGCGCCACCAGGCGGCCCGCCCGAGCCCCCACCTCCGGTACGCCTCGCGTTCCCGGTCGACCAGCACGGGGAACGGCAGCTCCCCGACGCCGGCGAGGAGCTGGCTGCGGACGAGCCGGGGCTCGTCGTGGACGACGAACAGGGCCGCGGCGCCGCTCGCCTCGAGCCGCCCTGCACGGTCGCGCACCTTCACGAGGTGCGCACGGCAGATCAGTCAGCCGGCGTGGCGGAGGAACGACACCAGGACCGGACGTCCCGAGAGGTCCCGGAGGGCCGTCACCCTGCCGTCGAGGTCGGGGAGCTCGAGCTCCGGTGCGGGCTCGCCGGTGCGGGGGGCCTGCATCGTCATGTCGCTCTTCCTGTCGATGGTCAGATCAGTGTGCGGAACGCAGGCCCAGGAGCGCGAACGTCACCGTGCCGAGACCGATGACGAGCAGCCGGAGGTCAGGTCGGTCCCAGGACCGCCACAGCGCCAGGCCGAGGACCACGACGGCGAGGACGACCTGGGCGGCGACGCCGGCATCCGTCCGTGGGAGAAGCAGCCCGCTCACGGGGCCGCGTCCGGTTCGGGGAGGGTGTCCAGCAGGCGCCGCAGCCGTACGAGGGCGCCAGCGTCGGGTGCGACCCGGAGACGCGCCACGGCGTCCTTGATCGCACGGATGGTGTCCGCGTCCCCGAAGCAGTCCTCGCACCGGGACAGGTGCCGGGCGACACGCCACGACGTGTCGCGATCCGCCTCCCCGTCGAGGTAGGTCTGCAGGTCGCGCAGGGCGCGGCGGCACGGCGACCTGTCGCTCCTCCATGACCGCACCGTCCGCTCCTCGCTGTCGGGGACCCACGGCGGGAACCCGCGGCGGAGCCGGTCGCTTCCACCGGTCAGTGCCAGGTCGCCCAGGAGGCCCCGGCCGCGACGCCGCCGGCGAAGAGCAGGAACGGCGCGGCGACGAGCACGGTGCGCAACGGCCGTGGCCGGCCCGTCGCCTGGGAGAGGCCGTGACTGGCCGCGACCGCTCCCCCGGCGGCCAGCAGCCACCAGACGACCCGGAGCGGGGCCGGCCACGCGAACGTCACGAGCCATCCCGGATAGGCGGTCGAGGGCGAGTCGCCCACGAAGCTGCCGAGGAACTCCAGCGCCACGGCGAGCAACGTGACCGCAGCGCCCGCCAGCGCCCACCCCGGGAGGGGACGCTCGTCCACGATGTCGCCGTCGCGGGCGGTCACTGGATCCCGCGGTCCGCCTCGAGCAGTCGCAGCCACACCTCGCTCATCGTCGGGAACGCCGGTACGGCGTGCCACAGGTCGTCGATCGTGATCCGCGAGACGATGGCGATCGTGGCGGCGTGGAGCATCTCGCCCACGCCGGGCCCGGTGAAGGTCGCACCCACGATGGTGCGTTCCGCCTGGTCGACGACCAACTGTGCGGTGCCGGCGACGTCCTTGCCGAGCAAGGATCCTCCGGCGACGTCGCCGATGCCGTAGGACAGCGTGGACACGTCGAGGCCCTGCTCGCGTGCCTTCTCCTCGGTGAGCCCGACCGCAGCGACCTGGGGGTCGGTGAACACCACCCGCACGACGGCCTGGTGGTCGGCGCGGGCTTCCACCTCCTTGCCGGCGAGGTGGTCACCGACGAGCCGGGCCTGGTACTTGCCGTGGTGGGTCAGGAGCGCCCGGCCGTTGACGTCGCCGATGGCGTAGAGCCACCCGTCGGCGCCGACCGCACGGAGCTGGTCGTCCGTCTCGATGTAGGACCCCTCCTCGAGGCCGACCGTGTCGAGGCCGAGGTCGCGGGTGTTCGGCCGGCGGCCGGTGGCGACCAGGAGCTCGTCCGCCTCGAGGTCGGTGCCATCGGCGAGGCTGAGCGTCACCGGGCCGTCGGACCCGTCCCGACGCGCGC
Source organism: Actinomycetota bacterium (assembly GCA_019348135.1). Classification (GTDB taxonomy): domain Bacteria; phylum Actinomycetota; class Nitriliruptoria; order Nitriliruptorales; family Nitriliruptoraceae; genus JAHWJY01. Next base: position 22,246 of record JAHWJY010000019.1, read on the forward strand.
CGACGGCCTCGGCGTCGAGGTGGACGGTGATGCCCTCGGCCTCGAACGCTTCGCGCAGCTGCTCGCCGACGAACGGCTCCTCCGTCGCGAGCAGCCGATCGGCCATCTCGACGATGGTGACCTCCCCGGCACCCAGCCGGCGGAAGGCCTGGGCCATCTCCACGCCGACGACGCCGCCCCCCAGCACCACGAGCCGGTCCGGGATCTGCTTGGCCGTCGTGACGTCGCGGCTGTCCCACGTGCGCACGTCCCGCAGCCCGTCGATGGGGGGGATGGCCGCGGACGAACCCGTGGCGACGACCACGCCCTTGCGGGCGGTCAGCGTCCGGCTCCCGTCGTCGGTCTCCACCTCGACGGTGCGTTCGCCGGCGAGCCGCGCGTGTCCGCGGATCAGGGTCGTCCCGGTGCTCTCGACCCACTGCACCTGGTGCTTGTCGTCCCAGTGGGAGGAGAACGCGTCGCGGGTCTTCAGCGTCGCCTCGACGTCGACCTCGCCGGTCACCGCTGGCGCCGCGCCGGGGACGCGCCGGGCGGCGGCGAGGGCCTCGCCGGGCCGCAACAGTGCCTTGGACGGCATGCACGCCCAGTAGGAGCACTCGCCGCCGACCAGCTCACGCTCGATCAGGGCGACCTCCAGGTCGTTGTCGCGGGCGTACCAGGCGGCGTTCTCGCCGGCGGGCCCGCCCCCGATCACGATCACGTCGAACTCGTCGCTCATACCTGCTCCTCCGGGATGTCGTTCCCATCCGTAACCCACGCCGGCCTCCTCTGCATCCCCCCGTCACGGCCGGACGCTCGACCGGCGCCACGCCGCCGCCACCACGCCCAGCGCCACGAGCGGGGGCACGAGGAACACCAGCGACAGGGTCGCCGCGACCTGCGGGTCGCGCTCCACGAAGGGCAGGAGCACCACCGGCAGGGTCAGCCGTCCCCCGCCGACCGCGAGGCTCGTCCCGTACTGGCTCCAGCTGACGAGGAAGCCGAGGAGCGCCGCCACGGTCAGCGGGCGGGCCGCGGCCGGCAGGGTGACGAAGCGCAGCCGAGCCAGGGTCCCGGCGCCGGCCGTCCGGGCGGCCTCCTCGAGACGCCGCACGCGGTCGTCGAACGCCGGCGCGAGGATCAACACCGCGTAGGGCAGGAGGTAGACGAGGTGGGCGAGCACCAGCCCGGCCGCCCGGTCCGCGAGCCCCAGACGCAGGAACCACGTCGTCAGCCCGGTCCCGGTCGCGAACTGCGGGACGAGCAGTGGCATCGCCAGGACCGCGACCAGGGCGGGGCGTGCCCCGGCGGGCACCGCGGCGAGGCCGCGCGCCGCGGGCCACGCGAGGAGCATCCCGACGCAGGTGGCGACGACGGCGACGAGCAGGGACGTCACGACGGCCTCGCCGACGCGCGTGCCGGGGGAGGCGAGCACGTCGAATCCGCGCGTGCCGAGTTCGTGCGGGAGCAGGGCGGGCGCGCGCCACACGTCCGCCGCCGCCCGCACGGGGAGCACCAGCAGCGGGGCCACGACGAGGACGCCGAGGAGGTGCCCCCAGCCTGCGCTGGTCCGGGTCTCACGCACGGTGGCGCCGGACCGTCGCTCCGGCGACGACCGCGAGCAGGACCGAGCCGGCCGTCGCGACGAGCAGCGCCGCCGCGGCGTCGGCGCGTCCGGACAGGTCGGCGATCCGGGTGACCCGCAGGGCGTACGTCGCGATCGTGTCCGGCTGCGTGGGTCCCACGAGCAGCGGCACCTCGAACGAGCCGAAGACGAACGCCGCGACGACCAGGGTGCCGAGCGTCAACGGCCCCCGGAGGCCCGGGACGACGACGTGACGGAACCGTGCGACCGGGCCGGCACCGTGGACCGCGGCGGCTTCCTCCCGGGCGGCGATGTCGTCGTCCCACGCGGCGAGCAGCAGCAGTGCCAGGAAGGGGACCTCCTTCGCGACGTAGACGAGGACGATCCCCACGCCTGAGCGCGACCGGACGACGTCGAGAGGCATCCCGCCGAGGAGGCGGTCCGCCAGACCTCCGGGACCGAGCCAGAGGACCGCGAGGATCGCCACGAGGAGGTGCGGCACGAGCACCGGCAGGGCCGCGACCGTGCGCGCCCAGGCCCGCCCGCGCAGCGCCGCGGCGACCGGCAGCGCCAGCACGACGGAGAGGACCGTGGCCGCGACCGTGGTCACGAGCGTGAACGCGACGGCGTCCCGGAACGCCGCATCGGTCACGACCGACCGCCACGCCGACAGGGTGTACGCGCCGGAGAAGGGGTCCGGTTGGAGGCTGGCGCGGACCGCTCCGGCGAGGGCCCCGCCGAAGAGCACGATCGTCACCGTGACCGCCGGGACGACGCCGGCCCATCGACGCCACGGTCGGCTCACGGTCGGACCCGGAACAGCCGACCGTGTGACAGGGTTGCCCGCCGGACATCCCACGAGGAGCCACCGCCGCCGTGCTCGATCAGCGCATGCGTGCCCTGCTGCAGCCGGTGTGGGAGCCGGCGGCGACGCGACTGGCACGGCTGGGCGTCACCGCCGACGTGCTGACGGCGCTCGGACTGGTCCTGGGGCTCGCCGCGGCCGGCGCCGCGGCCGCGCGGTGGTGGGGTTGGGCGCTGGCGCTGTGGCTCGTCAGCCGGACGGCTGACGGGCTCGACGGCGCGGTCGCCCGCGTCGCGCGCAGCGCCAGCGACCGGGGTGGGTTCCTCGACATCGTCGCCGACTTCACGGTCTACGGGGCGTTCGTCGTGGGATGCGCCGTCGGGCGGCCCGACGCCCGGCTGGCGCTGCTCGTCCTGCTCCTGACCTACTACGTGAACGGGACGGCGTTCCTGGCGTTCTCGTCGGTGGTCGAGCGCCGGCGGCACGACACCGCACTCGCCGACGAGCGCTCCTTCGTCTTCGCCCGTGGCCTCGCCGAGGGCACCGAGACGATCCTCGCGCACGCCCTGCTCGTGGCGTTCCCGGCCGCCATGGCCGTGATCGCCTGGGCGTTCGCGGGTGTCGTCGCGATCACCGTCGTCCAGCGCGTGCGCCTGGCCGTCCGGGTGCTCGCCGACGGGGACGGCGCGGGTCATCGTGGCACGTCGAGGTGACGGAGCAGCCACAGGAGCGGCCGCGTCCAGCGACGGACCTCGGGTGACAGGTAGCGCCCCCGGAGGTGCTCGAGCGCGGCGCGCCAGGGGCCTTCCGTGAGCGTCGGGTAGGCGTGAACCGCGGCCCCGACGTCCCTGAGGCTCGCCCCGGTGCGGATCCAGGCGGTGAGCTCCGCGATCGACTCCCCGGCGGCCTCCGCCACGAGGGTCGCGCCCACCAGCCGTCCCTTCGGGTCGGCGACCAGCGTCGCGAACCCGGTGGTGTGCGCCTGCGTGACGGCCCGGTCCACCTCGGCGTAGTCGTGACGGACGACGATGGCGTCCCCGCCCCACCGCGCCCGCGCCTCCTCCGCCGACAGCCCGACGTGCGCGACCTCCGGATCGGTGAAGACCACCCACGGGATCCGGTCCTCCATGGCGGCCCGCCGCATGCGGAACAGCGCGTTGGTCACGACGAGGCTGCCGTGCACGCCCGCGACGTGGGTGAAGGACATCCGTCCGGTCACGTCCCCGCCGGCGAAGATGTTGCGGCCGGTCGTCCGCATCGTGTCGTCGACCGTGACGAAGCCGCGCTCGTCGGTCTCGACCCCGACCCGTTCGAGGGACAGGTCGCGCGTCCGTGGCGTGCGGCCCGTCGCCACCAGCAGGCGATCGAAGGCGAGGGTGGCTTCGACGCCGTCGGGGCCCGCGACGGTGAGGGACCGGGCGTCGGCACGGACGGCCCGCGTCGCGGTGCGGACGTCCACACCCTCGCCCCGCAGCACCTCCGCGATCAGGTCCCCGGCGTCGGGTCCGGCCGGGGGCAGCAACCGGTCCGTCAGCTCCACGATCGTGACGCGGCTGCCGAGGCGGGCGAAGGCCTGTCCGAGCTCGCACCCGATCGGTCCGCCGCCGAGGACGACCAGGCGCTCCGGCAGCTCCCGCAGGTCCCAGAGCGAGTCCGACGTGAGCGGCGACACCGCCTCGAGCCCCTCGACGGGGGGGAGCGCCGGCGTCGAGCCCGTCGCGATCAGGGCCGTCCGGTAGCGGACGGTGCGGCCGTCGACGTGGATGGCACCCGGGCGGAGGAAGCGCGCGCGCGACGCCACCACCTCGACCCCGCTGGCACGCAACCGCTCCGGGGAGTCGTGCGGCTCGATCGTCGCGATGGCACCGTGGACGTGGCGCATCACCCGCGCGAGGTCCACCTCGGGTTCGACGGCGGCCAGGCCGACACGGTCGGCGGTGCGCATGTCGTGGGCGCGTCGCGCCGCCGCGATCAACGCCTTGCTGGGGACGCACCCGGTCCAGAGGCAGTCCCCGCCCGTGCGGTCCTCCTCGGCCAGGAGCACGCGGGCGCCGACCCCCGCAGCGCCCATGGCGGTGGTCATCCCGGCCGTGCCGCCGCCGATGACGACCAGGTCGTAGCGCCTCACCACCGGGCCGACCTCTCTCCCACGGCAACGGGGGTCGGGGCGTCCGGCAGCACCCAGACGTGCCGTCTCGGCACCGACAGGGCCAGCTGGTCACCGGGTTCGACGGTGACCTCGCCGTCGAGGTGGGCCTCGAGGAGCACGCCGGCACACTCGACCACGATCCGCCGGTGGGTGCCCTGGAACGACGACGTCCGGCACCGACCCCGCAGCGGGCCGTACGGATCGAGGGCGAGCCGCTCCGGACGGATCGCGATCGTCCGCGTGCCGTCCCGTGCGTCGACGGGGACCGTCACGCCGCCGGAGAGACGCAGGCGACCGGACACGACCTCACCGGTCAGGATGTTGCTGGCACCGAAGAACCGGGCGACGACCGCTGACGCCGGCCGGTTGAAGAGCTCCTCGGGTGGCGCGTGCTGGACGATGCGTCCCTCGATCAGCAGCGCCAGGTCGTCACCCAGCTCGGCCGCCTCCGCCCGATCGTGCGTGACGTAGAGCGTGGTCACGCCGCGACTGCGCTGGATCCCGGCGATGAGGTGACGGAGGCCCTCGCGGCGGTTGGGGTCGACGGCCGAGAGCGGCTCGTCGAGGAGGAGCAGTTGCGGGTCGCCGGCGAGGGCGCGGGCGAGGGCGACGCGCTGCTGCTCGCCGCCGGAGAGCCCACGAGGGTCGCGGTCCGCGGTGCCCACCAGGCCGACCTCGTCGAGCAGCTCGCCGGCGGCCCGGCGACGTGCCCGCCGGTCGACGCCCGCCATCCGCAACGGGAACGAGACGTTGTCGCCGACCGTGAGGTTGGGGAACAGCCGCGGTTCCTGGAACACGACCGCCAACCGGCGCTGGTGGCTCGCGATCGGGGCGAGGTCGCGCCCGTCGAGGACGATCGAGCCGCCCGCGAGCGGCTCCAGCCCCGCGAGCGCCCGCAGGAGGGTCGTCTTGCCCGCGCCCGAGGGGCCGACCAGCGCGGTCAGCCGTCCCGCCTGCACCGTGAGGTCCAGGTCACGGAGGATGGTGGCGCCGTCGAGCGCGACGGCGACGCGGGAGCAGACGAGGCCGCCGGTCACGGCAGCACCTCGTCGCGCCACCGCTGCTCGAGCCTCTCGACCCGGCCGACGTGGAGCTCGGTCAGGAGCTCACCAGGCTCAGCCAGCAGGTAGGGGCTACCGGTCGTCGCATCGAACCGCTCCCGGTCGGCGACGGGGAGCAGATCGAGGTCCAGGACCGTGGGGACGCCCAGGACCTCGGGATCCGCCTTGGCCGCCTGGAGGCTCGGGTCGAGCAGCAGGTCGGCGACGACCAACGCTCCCGCCCGGTGGGCGGCGTTCACGGGGACCGTGACGTAGCTCACGTTGTTCAGCGTCCCGTGGTCCAGGACGAACGGTCGGACGGTCTCCGGGAACGTCCCCTGCCGGACGCCCGTCTCGACGAAGCTCGGGTCGTAGCTCATCGCGAGGTCGACCTGGCCGTCGGCGAACAGCTGGTCGAGCTCGGCCTCGCTCCCGGGGTGTGTCCGGCCCTCCTGCCACAGGTGCGGCTCCAGCTCGCCCAGGTACCGGAAGGCCTCCTCCTCGCCCATGGCCTGCACGACCTGGCGGACGAAGGCCGAGCCGGTGAAGTCCGGCGGCGCCGGGTAGGTGATGCGACCAGGGTTCCGCCGGGCGTAGGCGAGCAGGGCATCGAAGGTGCGGAGGGGCTCCGGCGTGCGGGCGGTGTCGTGGGCGTAGACGAACAGGGCCCGGCACCAGGGCGACTCCTGCCCCTCGACCGCGACGCCGAAATCGGTCGCGACCGTCGTGGGATCGACGTAGCGACGGTTCGGGAGGTGGTCGGCCCAGTCCTCGGCCCACAGACCCGCCTCCTTGCCGAGCGCGAAGTTCTCGCCGTTCAGCCAGATCAGGTCGACGGATCCGGCGGTCTCGCCCGCCTGGACCTCCGCGACGACGCGCTGGACGGCATCGGCGGTGTCGGTGACGGGGACGCGTTCCACGGTCACGCCGAGCTCCGCGGCGGCCGGGACGACGTGGTCGTCGACGTAGCGGTTGATGCGCTCGTCACCGCCGTAGAGCCACCACCGGACCGTCTGGCCCTCGGCCTCCTGCCGCACCGCAGCCCAGTCCGACGGCTCCGCCAGCGAGGATGCCGGGGTGCTCGCGGAACCGACCGTGCACGCGGTGGCGACGAGGACGAGCAGCAGCGTGCCCAGCGCCGCGCGACGGGCCGATCCGGAGGCCAACGTCGATCTCCCTCGACTCGGTGTGACCACGGAACCGCGCGTCCAGGTCCCCTCTTCCCCGTTCGGACCCGGCGCGCCTGAGGGTGGGTGGAACATGGCGGCCGCGACGCCGGTTGGGGTGGACATGGATACGACCGACCCGCCGCGCCGCCGTGCGGACCGCTCCCGGATGCACGCGCAGGGGGACGCCCCCGACCACCTGCGCGACGATGCCTTCCGCCGGTACGTCGTGCCGGAACTCGAGGTGCTCTACGGTGTCGCCATGCGGCTCACGCGGGATCCGCACGACGCCGAGGACGTCGTGCAGGAGACCCTCCTCCGTGCCTACCGGTCGATCCACCGGTTCGACGGCCGCTACCCCAGGGCCTGGTTGCTGACGATCCTGCGCAACGCGAACATCAACCGTGCACGCAAGCGGACGCCCGATCTCCTCCGCGACGAGCAGCGCACCCTCGGCGCGCTGCCCGCGCCTGGCTCGGATGGCCGTGCGGACGGCGCGGCCGAGGCGGCGCTGTCCCGTATCCCCGACGACACCATCGTCGATGCCCTCGAGCGGCTGTCGGACGACCACCGGGCGGTGGTCGCGCTCGTGGACATCGACGGGCTGTCCTACCGGGAGACCGCCGAGCTCCTCGACATCCCGGTCGGGACGGTGATGAGCCGTCTGCACCGCGCCCGCAAGAAGCTCCGGGCGCGTCTCGAACGCGCCGGCTACCTCGACGGGAGCCTCCCCTCATGAAGATCTTCGAGCGCATGATGCGTGTGCCACCCGACTGCCGCGAGGTCGCCGACGTCCTGCAGGCCTACCTCGACGGCGAGCTGCCGGAGTCGAAGACCCACGTGGTCTCCGAGCACCTCCAGCACTGCGAACGCTGTGGGATCGAGGCGGACGTCTACCTCGAGGTCAAGCGCTCGCTCGGGGAGCTCGCCACGCCGCCCGACCGGGACGTCATGGCGCGTCTGCGCTCGTTCGCGGACCGACTCACCTCCGAGGGCGGGTCGTGACCGAGGACCCCCCGTCCGAGGTCGCGGAGCTGACGGCCCGAGCCGCGCGGTTCCGCCTCGTCGTGTTCGGTCTGGCCGTCGTCGCCCTCGTGGCGGTGGCGGCCGGCGTCGGACCGGACGTCCAGACCATCCGCGGCTGGACGGCGGCGGCCGGGTGGATCGCGCCCGTCGTGTTCGTACTGCTGTACGCCGGCCTGACGGTGGTGCTCGTCCCCGGCTCCGTGCTGACCCTCGCGGCCGGTTTGCTCTTCGGTGCCGGGATCGGGTCCGTCGTGGCCGTCGTCGGGGCGACCATCGGGGCGACGATCGCGTTCGTGCTCGCGCGGACCGCCGGCCGTCGCGCCGTCGAACGTCTGATCTCCGGCCGCGCCGCACGGGTCGACCGCTGGCTCGGCGACCGCGGGCTGCTGTCGGTGGTGACGCTGCGGATCGTGCCGCTCGTCCCGTTCGCCATCTCGAACTACGCGGCCGGGCTCACGGCCGTCCGCCTGCGCGACTTCGTGATCGGCACCGCCCTCGGGATCGTCCCGGGCGCGGTCGCCTACACCGTGCTCGGTGCCAACGTCGCCGACCCGACCGACCCGGCCTTCGTCGGGGCGATCGCCGCCCTGGTCGTGCTCGCCGTCGCCGGCGGCGTCCGGCTCCGGACCGCGGGTGGCGACGAGCGTCGGCGGGTAGCGTCCCAGCCCTCCGAGGAGCGATCGTGACCACCCCGTACAACTACCCCCGGTTCACGGCGGACGACTCGGGATGGCCGAGCTCTGGCGATCCCGGGACGCCGTCATCGACGTTCGGCAGCTTCACCTGACCGTACTGTGCAGCTGAGGGTCCTCAGCTCGACGCCGCGGCCGACCGCAACCCCGAGCTCACGTGGGTGTTCGTCTACACCCGGGAGGCCCACCCCGGTGAGCACGTCGGGCTCCCGAACATGACCTGGGTCATCGGGCGAGGTGGGCGCATCGTCTACAAGGCCGACTGGACGAGCGCCGAGAACGTCGAGGGCTTCGTGCGGCGCTACCGCCAGGCCCGCAGCGACGGGCCGCGGGCCTACGACGAGTTCAAGCACGCCGAGGAGATCTGGTCGACCCGCGACAGGGACATGTGATGACGCACTCGACGACCTGCACCTTCACCAACGCCCGCGGACAGGAGCTCTCGGCGCGGATCGAACATCCCGAGGGGCAGGTCCTCGCCACGGCCCTGTTCGCCCACTGCTTCACGTGCTCCAAGGACCTGCGGGCCGCCCGTCGCCTGACCCGTGCGCTCGCCGAGCGCGGCATCGCCGTGCTGTCGTTCGACTTCGCGGGCCTGGGGTCGAGCGAGGGCGACTTCCGCACCTCGACGTTCTCCGCGGACGTCGACGACCTCGTGGCCGCCGCCGGCTACCTCGCCGACACCCTGCGTCCGCCGACCCTGCTGGTCGGGCACTCGCTCGGTGGGGCTGCCGTCCTCACGGCGGCCAGCCGCATCGACGGTGTCGAGGCGGTCGCGACGATCGGCGCCCCGGCCGACGTCTCCCACGTCACCGACGTCTTCGCCGGCGAGCTCGACACCATCCGGGACCGGGGCGAGGCCGTCGTGACGCTGGCGGGCCGGCCGTTCACGATCGGCGCCGACTTCGTCGAGGACCTGAACGAGCACCGTCTCCTCGACACCGTCCGCCGCCTCGACGCCGCCCTGCTGTTCCTCCACGCCCCGCTCGACGACACCGTGAGCGTCGACAACGCACGGCTGCTGTTCGAGGCGGCGCACCACCCCAAGAGCTTCGTCTCGCTCGCCGACGCCGACCACCTGCTCACCGACGAGGCGGACGCGCGCTACGCCGCCGAGGTCGTCTCCGCCTGGGCCAGCCGCTACCTGGAGCAGATCCCGACCGACCCGGACGACAGCGGTCAGCGGGCGCCCCTGCCGCGGGGGTCGGGGTCGTACGACGACGCCACGACGACGGCACGGACGAGGGAGGGCCTCACGACGGAGGTGTCCACCCGCGGGTTCGCGCTGACGGCCGACGAGCCGCGGTCCTTCGGTGGCGCCGAGACCGGTCCCACCCCCTACGACTACCTGGCCGCAGCGCTCGCCTCCTGCACGTCGATGACGGTCCGGATGTACGCCGACCGCAAGGGGATCGCGCTCGACGACGTCACGACCACGGTCACGTTCGACCGCGTCCACGCGCGCGACTGCGCCAACTGCGAGCACACCGACGGTCGGATCGGACGGTTGACCCGGACCGTCGCCCTGGGCGGTGACCTGGACCAGGGGACACGCGACCGGTTGCTGTCGATCGCCGACCGCTGCCCCGTGCACCGGACCCTCGAGGGTCAGATCGAGATCCACACCACCGCGGGGTGACCCCGGGGCCACCCCACCGTCCCCGCGGTCAACCGCCCAGGAGCCTCGTCAGGACCCGCGCGACCATGCCCGTCGCCGGCGGCCCGTACCCGTCGGGCAGGTCCTCCGGCCGCTCGTCAGCGACCGCCCGCAGCACGTCCTGGACCGCGGGGTTGACGAGGGCGATGTCGGCGACGCGCACGGTCGGCACCGTCTCGTTCCCGCCGGCGACGTGCCGGACGAACGCGGCCGCCGCGTCGTCCTGCCAGATGTCGACCCGGTCGACCGCCAGGCCGGCTCGATCGAGGCCCCGGAGCAGCGAGGAGCAGAACGCGCAGCCGGGACGCCAGTAGACGGTGACGGCCTGTTCGTTCACCGGGTCTCCGATGCCGGGGATCGTGACCTTCGGAACCACGGCGGACCCGGGCGTCTTCCGTCCGGACGGCGGCGCCCGGACGGGATGCCGCTCCGCACGTCCCGTCGTGCGGCGCACCCTGGGGGACCGGACCCCGATCCGGGAGTGGAGCATGAGCATGACGAGTCGACAGGCCGAGGTGGATGGCGTCCCGGTGCGCTGGGAGGAGGAGGGCGACGGTCTGCCGGTGGTGCTCATCCACGGCATCCCCACGAGCCCCGACCTGTGGCGCCACGTCACACCCCGACTTCCCGGCGTGCGCGTGCTGGCCTTCGAGATGGTGGGCTACGGACGAAGCATCCCGGCCGGGCGCGAGCACGACATCTCCGTCGCCGCGCAGGCGAGCTACCTCGACGCGTGGCTGGACCACCTGGACGTCGAACGTGCCGTCCTGGTCGGCCACGACCTCGGTGGGGGCGTCGCCCAGATCGCCGCCGTCACGCGACCCGAGCGGTGTGCCGGCCTCGTGCTGACCAACGCGATCGCCTACGACTCCTGGCCGATCCCCAGCGTCAAGGCCCTCCGCGCCACCTCCCGTCTCCTCGCCCGCACCCCCGATGCCCCCTTCAAGGCGCTCATGGGGACCCTGCTCGCGCGTGGCCACGACGACCTGGAGATGGCCGCCGAGTCCCTCGACGTCCACTACCGCCACTACGCGGACGCCGACGGGGCCGCCGGGATGGCGCGGCAGGTGCGGGCCCTGGACGTGAACGACACGCTCGCGGTGGCCGACCGGCTCCCGGACCTCGACGTCCCCGCCCGTATCGTCTGGGGCCTCGCCGACCGGTTCCAGACCGCCGACTACGGCGAGCGACTCGCCCGCGACCTCGGCACCCGCCCGATCGGCATCACCGGCGGCAAGCACTTCACCCCCGAGGACCACCCGGGCCCCGTCGCGGACGCCGTGCTCGATCTGGTGGCCGAGGTCGAGCGGACCCCGGACCTCGCGCGTCAGGCCCGGTGACGGCGGTCACGAGGTGGACGGTCGGATCCCCGGACGGGCGCCCAGGAGTCCGGCCATCCCGGCCACGAGGAGCAGCGCGCCGCCGAACACGTAGACCGCGGCGATCCCGACCGCGTCGGCGAGGAGACCCCCCACGGCGAGCGACAGCAGGCGACCGAGCTGCCAGATCGCGTCGAAGCTCGCGAACACCCGTCCGCGGGTGTCCTCGCTCGTCTCGGCCTGCAGCAACGAGTTGAACGTCACCATCCCCGTGGACGTGCCGACCCCGTAGACCCCCAGCGCGCCCATCGCGACCGGGAGGCTGCGGAACGCCGCCAGCACGAGATCGACGACCCCCCGCAGCAGGAACGGACCGAACACGAACCCGACCCGCCGCGGGTCCGCCACGAGCCTGGTGAGCACCAGCGGGCCGACGGCCGCACCGACCCCGATCGCCGCCAGCAGCAGGCCGAACCCGTCGGCGTCGACGCCGAGGTGGTCCGTCGCGAGGACGATCAGCAGGGCGCTCGTCGCGCCGGCCGACAGGGCGGCCAGCGCCTGGACGGTCGCCATCAACCGCAGCAGCGGGGTCCGGGCGATGAGCTGGACGCCCTCCACCGCGCGGGTCCACCACGCCCGACGCTCGGCCGCGGCATCCGTCGCGGCGGGAGCGACGGTCACGATCCGCACGAGCACCGCGGCGGACACGGCGTAGGTGGCCGCGTTGACCAGGAACGCCGGGGTCGGCCCGAGGATGGCCACCATCCCGCCGGCGAGCGGCGCCAACGCGATCTGGGAGACCACGGCGGCGGTCCACAGCCCGCTGTTCCCGGCGATCAACTCGTCCTCGTCGACGACGAGCGGGAGCACCGACTGCGACGCCGGGTTGAAGAACACCGCGCCGGCGGACAGGCCGAACGCGACGGCGTACACGGCGCCGACCGACCCGGCGACGAGCGGGAGCAGCAGGGCCAGGCCCATCCGCCACAGGTCCGCGGCGATCATGACCCGCACCGCCGGCAGCCGGTCGATCACCGCCCCGGCGACGGGCGCCAGCAGCAGCACCGGGACGATCTCCGCGACGACGACGCCGGTCACGCCGAGGCCGGATCCGGTCAGCTGGAAGACCAGCACGGCCAGCGCGACGGTGTTGAACACGTCGCCCCAGCGCGACACGGTCTGGGCGGTCCACAGGCGCCGGTAGGCCGGACGCGCCAGCACGGAGCGCAGCCCACGACGGTCCGGGTACGACGGCAGGAACGGTCCTCCTGGAGCTACGGACGGGTGACGGCGCGGCAGATCTCGCCCGGCGGGCAGTCGGCCGGGTCGAGCTCGTCGAGACGTGAGCGCAGCCGACGGAGCTGGTCCCGCGTGCGCCGGAGCTTGCGCAGACGGGCCTCCACGTCGCCGAGCCGCTCGTCGACGACCTCGGCCACGTGCTGACACGGGGCGCGACCGTCGTCGCGCACCGCGAGCACCTCACCGATCTGGCGCAGCGTGAGCCCCGCCGCCTGCGCCTGCCGGATGAAGGCGACCCGCTGGACGATCGCCGGGTCGTAGTCCCGGTAGCCGCCCGCGGTCCGGTCGGGCGCGGGGAGCAGCCCCTGCTGCTCGTAGTAGCGCAGCGTCTTCGCGGTCACCCCGGTCGCCTCGGCCAGCTCGCCGATCAACATCGTGGCCCCGGTCACTTGACCTTCCAGTGAGGTGGAAGGTCTACCGTACCGGCCATCGACGAGGAGCCGCACCATGGACGTGACGTTGCTGTACTTCGACGGCTGCCCCAACTGGGAGACGACCGACGCGCACCTCCGGCTCCTCG
>JAHWJY010000198.1 GCA_019348135.1 Actinomycetota bacterium
TGGACGAGCGCCTCGGTGAGCGCCATCACGTCCTCGTAGTCGGCGTAGGCCTCGTACGTCTCGAGCATCGTGTACTCGGGGTTGTGCCGCGGGGACATCCCCTCGTTCCGGAAGCTGCGGTTGAGCTCGTAGACCCGCGGCATCCCACCGGCCACGAGCCGCTTGAGGTAGAGCTCGGGCGCGATCCTGAGGTACAGGTCGGCGTCGAGCGCGTTGTGATGGGTGACGAAGGGACGCGCGGTGGCACCGCCCGGGATGGGGTGCAGCATCGGCGTCTCGACCTCGACGAAGCCGCGCTCGTCGAGCTCGTCCCGCAGCGCCTTGACGACCCGTGCCCGGGTCTCGAAGACCCGGCGGGTGTCCTCGTTGACGACGAGGTCGAGCTCGCGCTGGCGGTAGCGCTGCTCGATGTCCGCCAGCCCCTTGTGCTTGTCGGGCAACGGGCGCAGCGACTTGCCGAGGAGCGTCAGCGTCGACGGCTTCACCGACAGCTCGCCCTTCTTGGACGCCATCACCTCGCCCACGGCGGCGACCCAGTCGCCGGTGTCGAGGAGCTCGACGAGGTCACGCGAGGCGTCGTCGAGGTTCGCCAACGGGACGAAGAGCTGCAGGTCGACCCCGCCCTCGCGGAGCACGAGGAAGCGGAGCTTGCCCATCTCGCGCTTGCCGACGAGCCGCCCCGCGACGGTCACGATCGTGCGGGTCTCCTCCCCCGGCTCGAGGTCGGCCCACGCCTCGCGCACCTCGGCGACCGTGTGGGTCGGCCGCGCGTTGACCGGGTACGGCTCGACGCCGGCGGCCCGCAGGTCGGCGACCTTCTGCCGGCGCGTCGCGACGATCTCGTCGAGCTTCGACTGCTCGTCAGCCGTCTCCGACGACGCGGCGCCGTCGTCGACGTCGGGCGGGGGCGGCTGCTCGTCGGACACGGGAGGCCTCGTGGCGGGCGGTCGTGGGGTGGATGGCGGACGGTCTTCGGGCGGGGCGAACCGTACCGGGCACCGCGCACGACCCTCAGCGCGTGGTGTTGCGCTCCCAGATCAGCCGCAGGCCCTTCAACGTCAGCCACTCGTCGTGCACGTCGATCGACCGGCAGGCCTCGCGGACCGCCGGCGCGAGGCCACCCGTCGCGACCACCGTGACGTCGGGCCCGAGCTCCTCGCGGAGCCGGGCGACCACCCCGTCGACGAGGCCGGCGAAGCCGTAGACGATGCCCGACTGCAGGGCGCTCGTGGTCGACCGTCCGATGGCGGTGGGCGGGGCGAGGATCTCGACGTTCGGCAACCGCGCCGCCTTCTGCACCAACGCGTCGGTCGCCGTGTGGATGCCGGGCGCGATGGCCCCGCCCACGAAGCCGCCCGCGGCATCCACCACGTCGAACGACGTGGCGGTGCCGAAGTCCACGACGATGGCGGGTCCGCCGTGGAGCTCGTAGGCCGCCACCGCGTTGGCGATCCGGTCGGACCCGACGTCCCGCGGGTTCTCGTAGCGCAGGGGGATCCCCGTCCGGATCCCCGGCTCCATCACGAGCGGCGGGAAGGGGAAGTAGCGGGCGACCATCTCACGCATCGTGTCGGTGACCGGTGGGACGACCGACGAGATCACGACCCCGTGGATGTTGTGGCCGAAGTCGAGGCCGGCGAACGCGAGCAGCCCCTGGAACGTCAGCGCCACGTCGTCGGGCGTCCGCTCGACGTCCGTGGCGGTGCGCCAGTGCTGGACGAGCTCGTCACCCTGGAAGATGCCGAGGACGGTGTTGGAGTTGCCGACGTCGACCGCCAGCAGCACCGTCAGTCCCGGTCCTGCTGCCCGCCGAGCTGGCGCTCGCGCCACGCGAACAGCCCGCTCTCGCTGGCAGCATCGGGGTCGTCGGACCCGGCGTCCACGAACGCGGGGCTGGCGCTCGGTCCCTCGAGGTCCTCGTCGCGGGGCAGCGCGGGTGCGGGGTCCGTCCCGTCCGGGGCCGCTTCCTCCGGCTCGGCGGACGCCGTCCCGGTGTCCGGCGGACGCAGCCAGTCCTCGCCCCCGACCTCGTCGTCGGACCACACCGAGGACAGGTAGGTCGGGGTCTCGAGGTCCTCGGCGCGGACGTCGAGCGCGATGTCGAGGTTGGGGGCGGAGTGGGTGATGGCACCGACGGCCACCCTCCCGACACCGGTGGCGGCGTAGTCGCCGACCGTCTCGAGGGTGATCGTCCCGGACGCCTCGAGTGCGGCCCGCCTGTCGGCGCGCTGGACGGCCTGCCGGACCTGCTCGGGCGTGAAGTTGTCGAGCAGGACGTCGGTCACGCCGAGGGCGAGGACCTCGTCGAGCTGGCCGAGGTCGGTGACCTCGACCTGCACGTGCACGCCCTCCCGGGCCAGCGCCCCGGCCACCGCGGGGCCGAGCCCGCCGGCAGCCGCGATGTGGTTGTCCTTGACGAGGATCACGTCGTGCAGCCCGAGGCGGTGGCTGTACCCGCCCCCGGCCCGGACGGCTGCCTTCTCGAGCAGGCGCAGTCCGGGGGTGGTCTTGCGGGTGTCGCGGACCGCGCAGCCCGTCCCCGCCACCGCCGCCACGAACGCCGCGGTGCGGGTCGCGATGCCGGACAGGTGGCCGAGGAAGTTGAGCAGCGTCCGCTCGCCCGTCAGGATCGACCGCAGCGGTCCGGAGAGCGTGCCCAGGACCTGCCCGGCCGTCACGTGGTCCCCGTCCGAGACGTCGAGGTGCACCACGACGCGGGCGTCGACCTGCTCGAACACCGCCCGCACGACCTCGGTGCCGGCGACGACACCGGCGGCGCGCGCGACCAGCTCGGCGGTTCCCGTCATGCCGGCCGGGACGGTCGCGAGGGAGGTGACGTCCCCGCGGTCACCCAGATCCTCGCTGAGGGCACGGGCGACGCTGCGGCGGATGGCGCGGGCGAGGTCGTCGGGGGGGATCTCGACGAGCTCGAGGTCGACGTCGACGCGACCGCGCGGGCCCGCCGCGGCGGGGGCGCCCGGAGGGACGTCGTCGTCGGCCCACGGATCGAGCGCGCCGGCACCCATGCCCGTCCCGTCGTCGGTCCCGGCGTCGGCGGGGGCACCCAGGCGCGCGGCGAGGTCGACGTCGTCGCGACGGGACCCCCTGGCCTCGTCGCCCGCGTCCGTGCCCCCGCTCCTACGCCAACGCACCAGCGATCTCCGTCCCGAGCCGAGCCACGTGGTTGCGATCGTCGACGAAGACCACGGTGGGGTCGTGCTCCCGGGCTTCGGCGTCCTCGTCGTCCGCGTAGCTGATGATGATGACGGTGTCGCCAGGGTAGACCAGCCTGGCAGCCGCCCCGTTCAACCCGATCACGCCGGGCATCTCCGTGTCAGTCCGTGGCGGCGAGGAGCGCGTCCTCGTCCCCCCGTTCCCCGACGACGACGTTGTCGATGAGCCGGGCCGGGCCGACGAAGGCCGCGACCGCGACGAGCCACCGGTCGGCGTCGTCCCCGGGAGGTCCGAGCGTGTCCGGGTCGAGGACCTCCACGTAGTCGATCCGCGCCCGCTGCTCGGCGGCGAGGGTAACGGTGGCCGCATCCCGGAGCAGACCGGTCGTCGGGACCTCGCCGGCGTCGCGGGCGTCCCGGGCAGCGAGGACCGCGGCGCGCAGGCCGCGGGACAGCGTCCGGGCGGCGGCCCGGTCCGGTCCCGTGAGGTACCGGTTGCGGCTCGACATCGCGACGCCGTCGGCCTCACGCACGATCGGCCCGCCCACCAGCTCGACGCCCTGGTCGAGGTCGGCCACCATCCGGCGCAGGATCGTGAGCTGCTGGAAGTCCTTGCGACCGAAGACGGCGACGTCGGGTCGCACGATGTTGAACAGCTTGGTGACGACGGTCGTCACGCCGTCGAAGTGGGTCGGCCGGCTGACGCCGCAGAGCACCGAGCTGAGGCCCCGGACCGAGACCGTCGTGAGCGGCTCGCGCGGGTAGACCTCCTCGACCGTCGGCGCGAAGACGAGCTCGGGCGTCGCCGGACCGAGCCGGCGGAGAGCCGCCTCGTCACCCTCGAGGTCCCGGGGGTAGGCGTCGAGGTCCTCCCCCGGCCCGAACTGGGTCGGGTTGACGAAGATGCTCACGACCACGAGGTCCGCGAGGTCGCGGCACCGCTCCACCAGCGACAGGTGCCCGGCGTGCAGCGCCCCCA
>JAHWJY010000199.1 GCA_019348135.1 Actinomycetota bacterium
CGCAAGCGCGAGGTGCGACGGATGCTCGGTGCGGTCGATCTGCGCGTCGAGCGGCTCGCCCGCGTCGCGTACGGCGGTGTCGAGCTCGGCGAGCTCCGCCAGGGCAACTGGCGCTTCCTCACCCAGCGCGAGATCGGGCTGCTCCACGCCGCGACCGAGGGCGACCGCAACCTGCCCCGGAAGCTCGAGAAGGCCAAGCGCCGGCGCACCCACAAGGAGGAGCGCCAGAAGCGGGGCGGTCCCTCCGGCTCCGGCGACGCTCGACGGAAGGGCGGGCGATGAGCGAGCGGGTCCGTGCCATCCGGGGTGCCACGACGCTCGACGCCGACGACCGCGACCACATGATCGCCCGCACGCAGGAGCTCATCACCGCCCTGTTCGAGCGCAACGAGCTGTCCGAGGACGACCTCATCAGCATCGTGTTCACCGCCACGGACGACATCCACTGCGGGTTCCCGGCGGAGGCCGCGCGTGCCGCCGGCATCACGCACGTCCCGCTGCTGTGCGCGCGGGAGCTCGACATCACCGGCGGCATCGAGCGGTGCGTGCGCATCCTGGTGCACGCCTACACCTCGCGCGGACCGCGCGAGCTGCGCCACCCCTACCTCCACGGCGCGCGGCAGCTGCGCACGGATCTCCCCGAGTGAGCTCCACCACGCCGACCTCGCCGTTCCGCCGCGTGACCGTCGTCGGTTGCGGGCTGGTCGGGGGGTCGGTGGCGCTCGCCACGGCAGCGCTCCCCGGTGTCGAGGAGGTCGTGGTCTCCGACGTCGACGCGGGCACGCTGGCACGTGCCGCGGAGCTCGGGATCGGGTCCCGCCACGAGCCGGACGCGGCGGTGGCCGTGGACGGGGCCGACCTCGTCGTGCTCTGCACCCCCGTGGGCGTTACTGGGAAACTCTTCCTGTCCCTCGTCCCCTCGCTCGGACCACGCACCGTGGTGACCGACGTCGGATCCGTGAAGTCTCAGGTTCTGGTCGACGTCGAGGGTTCGGGCCGGCGATGGCACGGAAGCGGGCCTAGCCGCCTCTCCAGCGGGTCGGCGAGAGCATCCGACGTCCTGTCCCGCTTCATCGGCGGGCACCCGATGGCCGGCAGCGAGCGCACCGGGGTGGAGGCCGCAGATGGAACGCTCTTCCAGGGAGCGACCTGGATCCTCACCCCGACGGCGGGTGCGGACGTGCGTGCCTTCGAGGAGCTGTCGGCCTTCCTCCGCGCCCTCGGGGCGCGGGTCCTCGCCGTCGAGCCGGCCCTGCACGACCGGCTGGTGGCCATCGCGAGCCACCTCCCGCAGGTGCTCGCCTCGACGCTCATGGACGAGGCCGCGGACGCGGCCGCCAGGACCGGGGAGGCGGTGCTCACCGTCGCCGCCGGCGGGTTCCGGGACGCCACGCGCGTCGCCGGCTCGGACCCCGACCTGTGGGTCGGGATCCTGACCCAGAACCGTGATGCGGTGCTCGAGGCGCTCGACGGCTTCCTGTCGCGCCTGCACACGGTCCGGGACCAGGTCGACGCCGGTGACTGGGACGGCGTCCGGGGGCTCCTGACGCGCGCCCGCGCCGCCCGGGAGCGGCTCCCCAGCAAGGAGCGCGCCGGTCGGCTCGTGGACCTCGTGATCCCCATCAGCGACCAGCCCGGGGTGCTCGCCGAGGTCACGACGGCGCTGGGGGAGGCGGGGGTCAACATCGAGGACCTCGCCATGCGCCACGCCACGACCAGCGCCCGGGGCGCCCTCCTCGTCGCCGTGGACGGCGACGAGACGGCGGACCGCGCGCTCGCGCTCCTGCGGGGACGCGGCATCACCGCCCACCTGGAGCCGAGATGACCGTCGTGGAACGTGTCCGCGTCCACCCCGGCACGCTCGCCGGCACGGTCCGGGTGCCGGGCGACAAGTCGCTGAGCCACCGGGCGCTGATGCTCGGCGCGCTGGTGGGGGAGCGGGTCGAGGTGACCGGGCTCGCCCCGAGCGGCGACGTCGCGGCGACGGCCGGGGCACTGCGCACGATGGGCGCGACCGTCGAGCTCGCCCTGGACGCCGCCGGTGGGCTCTCCGGGCACGTCCGGGGACCGCTGCGGGAGCCGGACGACGTCCTCGACTGCGGCA
This sequence comes from Actinomycetota bacterium, assembly GCA_019348135.1. GTDB lineage: Bacteria > Actinomycetota > Nitriliruptoria > Nitriliruptorales > Nitriliruptoraceae > JAHWJY01. The sequence goes on from JAHWJY010000199.1 coordinate 2,105, forward strand.
ACTCGGGGACCTCGCTGCGGCTGCTCGCCGGGATCGCGGCCGGGCTCGACGGGGTGAGCGTCCTCACCGGCGACGCATCGCTGCGGCGCCGTCCCGTCGACCGCATCCGCCGACCGCTCGAGGCCATGGGGGCCAGGATCGACGCCCGGGCCGGCGCCACCGTCCCGCCCCTCGTCGTCCGCGGAGGCGCCCTGCGAGGCATCCGGTACGACAGCCCGGTCGCGAGCGCCCAGGTGAAGTCGTGCGTGCTCCTGGCCGGCCTCGCCGCCGACGGACCGACGACGGTCGCGAGCCCCCTGCGCAGCCGAGACCACACCGAACGGATGCTGGAGCACCTCGGTCTGCCCGTCGCGAGCGTGACCACCGAGGACGGCCGCGAGGAGGTCACGGTCACGCCGGGGCCGCTGCGGGCGGCCCCGCTGGCCGTCACGGGTGACCCGTCGAGCGGCGCGTTCTGGATGGTCGCCGGCGCGCTCGGCGACGACGCGGTGTCCGTGACCGACCTCAACGCCAACCCCACCCGGTTCGGTGTGGTCGCGACGCTGCTCGAGCTCGGCGCCGACGTGACGCTGACGCAGCGCGGCCCACGCACGGGTGAGCCGGTCGCCGACGTGCGGGTGGCGGCGAGCGAGCTCGCCGGCGGGGTGCTCGCCGGCGTCGGCGTCGTCGACGCGCTCGACGAGCTGCCGATCCTGGCGCTGGCCGGCGCGCGCAGCCGCGACGGGCTCGAGGTCCGCGACGCCGCGGAGCTGCGGGTGAAGGAGTCCGACCGCATCGCGAGCCTCGCGGCCGCGTTCCGGGCCCTCGGCATGGCGTTCGAGGAACGCGACGACGGCTACCTCGTCCCGGGTGGGCAGCGTCCCGGGCCGGGCACCGTGGACGCCGCCGGCGACCACCGCATCGCCATGACCGCCGCGATCGCCGCCACCGTGGCGACGGGGCCGGTCGAGATCACCGGCTTCGGCGCCGTGTCGTCGTCGTACCCGAGCTTCCTCGACGACCTCGCCGCGCTCGGGGGCCGCGTGGAGGTGCTGGCCAGCCGGACGTAGGCTGCGGCTCCACCCCTGTCGGAAGTGCCGCCCGTGTCGACCGATCATCCCCCACCCACGTCGCCGGGTGGCGACGCCGGTGCCGGCGGTCCGATCGTCGCCATCGACGGCCCCGCGGGCAGCGGCAAGTCCACGGTCGCCGGCGCGGTCGCGACGGCGCTGGGCGTCCCCCACCTCGACACCGGGGCGCTGTACCGCGCGGTGACGCTCGCGTGCCTCCGCGCCGGCGTCGACCTCACCGACCCGCAGGCGTGCGAGGACATCGCCCGCGGGGTCGTGCTGGACCGCCGGGGCGGGCGGACCTTCCTCGCGGGGGAGGACGTCGAGGACGAGATCCGCGGCGACGCCGTCACCAACGCCGTCTCGACCGTGGCCGCCCACGCCGGCGTGCGGGCCGCCATGACGCCGATCCAGCGCTCCGTCGCGGCCGCCTCGGGCGCGGTGGTGGAGGGCCGGGACATCGGCACGGTGGTGTTCCCCGACGCGGACCTGAAGGTGTTCCTGACCGCGAGCGTCGAGGAGCGCACCCGGCGGCGCGCGGAGCAGCTCGGGGTCGACCCGGACGGCCTCCGCGCCGAGATCGAGCGACGCGACCACCAGGACGGCACGCGCGAGGTGGCCCCGCTCCAGCGCGCCGACGACGCCTGGGAGCTCGACACCACCGGCATGGACGCCGACGAGGTCACCGAGGCCATCGTCGACGTCGCGACCGCGGCCTGGCGCGACCGGACCGAGGAGCTGCCCACCCGGCTCGACCCCGTCACGGCCCGCCGCAGCCTCCCGCGCGTCGCGGTCGTGGGACGGCCCAACGTCGGCAAGTCGACCCTGGTGAACCGGATCATCGGCGACCGCGTCACGATCGTCGAGGAGAAGCCGGGCATCACCCGGGACCGCACCGAGCACCTCACGAGCTGGACCGACCGGCCGTTCCTGGTCGTCGACACCGGCGGCTGGGAGCACGGCGCCGAGGGCATGGCCG
>JAHWJY010000200.1 GCA_019348135.1 Actinomycetota bacterium
GAGATGCGGCAGAACACGCAGAAGCGGTCGCCGACGAACTCAGGATTTGCGGCGTACACGACTGCCATCATTCGGGCAGGTGGGCGAAGAGGGGCAGCAGTCGGTCTGCGGCCCGACGGCGGACCAGGACCGGGATGCGTTCGAGTGGGGAGGCGACGTCGATACTGCTGGGGCCGGTGACCTCGGTTCCGGTCCACGGGTCGACCCATCCATCTCCTGGCACGTAGATCTCCCAGCGGTCTGCGCCCTGCTGCGTCACCGGCGACACCAACAGGTCGTCTCCCAGCAGGTACTGGTGCGGGTAGTCCCAGACCTTGGGATCGTCCGGCCACTCGAGGCAGAGCGCGCGCATCAAGGGCAGGCCGCCTTCGATGCCCTTGCGGGTCTGCGCGGCGAGCTCGTCGACGAGGCGGTCGCGCAGGACGGCGAAGCGCCGGTAGATCGGTACGACGCGGTCGTCCCGGGTGCGTTCGCCGATGTTCCACGGCGTGCGGTCGCGGCTGGGGGTGCGGTGGTGGTTGTACTCGGAGTGGTACTGCATGATCGGCGAGAAGCAGGCTTGGGCGGCGGTGCGCAGGTACAGCTCGGCGTCCGGGATCTCACCGGAGAAGCCGCCGTGGTCCCAGCCCCAAAGGACGACGCCCGAGATGCCTGCTGACAGCCCCGCGGTGAGCGAGGCACGGTAGGCGTCCCAGGTGGAAGCCTCGTCGCCCGCCCAGTGGCAGGGTGTCCGTCCGGCGCCGGCCCAGCCGGCACGCGAGAACGTGGTGCCCTCGATGCCACAGTCGTCCATGAGCTGGTGGTAGGCGGCCGCGTACAGGTTGGGGTAGAGGTTGTTGGTCACGTCGCCACGCGTACCGTCGGCGTAACGGAGCTCGTCGCCCCAGGCGTGTTCGCCGCCGTCGGTCTTGAACCCGTCGATGCCGACGTCCTCGATGAGGTAGCGGCGCTTCGACGTCCACCAGTCGAGCGTCTCCGGGGAGGTGAAGTCCGGAAGGAGCGCCCCGGGGAACCACCAGCCACGGTTGCGGTAGGCGCTGCCGTCAGCCTCGCGGACGGCCATGTCCGACTCGACCATGACCCGGCGGTCGATGTCGAGCTGCGGGCTGCCGGCGTTGTCGGGCAGCAGCGGCACCTGCCAGAGGAGCACCTTGACGCCGCGGTCGTGGAGCCAGGTCACCAACCCGGCGGGGTCGGGCCAGGCCCCCTCGGGCGGGAACGTGAAGTCGCCGAGCCGGTGAGGCGAGCCGTCGTCGTGAGGTTCGTAGACGGCGTCCCGGAAGATCGTGAAGGTCCCCTCGTCGGACCAGGCCTCGATCACGAGCACACCGAGGGGGATGCCCTCCTCCAGGCTGCGTTCGACCTCCAGCTGGATGCGCGCCTGGGTGTTCCACTCGTTGCCGGAGATCCAGGGGCGGAACACCCACTCCGGAGCCGTCGCGGGGCGGCCGATGGTGTCCCAGAATGTGGACAGCACGTCGGCCGGACGGCCGCCGACGAACAGCTGCAAGCGCACGGTCGGTGCCTCGTCCGGGTCGCAGGCGACCTCGACCGTGATGCGGTCGTGACGCGTGGCCCCGACGTCGAACCAGCACCGACGGCTCGTGTCCACGTGGAAGCCCCACGGCTGCGGACCGCCGACGACGAGCGCGAACGGCACGGGGAGGTAGGTGCGGACGTGCTGGTCCTTGTACTGCTCGAAGACGGTGGTGTCGACGGTCCACCCGCGCTGGTCGAGACCGTGGAACCGCTCACCGAGACCGACGACGTGCTCGTCCGGGTCCAGGCGCAACGAGAACCGTGCGCGGACCGGTCCGCGGTCGGCGACGAGCCACTCGACGTCCCCGAGGAAGCGCTCGGCGTCGCCGGACAGCTCGACGGTCCCGGCGTCGGGCCGCCAGCCGGCGACCGTGCAGTCGAACCACTCGGTGGCGGTGCCGCCGGACGCCGTCATGCGGTAGCGGAGCCGTGTCCCGGCCGGATGGCTGCCGAGGTCCGCGCTCCACGCGCATCGGTCGCCGACGTCCTCGCCCGCGGCGGCGGCCGCGGCGAGATGGCCTCCGCCGACCTCGTCGCCACCTGACCGGACCAGCGGCTCCGGGTCCGCACGGATCGTGCGTCTCGCGCCGTCCACGTCGAGCTCGAGGGTCACGTCGCCCACGTCTGGATCGGTCAGGGCGCCGACCCGGATGGCGTCACCCTCGGCGGGCTCGGGCGGGACCCGTTGGTCGAGGCTCGGTCGGTACGCGTGACCGCGGCCCCGGGGGGTGTGGCTGATGGGTGTCACACGAGCTCCGGCTGGGTCGATCGCGCATGGCCTTCGAGGTCGAGATCCGCGGCGAGGGACAGCAGCATCGCGTGGGACCACAGCAGCGGCTTCGCGGACGGGCCCCAGTGCTCGATCCAGCGCTGCTCGTCCTCAGGGTGGAGCATGTGGGTGTTGACCTGCTCGGGGAGGTGGCCGTCGCCGTCGGCCTGCGCCGCGATCCATCCGAGGAGCTCGCGGGCACGCAGGTCGTTTCCGGCCGCGGCGTGGTAGGAGCCGAGGAAGCCGGCCAGCAGCACCCACTCCCCGCCGCCGTAGTAGACGTCGTCGCCGTACCGGTGCACGCCAGCCGGCACGAGTTCCCGTTCGATGCGTCCGATCGTGGCCCGGGCGAGCTCGCCGTCGACGGGGTACAGCCCGAACGGGACGAACGCCGCGATCAGGCTCGCGTCGACCTCGGTGCTGCCCAGCCACTTCGTCAGGTGGCCGTCGTGCACCCCCTCCACGGCTACGCGCTCGAGTATCCGGTCGGCGGTCGCGGCGGCGAGCCGGGAGCCGTCGAGGTCGGGCCACGAACTGACCGCGCGCAGGCCCGCCGCGACGGCCACGAGCGTCGACGTGTGCCGCTGGTCGACGTTCTCCTCCCACCAGTCGTAGCAGGGGTGGTCGTGGAACGCGGCGAGGTACTCGATCGTGGCGGCGACGGAGGACAGGTACGGCAGGCGCGACCCGCCGTGACGCCGCAGATGGGTGTCGAGCGCCCACAGCCAGGTCCCGTAGCCGTCGAGCTGGAAGGTCCACCACTCCTCGTCGGCCTCGCGCCCGTCGAGGGTGTAGCGGGTATGCAGGTGCTCCGAGGCCTCGATCGGCTCTCCGTCGGAGGCGCGGGCGATGAGCCGGTCGATCCGGTCGCGGCGCTGTCCGACGACGTCGGAGCACCAGCCGTGGAACCGGTCGGCGGAGCCGGTCTGACCGCTGCGACTCATCGCCTCCGCGATGAACGCACCGTCGCGGAACCAGGAGTAGCGGTACGGGGGGAAGTCGGGGCAGGCGACGTAGCTGCCCGACGTGGACTGGTTGTCGAGGATCACCGCCACGCTGGCGGCCAGGACGGAGGACAGATCGTTCACGGCTTCCTCACAGGTCTCGGTGGGCGGGGCGACGCCACGTGGTGACGTCGCCCCGCGTGATCGTGCGCAGCGGTCAGCTGCGCAGGTTCTCGATCTCCACCTTGGCCTGGCTGAGGGCTTCCGCGGCCGTCAGCTCCCCGGCCTTGGCGCGTTCGATGAGGGCGTTGACGGCGTCCTGCATCTCCGACTGTCGCTCGATGACCGGCGGGACGATCGCGTGGTTCAGCGAGTCGAGCACCGCCTGCCGGTTCGCCGGCTTCTCGCTGGACCCCAGGTAGCCCGCGAAGAGCGACTCATCGGTCACGGTCGGAAGCTCCCAGCTGGCGTCGACCCGGATCTGGGCGGCCTCCGGGTGTCCGGTCATGAACGCGACCCACTTCCAGGCAGCGTCCTGCTTGTCGGAATCAGCCGCGACGGCGAGGCCGTTGGAGAAGAAGTGGCTGGCCTTCTCGGTCCCGCCGGGCTCGACGACGATGTCCCACTCGAAGGGAGCCTCCGCGAACGTGGAGAACATCCAGATGCCGGTGGTGAGCATCGCGATCTGGCCCTGCGCGAACATGTCACCGTCGGAGACCCCGCCCATCTCGGCGTCGGTCGGCTGGAGGTCCTCGGCCGGGTACGACAACATGTACTCGAGCGCCTCGACGCACGCCGGCGCGTCGACGGTGACCTCGTCGCCGGTGAAGAACTC
>JAHWJY010000063.1 GCA_019348135.1 Actinomycetota bacterium
GACCCTTCGCGCTAGTCGAAGAGACGTGAGCCGCCGTCGTCGTCGCTCGGCGACGCCATCCCGTCGTCGCTCGGCGACGCCATCCCGTCGTCGCTCGGCGACGCCATCCCGTCGTCGCTCGGCGACGGCACCCCGAGGTGGGCGTAGGCGGCCGCCGTGGCGACCCGCCCCCGCGGTGTCCGCTGGATCAGACCCCGTTGGATGAGGAACGGCTCGACGGCGTCCTCCACGGTGTCGGTCTCCTCCCCCACCGACGTGGCGAGCGTGGCGAGCCCCACGGGACCGCCGGCGAAGCGCTCGACGATGGCCTCGAGGACCCGCCGGTCGAGCCGGTCGAGCCCGATCTCGTCGACGTCGAAGACCTCGAGGGCCGCCTTCGCGACGTCGACGTCGACGATGCCGTCGGCCTCCACCTCCGCGTAGTCGCGCACGCGCCGGAGGAGGCGGTTGGCGATGCGCGGCGTGCCGCGCGACCGCCGGGCGATCTCGGCGCCGCCGGCGGCGTCGGTGGGGATCTCGAGCAGCCGGGCCGACCGCTCGACGATGCGCTCGAGATCGGCGCGGTCGTAGTAGTCGAGGTGGGCCGAGAAGCCGAAGCGGTCCCGCAGCGGGCTCGCGATCAGCCCGGTCCGGGTCGTCGCGCCCACGAGGGTGAAGGGCGGGAGGTCGAGCCGGATCGACCGCGCCCCGGGGCCCTTGCCGACGACGATGTCGATCTGGAAGTCCTCCATCGCCGGGTAGAGCACCTCCTCGATGGGACGCGGCAGCCGGTGGATCTCGTCGAGGAAGAGCACGTCGCCCGGCTCGAGGTTGGTGAGGATCGCGGCGAGGTCGCCCGGTCGCTCGAGGGCGGGACCCGAGGTCGCGCGGAAGGCGGCGCCGACCTCGGCCGCGACGATGGCCGCCATCGTGGTCTTGCCGAGCCCGGGGGGACCCGACAGCAGCACGTGGTCGGGCGGGGCGCCGCGCTGCATCGCGCCCTTGAGCACGAGCTCGAGCTGGCGTCGCACGCGTGGCTGCCCGATGAACTCGTCGAGGCGCTGCGGCCGCAGCGTCGCGTCGAGCCGGTCCTCGCCCGGCAGCCCGGACGCGTCGAGGAGGTCGTCTCCCTGCGTCACCGCCGGCTCCCCGCGGTCGCGGACGCGCCGAGCGAGCGGAGGGCACGACGCAGCAGGTCGGCGACCTCGCCGTCGGGCTCGAGCTCCGCGAGGGCCGTCTGGACCTCGCCGGCGCCGTAGCCGAGCGACACCAGCGCCTCACGGACCTCGGCGAGCGGCGTGTGGACCCCGCCGGCGGCGGTCGCGGCGCCGGGGAGCTCGCCGTCGACGCCGCCGACCTTGTCGCGGAGCTCGAGGACGAGGCGCTGCGCCACCTTGCGTCCGATGCCCGGGACGGCGGTCAGCGTCGCGACGTCCTCGGTCGCGATCGCGGCGCGGAGCACGTCGGGGCGGTGCGTCGCGAGCGCCGCCAGGGCGAGCTTGGGCCCGACGCCCGAGGACGTGAGCAGCAGGTCGAAGGTCTCGAGCGCGGCGCGGTCCGGGAAGCCGAAGAGCGTCATGGAGTCCTCGCGCACCTGCAGCGAGGTGTGCAGCTCGACCGGCTCGCCACGGGGCGGGATGCGGTCCGCCGACGGGACGTGCACGAGGTAGCCGACCCCGTTCACGTCGACGACCACCGTGGTCGCCGCGCGTGCGGCGACGCGTCCGCGGAGGTGTGCGATCACGTCGTCCTCCTCGGGGGCGCGGTGCCCCCGGCCACCCGGAGGTGGGGGTTGTCGAGCACCGCCTCCCAGCCGCGCGAGCCTCCGCCGGCGCGGGCGGAGGCGGCGGGCGCCCCGGCCTCGCCGACCGCGCCCATCCGCGCCCGCGCGAGGTGGGTGAGGGCGATCGCCAGCGCGTCGGCGACGTCGGCGGGACGTGGCACCGCCGACAGACGCAGCTGCATCGCGACCATGCGACCGACCTCGTCCTTGTCGGCGCCGCCGTGCCCGGCGACCGTGAACTTGACGTCGTTCGGCGAGTACGGCGTCACGGGGACGCCGGCCTGGGCCGCCGCGAGCAGCGCGACGCCGGCGGCCTGGCCCGTCGCCATGGCGCTGCGGACGTTGCTCGAGAAGAGCACCCGCTCGACCGCGACCGCGTCGGGCCGGTAGCGCGCGATCGCTCCGGCGACCGCGCGGTGCAACGCGTCGAGCCGCAGCTCGAGCGCATCCTCGCGCGGGGTCCGGACGAGCTCGGCGGCCACCAGGACCGGCGCCGCCGGCGGGCCCTCGACGACCCCGATGCCGCAGCGCGTGAGACCGGGGTCGACCCCCAGCACCCGCACCGGCGTGCCACCCAACGACGTGCCTTCCGGACCGCGACCACCTCGAACGTGTGTTCACCGTAGCAAGGGGCTCCGCCCCCGCCGGCGAGGCGGGACGGGCGTCAGTCGTCGAGCTGCGCCATCACGTCGTCGTCGAGGTCGAAGTTGGCGTAGACGTCCTGGACGTCGTCGAGGTCGTCGAGGAGGTCCATCAGCCGCACGACCCGCTTGGCCTCGGCGACGTCCTCGATCGGCACCGTCGAGGACGGGACCATCGTCGAGCCGGACCGCTCGATGCGGTAGCCCTCCTCCTCGAACACCTTGCGGAGGTCGGGCTCGTCGGACGCGTCGCACCACGCCGTGTAGGTGTCACCGTCCGACTCGAGGTCCTCCATCCCGTGGTCGAGGCCGAGGAGCATGACGTCGTCCTCGGCGGCGGCCGGGGCCTCGAAGACGATCTGGCCGCGACGGGAGAACATGAACGCGACGGCGCCCGGCTCGGCGAGGTTGCCCCCCACCTTCGTGAACGCGTTGCGGATGTCGCCGGCCGTGCGGTTGCGGTTGTCGGTGAGGCAGTCGATCAGGACCGCCACCCCGCCCGGTGCGTAGCCTTCGTACTGGGCGACCTCGTAGGCCTTGCCGCCCTCGAGCTCGCCGGCGCCGCGCTTGCACGCGCGGAGGATCGTCTCCTTCGGGACCTCGGCGTCCTTCGCCTTCTGGACCGCGAGGGCGAGCGACGGCGACACCGACGGGTCGGAGGTCGCGGCCTCGCGCGCGGCGACCTCGATCTGGCGGATGAGCTTGGCGAACTCCTTGCCCCGACGCGCGTCCTTGGCGCCCTTCTTGTGCTTGATGGTGGACCACTTGCTGTGTCCGGACATGTGGCCCTCCTGGCGACGTCCCGCGGCACTCCCGGCCGGCGTGCGAGGGTACCGCCTAGGGTGGCGCGACCGATCGGGAGGACGGCTCGTGGCGCAGGTGGACGTGCTCTTCGCCGGCTACGTGGGCGACCGCGTCGCGGGCACCGTGACGCTGGTCCGCTCCGGCGACCGCGTCATCGTCGTCGACCCCGGGATGGTGCCCGAGCGGGCCGCCATCCTGCAGCCGATGTTCGACCTCGGCGTGCAGCCTCGCGACGTCACCGACGTCGTGCTGTCGCACCACCACCCGGACCACACGGTCAACATCGCGCTGTTCCCCGAGGACGCCCGGGTGCACGACCACTGGGCCGTCTACACCCGCGACGTGTGGGACAGCCGGCCCGCCGAGGGCGTCGCGCTCACCCCGGAGGTCCGCCTCCTCGAGACGCCGGGCCACACCCCGCAGGACATCTCCACGGTCGTGGAGACGGACGACGGCGTCGTGGTCCTCACCCACCTGTGGTGGAACGGCGACATCGCCCCCGACCCCAAGGCGGTGGACGGCGACGCGGTGCGTCGCAACCGCGGGCGCGTGCTCGAGATCGCGAGCCTGATCGTGCCGGGCCACGGCGCCGCCTTCGCCGCGGCCGACGCCCCCGTCTGGACCTGAGCCGGGCGATCGGGGCAGCGGCTGTCGGCATGCCGACATCTCGTTCCCCGATCGCTACCGGAGGTCGTCGACGAAGCGCTGGTGGAGGCGGTCGTCGCCCGTCACCTCGGGGTGGAAGGCGGTCGCGAGGACGTGCCCCTGCCGGACCACGACCGGCTTCCCGTCGACGCTCGCGAGGACCTCGACGTCGCCGTCCAGCACCTCCTCGACCCACGGGGCGCGGATGAACGACACGTCCATCGGCTCGCCGGCGACGCCCGCGATCGCGAGCGAGGTGTCGAACGAGTCGACCTGCCGGCCGAAGGCGTTCCGTCGCGTGCGGACGCCGAGCACGCCGAGCAACGGCTGGGGCGCCTCCTGGTCGAGCTCGCGCGACAGCAGGATCATGCCGGCGCAGGTGCCGAACGTCGGCAGGCCGCCGGTGATGCGCTCGCGGAGCGGCTCGAGCAGCTCCGCCCGGACCAGGAGCTTGCCGATCGTCGTCGACTCGCCGCCGGGGACGATCAGCCCGTCGACGTGCTCGAGGTCGGCCACGCGCCGGACGCGGACCGGCCGGGCACCGCAGCGGGCGAGCGCGCGCAGGTGCTCGAGGACGTCACCCTGCAGCGCGAGCACGCCGACGACCGGGGCGTCCGCCGGGAACTCCGGGGCGGTCGTACGTCCCGAGAGGCGCTCCCCCGGGACCCAGTCCCGCCCCGACCACCTCACCGGCGCCGGCGTCACCAGCCGCGGGACGCGTACCGCTGGTCCTCGGGGAGCGTGTCGATGTTGATGCCGACCATCGCCTCGCCGAGCCCCCGCGACACCTTCGCGATGACGGCGGGGTCGTCGAAGTGGGTGGTCGCCTCGACGATGGCGCGGGCGCGCTGCTCGGGGTTGCCGGACTTGAAGATGCCGGAGCCGACGAACACGCCGTCCGCGCCGAGCTGCATCATCATCGCCGCGTCCGCCGGCGTGGCGATGCCACCGGCGGTGAACAGCACGACGGGGAGCCGGCCGGTCTCGGCGATCTCGGCCACGAGGTCGTAGGGGGCGCGGTGCTCCTTCGCGGCGGCGAAGAGCTCGGTCTCGTCCATCGTGGTGAGCTTGCGGATCTCGCCGGCGATGGCGCGCATGTGACGGGTCGCCTCGACGACGTTGCCCGTGCCGGCCTCGCCCTTGCTGCGGATCATCGCCGCGCCCTCGGTCAGGCGCCGCAGCGCCTCGCCGAGGTTGGTCGCCCCGCACACGAAGGGCACGTCGAACTGCCACTTGTCGATGTGGTGCGCCTCGTCGGCGGGCGTCAGCACCTCGGACTCGTCGACGTAGTCGACGCCGAGCGACTGCAGGACCTGGGCCTCGACGAAGTGGCCGATCCGGGCCTTGGCCATCACGGGGATGGAGACCTCGGCGACGATGCCGTCGATCATGTCCGGATCGGACATCCGCGCGACGCCACCGTCGCGGCGGATGTCGGCCGGCACCCGCTCGAGGGCCATGACGGCGACCGCGCCGGCGTCCTCGGCGATGCGCGCCTGCTCGGGCGTGACGACGTCCATGATGACGCCGCCCTTCAGCATGTCGGCCAGCCCCCGCTTGACGCGGGTGGTGCCGGTGCGGGTCTCGGACATGGTGGGGCTCGCTCCTCCGACCCGGCGGTCGCTCGTCCCGGTCGGACCGCCGAGGATACTCCCGTCAGGCCGGCAGGCGGTCCACGGGTGCGAGGTGGATCCACGTGGGGCCAGGGGACAACGGGAACGGCGCGCCGGCCCCGTCCAGGAGCTCGAGATGGCTCCCGGCCGACGTCTTGCGCCACCGGACGTCGTAGCGCCGGCCGTCGCGCAGCACCACGGCCGTCCCCTCCCCCACGATCGTCGTCTCCGTGAACGGGGTCCCAGCGGCGTCGCAGCACCCGCCCTGCCCCACCTGCATGCCGAGGACCACGACGTTGGCGGCGCCGATGCGGCCGGGCCCGGTGACCCGCGACGGCTCGCCGTCCTGGTCCCGTCGGTAGACCCCGGCCGACGCGTCGTAGGTCCACCCCGCGACGGCGGCGCCGGAGAAGCGCACCTGCACGGCCGTGCCGCAGTCGGGCGCGGTGTCGGCGCAGGTGACGGCGCCCGGCGGCGGCGTCTCGTCGTGGCTGAAGACCGGCGTCGCGGGGCCGACCCCGGAGGCGTCGGCGCCCTTCTCGTACAGCCGGGGTCCGTCACCCATGAGGTCGTGGGACCGGGAGCGTCCGGGGTCGCGGGAGAACCCGTCGCCGCCGTCGTCGGTGAGCAGCGCGATGCCGCTCGAGCGCAGCATCCCGGTCACCTCGTCGCGGGCCCCGGAGTAGGCGAGGATCGGCCGGTACGCCGGGAGGATCGCCACGTCCTCGGGCCGGGCCGAGCGCACGGGTCCGACGACGTCGGGCACCTCGGACTGGAACAACGCGATGAAGCGGGTCACCCCGCCCTCGACGATCTCCTCGTAGACGATGTCGGCCCGGTCGAGGCCCGCCTGGGGCCGTGCCGCGGCGGTGTTCTCGATCTTGACCGCGAGGACGGGCCGCCCGGTGACCTCCGGATCCTCGACCACCTCGCCGGTCAGCGGCGCCACGTGCCCCGCCGCCGGGAGCGTGGTCTCGGCGGCGGTCGGCTCGCTCGCCTCGACCGCGACGGGGGACGGCGGGGGCAGCGGCTGCGCCGCCGAGTCCGCCGAGCAGGCCGTCGCCGTGGCGGCGAGCACGAGGACGCAGGGCAGGAGGAACGGGCGGCGCACGTCGGACCTCGGGTGTGGCGGCAGCGGTCGACGGGACGCTACCGACGGCGCCGTCCCGGTCCGAGGACCCGGCCCCGCACCGGCCCGGCGGGCTAGAAGCGGACCTCGGGGGCGCTGGCGGCGGCGGGGTCCGCGAGCTCGAAGTACTCCCGCGGCTCGAAGTTGAACATCCCGCCGACGATGTTGGTGGGGAAGCTCTCGAGCGCGGTGTCGTACTCGCGGACGGCGAGGTTGTAGCTCTGCCGCGCGCCGGCGAGCAGGTCCTCCGTCCGGGCGAGCTCGGTCTGCAACTCACGGAAGTTCTGGTCGGCCTGGAGCTGCGGGTAGGCCTCGGAGACCGCGAACAGGCTCCGCAGGGCCGAGGTCAGCATGCCCTCGGCCTGCGCCTGCTCACCGACGCTGCCGGCCGAGACGGCGGCGGCGCGGGCCTCGGTCACCGACGTCAGCACCTCGCGCTCGTGGCCGGCGTAGCCCTTCACCGTCTCCACGAGGTTCGGGATGAGGTCGTGGCGGCGGGTGAGCTGGACGTCGATCTGCGCCCACCGCTCCTCGGCCCGGTTCCGCAACGCCACCAGCCGGTTGTACATCGACACGACCGCGACCACGAGGATCGCGAGGATGCCGAGCACGATCAGGGTGGGGACCACGGCGAGCTCCCGGTCGGGGACCGCGATCCTAGTCCGCGCCTGCCGCCGACCGGCGGGAAGGACCGTCCGCGACCGAGACGTAGAGCGAGCGCAGCCGGGCCGTCACCGCGGCCCAGTCGTAGTCGCGGACCGCCGCCTGCGCCTCGCGTCCCATCGCCCCGCGCAGCGCCGGGTTGTCGAGCAGGGTCAGGATCGCGTCCGCCAGCGCCCGCGGGTCGCCGGGAGGGACCAGCCGTCCGTGCAGCTCGTGGCGCAGGACGGAGCGGTACCCGGGGATGTCCGACGCCACGACCGGGGTGCCGGCGGCCATCGCCTCGAGCAGCACGATCCCGAACGACTCCCCCCCGAGCGCCGGGGAGACGAACAGGTCGGCGCTGCGGTAGAAGCGCGGGAGGTCGTCGAGGTCGACCCGGCCCAGGAACACGACGTCGGAGCGGAGCCGCGCCGGGATCATCTCCTGGCAGCGGTCGCGCTCGGGCCCCTCCCCCACGATGAGCAGGCGGACGTCGGGGCGCTCGGGCTTGAGGATCATCATCGCCCGGATCAGCTGCTCGAGACCCTTGCGTCGCTCGAGACGTCCGACGAAGAGCAGCGTCGGCGGCAGGTCCCCCGGGATCGGCAGCGCCCGGGCGAAGCGGTCCACGTCGACGGCGTTGGGGATGATGCGGAAGTCGCGCTCGGGGATGCCCAGCGCGCGGCTGTGGTAGTCGGCGGCCGCATCGCTCACGGCGATCAGCGCATCGAGCCGGCGGGCCACGCGACGCAGCATCGGCCGGGCGGCGCGGTACGCCCGGTCCCGGTCGGACCACGCGTGGTAGGTGCCCACCGTGGGAGCGACGCCGGCGAGGCTCGCGGACAGCGCCACCCACGGCACGGCCGGCTCGTGGACGTGCACCACGTCCGGGGCGAACGCGGCCACGGCGTCACGGGTCCGCCGCAGCACGCGCGGGTCGAGCGCGATCGGGGCCACGGAGTCGTTGAACGGGATCCGGACCGAGCCGCCGACGGCCACGAGACCGCCACGTGAGCGCGTCCCCGGCGCCACGACGCGTACCTCGTCGCCACCACGTCGCAGCTCGGACGCGAGGTGCGCGACGTGGGACTGCACGCCACCGGGGACGTCCATGTCGTAGGGCGAGACGAGGACGATCCGCACCTACCGGCGCTCCAGCGCGGGGTGGTCGGGCTCGCGGTCCGCGAGCCAGTTGCGCACGAACACGTGCCACTGCTCCGGGTAGCTCCCGATGAGGGCCTCGAGCTCCGTGGCCACGACCTGCGTGCCCTCCTCGACGCTGAGATCGGCGATGTGCACCGGCGGTCGCACCACACCGTGGTAGCCGGTCCCCGCCGTCACGAAGCCCCCGATGACGACCGGACGCCCCGTCCTGCGCGCGAGGACGGCCGTCCCGGGCGGCAGCCGGCACGGCTCCCCGAAGAACTCCACGACGGGGCCCTTTTTCGTGAGGTCGCGGTCGGCCAGCAGCGTCGCGAGCCCCCCGCGCTCGACGACGCCGACCAGCCGGTCGATCATGTCGCCACCGCGGACCAGCGGGATGACGTCGATGCCGGCGCGGCGCCGCAGCCACACGAACCGCTCGAAGAGCCGGCGCGGCTCGACCACCTCGGCGACGACGGTCATCCCCCACCGTCGCTGCGAGGTGAAGAACGCCCCGATGTCCCACGAGCCGATGTGGGCGGTCGCCAGGATCCCGCCCTCGCCCGAGTCGCGGATGCGGTCGACGTGCTCGAGGCCCTCGCCGGTCGACCGCGAGAGGACGTCCTCCGGGGTCATGGTGTGGAGGCGGAAGGAGTCGAGCCAGTAGCGGGCGTAGGACTCGTAGGCCGCCCGCACGACCTCCTCGAGCGCGTCCGTCCCCACCGCATGACCGGTCACGCGCGAGAGGTTGCGTCGGACCTGGTCGCGCTGCTGGCTCGAGGCGAGCCGGTACCACACCGGCCCGACCCGCCCCGGGATCCGGTCGGCCACGGGCCGGGGCAGGCGGGCGGCCGCCTCCCAGACGGCCCGGTACTGGAGGTAGACCGCGCGCTGCTTGAGCGTCTCGGGCGGCGGCGGCGGCAGTTCCTCGAGGGAGGCCGTCAGCTTCACCCGTCGCCCCGGGTACCGGAGGCCGCGAGCTCGTCATAGGCACGGTCGAAGTTCTGGGGGCCGAAGAACCCGCGCGCGGCGGCGGTGAACGCCCGGTTCCACGCGCGGTCGCCACCGGTGTAGGCCATCAGCTCGTCGGGGATGTCACGGTCGATCTGGCACCACACGTGGTGGACCCGCTGGACCACCGTGACGGCGGCGCCGACCGCGAGGATCCACAGGACCGGCTCCAGGAGCCAGCGGTGGAACACGAGCGCGGCCATCAGCAGGATGGCCCGCTCGGCGCGCTCCATGATCCCGATGTCGCACGTCAGGTCGATCGCCTCGGCGCGGGCGCGGACGTAGCTCGTGACCTGGGCCGCCACCAGCGCGACCGCGGCGAGCGCGAACAGCCGGGGCGAGTCGCGCAGCCACCACGCCATCGCGGCCAGGATGATGCCGTCGGAGACGCGGTCGCTGACCGAGTCGTAGAAGCCCCCGAAGGGGGTGCTCGCCGACCGCGCCCGCGCGACCGCGCCGTCGAAGGTGTCCATAAGCCCGCCGGCCACGAGGAACCAGCCGGCGGCCACGGGCTCGCCGACGACGACCTGCCAGGCCGCGATGCCCGTCAGCACGATCCCGAGGGTCGTGAGGACGTTGGCGCTGAACCCGAGGGCAGCGAGGCCGCGACCGATGGGCGCCACGACGAGGTCCACCACGTGGCTGAAGTTGGATTTGATCGCCACCGGGGCTCCGGATGGGGTGGGAGGACGGGACGGCCGTGCGGGCACTGATGGTACGCCGGCCGGAGGGCCGGGCGCGGTCAGGCGAGCAGCGCGGCGCCGGCACGGGCGAGGACGGTGGCGAGGAACGCCGCCGTCACGAAGGGAAGCACGCGCACGGGCAGGACCGCGACGCCGTCGCCGAGTCCCGCACGTGACGAGGTCCGGGCGACGTGGGCGACACCGGCGAGCGCGATGCCCGCCCCGGCCGTGACGCCGGCGAGCGTGGCGACCCACCCCGGCGCGCCGAGCGCGAGCACGCCGGCGAGGAGCGCCACGACGACCCCGGCAGCGCCCACGACCGCGAGGTCGGCGCCGGCGCGTCCGCTCCCCGGCGCCTCCGACCGGGCGCAGGCGAGCGAGCAGTCGCCGCACCCCTCGGGCCCGCACGCCTCCGCGCTCACGCCTCCGTCCGCCCGTCCGACCCGGGGACGGAGCCGGCGAACCCCGGCGCGAGCCGGTCGTAGAGCTCCTCGAGCGCCACCGGCAGCACGCGCGCGGCCGCCACCGTCGAGATGAAGTTCGTGTCGCCGACCCAGCGCGGGACCGCGTGGAGGTGGAGGTGATCGGCGATCCCCGCGCCGCCCGCCCGACCCAGGTTCATGCCGAGGTTGACCCCCTGGCAGGCCAGCTCGGACCGCAGCAGGGCGACCGTCCGCCGTCCGAGCGCCCAGACCTCGTCGGCGACCTCGTCGGCGAGCGCCTCGAGGTCGGGCTCGTGCACGTACGGCACCACCATGAGGTGACCCGGGTTGTAGGGGTAGGCGTTGAAGAGCACGAACGCGTGCTCGCCGCGGTGCAGGATCAGGGACTCGCGGTCCCGCGCCGGCTCGCGCGCCGGCAGGACGCAGAACGGGCAGCCCTCGATGGGCGCCCCGCCGGCGATGTAGCCGAACCGCCACGGCGCCCACAACCGCTGGAGGTCCTCGACCGCGACGCCGGGCTGGTCGGCCCGGCCGTCGCGGCCGACCTCGCCGACGTGCTCGGTGGTGTCGCCCGTGTCCCCGCTCACGGTGCGGCCGGGGCCGCGGTCCGTCGCTCGGCGACCTCGGCGGCGATCTCGGCCACGAAGTCGTCGACCGGCACGGCCTTGCGGCGGTCGCCGGCGTACGGGTTGACCGCGACCGTGCGGCGGTCGGCCTCGTCGGATCCGACCACCAGCGCGTACGGGGTCTTGGACGTCTTGGCCTTGCGGATCTTGTTGCCGAGCGTGTCGTCGGAGTCGTCGACGTGGACCCGGATGCCGCGTTCCTCGAGCGCGGCCGCGACCTGCAGCCCGTAGTCGACGAAGTCGGCCGCGACCGGCACGACCTCGACCTGCAGCGGCGCGAGCCAGGTCGGGAAGGCCCCGTTGAACGACTCGAGCATCACGGCGAAGAAGCGCTCGATCGAACCGAACAGGGCGCGGTGCACCATGAACGGCTGGTGCGGCTCGCCGTCGTCGCCGATGTAGCTCATCTCGAAGCGGTCGGGCAGCGTGAAGTCGACCTGGATGGTCGTGAGCTGCCACTCGCGGCCGATGGCGTCGCGCGCGTGGATGTCGATCTTGGGGCCGTAGAACGCCCCCTCGCCCTCGTCCACGACGTAGTCGTAGCCGGACGTCTCGCACGCCTGCTTCAGCGCGTCCTCGGCCCGCTCCCACTGCTCGTCGGTCCCGACGGACTTGCCCTCGGGCCGGGTCGAGACGGCGACGCGCGACGGCTCCCCCAGCCCGAACGCCTGGTAGAGGTCGCGCGCGAACTCGATGCAGGCCACGACCTCGTCCACGATCTGGTCGGCGCGACAGAAGATGTGGCTGTCGTCCTGGGTGAACCCGCGCGCCCGCAGCATCCCGTTCACGACGCCTGACTTCTCGAACCGGTACACGGTCCCGAGCTCGGCCAGCCGCAGCGGCAGGTCGCGGTAGGACCGCGTGCGGGACTTGTACGCGAGGATGTGGAACGGGCAGTTCATCGGCTTCATCCGGTACGCGCTGCCGTCGTCGAGCTCCATGCCCGGGAACATCAGCTCGCCGTAGTTCTCGAGGTGCCCGGAGATGCGCCACAGGTCCTCGCGGGCCACGTGCGGCGTGTAGACCGGCTCGTAGCCACGCCTGACCACCTCGGCACGGATCCAGTCCTCCATCTGCTGCCGGACGAGCGCGCCCTTCGGCAGGAAGATCGCGAGCCCGGAGCCGAGCTCCTCGGGGAAGTGCACGAGCTCGAGCTCGCGACCGAGCTTGCGGTGGTCGCGCTTGCGTGCCTCCTCGAGCATCTCGAGGTGGGCGTCGAGCGCCTTCTTCGACTCCCACGCCGTGCCGTAGATCCGCTGCAGCATCGGCTGGTCCTCACGACCCCGCCAGTACGCACCGGCGGTCCGCAGGAGCTTGAACGCCGGCACGCGGTCGGAGCTCGGGATGTGGGGGCCACGGCAGAGGTCGACCCACGCCTCGTCGTCCTCGCTGCGCATGTTGCGGTAGACGGTGAAGACCGGCTGCCCCTCCTGCAGCTCGGCGTCGGCGGTGTCGAGCAGCGTCGAAGACGATCTCGCGCGCGTATTGTCGGCGACGGCGTCCTCCTCGGCGCCTCCGGCGGCGACGCGTTCGATGACCTCGCGCTTGTAGGGCTGGTCGGCGAACAGCTCGAGCGCCTCGTCCTTGGACAGCTCCTCACGGACGAACGCCTGCCGCTCCTTCATGAGCTCGGACATCCGCGCCTCGATGCGCTCGAGGTCGTCCGGCGTGAAGGGGGTCTCGACGTCGAAGTCGTAGTAGAAGCCGTTCTCGACCGGCGGACCGATGGCCCACTTCGCCCCGGGGAACAGGTCCGTGACCGCCTGCGCCATGAGGTGCGCGACCGAGTGGCGCAGGATCGCGCGACCCTCCTCGGTGTCGGCGTAGATGGGTTCGATCGTGGCGCCGTCGGGGACCG